>JBBQCV010000006.1:0-46378 GCA_038319115.1 Burkholderiales bacterium | reverse complement strand
ATGGTGGGCTTACTGGGGCGGCGCTCTTGGCGCTTGGATCGTCGCGGTCGTTGTCGGATTCGTAAACACCACCCTGCATCACGAGCACGCGCTGTCCAGCATGTTGCTGCTCGGGGGCTGGCTCGCCCTGAAGCGCATCCGCATGCAACCAGCGTAGGCATTCGCGTTGCATATCCACCAGATCAACTTCCAACCGTCCATCGGCGGCGGGGAAGTCTTTACACGCTCCTTCACTAAGGCGTTGTCGGACGCTGGCGCGCAAGTCAGCTTGTATGTCGATCCATCCAATCGCTTTTGGGACGGCATCGCCTCTTCTTCGATCGAAGTCGTCCCGGTAAGCAACCCCACCTCCGTTCTCGATCGACTTCCCGCGAGCGGTGCATTAGTGATGACGCAGAGCCGGTTGCCACTTCCTTTGCTTGATGTTGCAGCACGGAAGCACTTCCTGACAGGTTTTGCGCATATGCCCATACTGAATCGCAGCGCCACAGAGTTCGAGCGTTACTCTGTCGTCTTTACAGTGTCCGACTATTGCATCGGCTTGCTCCGCAAGGCGGGGATCGGTCAGGTATATGCAGAGCCAGTGTATGGGACGTACGCGCTCGACCAGCACGCGTCGAGAGAAAGCGCGGCACCTATCATCGCAAATTCCCCTTACCACTGGGATAAGCGCAAAGGCCGGGACTTCGCGCTATCCGTAATAGAGCCGATTTTGCGGCCTTTTTTGACTGGAGAATCATTTGTCCGCCGCCCTGGGACAACCTTGGGAATCGTATCGCTGCTTTCACCCATCAAACAGTTTCCGCAGTTGCTGGCACTCTTGGCTCCCCACATTTCGATGACGCCTGACGTGAACCTCGAGATATTCGGGAATGGCGGTTACGCCCAGGTTCGGGACATCAAGAAATCACTGGTCCCGATTGCAAATCGCGTCCGCTTTTGGGGTTATCAGCGCTCGGTCGATACGATCTACCCGAAGCTTGACTACCTGCTGACCGGGTTGCCCGAGAAGGAGGCTCTCGGCCTGAATGTTCTGGAGGCCCAAGCGTTGGGCACGCCCGTGCTTGCCCCGAGCGCTCCTCCTTTTTCTGAAACTGTCGTCGACGGAAAAACTGGCTTCCTGTATCGCGACCCACGCGAAGATCGCGGAGCCGATTTTGGCCGCATCCTGCAATTGATCACACTAGGTCGCACCCGTCTCGACCCGGCGGGAGCTACCGAGCACATTGAAAAGTTCTCCTATGGCGCGATGGTGCATCGTGCGCACAATATCCTGAAGTTTCTCGCCAATAAGATGGGGCGAGACGAGTGATGGATTCCAAGCCGGCTCCGTCGTCAATTCTGGTGATCCGGCGTGACAATATCGGCGACTTGGTGTGCACGACACCGTTACTGGCGGCCCTGCGGGTGGCGTATCCAGCGGCGCGGATCGGCGTACTGGTGAACAGCTATAACGCGCCGGTACTGGATGGGAACCCCGACGTGGACGATGTGTATGTTTACACCAAGCTCAAGCACGTCGGCGCAAATGGCGGTGCGGTTTCCGCACTGCTCGATCGAATCGCGCTGATCGTGAAATTGCGGCGTTTGAACCTGGATGCCGTGCTGATCCCGGCCGGCCCACAGGACATGCGCTCACTCACATTTTCCCGCTTGCTCTCGCCGCGGCGGATCGTGGTTTCCGACTCCGCTAAATCAGGCGAGCACGAGGTCGAGCGAGCCTATTCGGCCGCATTTAAATTAGGCATCAAGGGTCAACCATCGGGCTTGCGCGTATTTGCTTCTACCAGCGCTTCCGAGCGTGTTCGTGCGCGACTGGATGCAGTTGGGCATGATCAGAACACTCCCCTTATCGGCTTGCATATCAGCGCGCGCCGAAATACGCAGCGCTGGCCTGCAGCCCGGTTTGCCGAGTTATGCATTGCCATGCACGAGGAGCACGGGTCAACCGCGCTCCTCTTATGGTCGCCGGGAGATTCAAGCCACCCACAGCATCCGGGAGACGACGCAAAGGCGGAATCGATCAGAAACTTGGTCGGTGCAAAAGTACCACTGCTGGCTTGGCCCTCCTCGGCGTTGCCCGACTTGGTCGCCGGACTTGCCCAGTGCGACGCGGTCGTTTGCAGCGATGGCGGAGCGATGCACTTGGCTGCAGGTCTGGGCAGACCGGTTGTCTGCTTCTTTGGAGATTCCCCGCCCGAACGATGGCGTCCGTGGGGCGTACGCTACAAGTTACTGCGCCCTCCGTCGAATAGGGTCGAGGATATTTCAGTCGAAACGGCTTTTGCAGCCGTCACAAGTCTTTTGCGTTCCAAATCTGCCGACTAGTCTTCGCACTTGAACCACAGCGCCGTCGCGGCGATACCGGCCTCGAAAGGCTGGCACGGCCGCCATCCGAGATGATTCCGTATTGCGCCGTCATCGATCTCGAACGAGCGCGTCAGCCTCGCAACTGTTTCGCGCCGGCCCAGGATCGCCCCACAGAACTCGAGCATACGGGGCGGGAACGGGAATATCCGGGCGGGTTTTCCAAGCGCAAATGCCATGGCCCGCACAAGGTCTGGGGTTGAAACCGGCGCCCCGTCCGTCACATGAAACGTGCGCAAAGGACCGGTTGGCGCCCTCAGACACGCCATTATCGCGGAGGCAAGATTTGCGGCGCTGATCAGGCTTCGCTTGTTTCGGATGCTTTCGAAGGGAAGCGGGATACCGCGCGCGACGGCAGAAAGCAGCGCGAAGAAATTGGCGCGCACACCCGGTCCGTATACAAGGGGAGGCCTCAGAATCGTAACGTGCAATTTGCTACCTAGTTGGGCCAACCCCCGTTCGGCAGCCAGCTTCGACGCCGCATAGAGGTCTTTGGGCCGTACTGGCGCAGACTCGTCGAGCGCAGCGTCGCCCGACTCATCGCCCAAAACCTTGGCCGTGCTCAGGAATATGAAGCGCGAGACTCCGGCCTCCACGGCGTCGCGCGCGAGCTTCAGGGTGCCTTCGCAATTCTCGGCGGCGTACGCCGCAGCGTCCTGGGGGGGTCGAATATGGACGCGCCCGGCAAGATGGACGACAGCATCGATGCCTTTGAGGAAGGGTAGCCAGTCGGTGTGCGCGGACAAATCCCCGCCAATCTGCGATTCGACGCCGCCGATGACTACCGGGCGCCTGGATAGGGCAACAAATTTTAGATCTTCGGCTCTCTTAGCCAACAACGTACTCGCAACAAAACCGCTGGCGCCAGTGACTAGGATTCGCTGGGTCACGTATTCGCCCTATGCCCTTTGTTGCCCCGGGTTCTCTGGGCTACACTCGCGCACCTCAGGCGCACTGCAACAATCCCTTCCTGCGATATCACCCAATCGTCCCATGACACATCATTCCGTAATCGTTAAGCCCGTCATTCTTTGCGGCGGGAGCGGCACACGCCTTTGGCCGATGTCACGGAAATTGCTGCCAAAGCAGTTTCTGCCCCTGTCAACAGAAAGCGCCACGCTGCTACAGGAAACAGCCCGGCGAGCGCAGCAGGCATCCCAAGACAACGCTCCAATTGTAGTCTGCAACGAGGAGCATAGATTCCTGGTTGCCGACCAACTGACGGCGATTGGTGTGCATGCAACGACAGTATTGGAGCCCGAAGGGCGAAATACGGCTGCCGCCATCGCGGTCGCCGCGCTGCTGACCGAAACCGAGAATCCCGTCCTGCTAGTGCTGCCCTCAGATCACTCGATTGGTGAGCCAGTGGCATTCGCTGACGCGGTAAGACAAGCCGCTGATCTCGCAGTCGCAGGCTCACTTATCACATTCGGAATCTCTCCGGCATCCCCCGAAAGTGGCTTCGGATACATTGAGCGAGGGGAGCTAATCGAGGGCTCTCCAAGCGCGTACAGAGTGGCAAGGTTCGTAGAAAAGCCTTCAGTCGATGTCGCAAAGGCTCTGATTGCAACCGGTCGTGCTTACTGGAACAGCGGCATGTTCGCATTTCGATCCACTGACTTTCTTGAAGAACTTGAGCGATTTCGTCCCGATATTCTGGCTGCCGCCCGATGCGCCGTGGAACTCTCGTCGCGGGACATGGATTTTATTCGTTTGGGGAAGGAGGCGTTCATTGCGTGCCCCGCCGAGGCTGTAGACCGGGCGGTGATGGAGAAAACCAAGCGCGCGGCCGTGGTTCCGGCGGCATTCTCCTGGAGCGATGTCGGTTCGTGGACCGCGCTGTGGGAGATCTCGGAAAAAGACTCTAACGGTAACGCGATCCGTGGCGATGTGAGCGCAAGCGAGACGACCAATTCGTTGATCTTCGGTAGCAGCCGGTTGGTAACCACCCTCGGAGTCAACGACTTGGTCATCGTGGAAACGAGTGACGCGATCCTCGTCGCGGATCGATCTCGCGCCCAGGAAGTGCGCGAGATCGTGAATAACCTACGCGATTCGGGTCGGGAAGAGCACCTCAGCCATTTGCGGGTATACCGGCCTTGGGGATATTTCGAGAACCTTGATTCCGCCCCGGGGTACCTGGTCAAAAGGATAATGGTGAAGTCAGGCGCCGCGCTGTCCCTGCAGATGCACCATCATCGCGCTGAGCACTGGGTAGTCGTCAAGGGTACCGCCCGCGTTACCAAAGGCGACCAGATCATCACCTTGAACCGTAATGAGTCGGTGTACATACCTCTAGGTGAGACACACCGGCTTGAGAATCCGACGGATGAGGAACTGCACCTGATCGAAGTGCAATCGGGAGACATCATCAGCGAAGAAGACATCGTCCGGTTCGATGATCGTTACAAACGCTGATCGCCCAATTTTTGTTGCAGTCCCCAAGCGAAGTTCAGCAGCGGGCATAGCAGTGAAAAGAATAGCCGGGGAAAGAACACTTCGCGCAGGCCATCAGTTGCCCCCTCGAGGCGGTCGGCCCGCAACCGCCCGATGCTCGAAGCCATGCGCACATCCCAGCCAAATTTCTCCGCCACCGTCAATATAGGGGCAAGTCGTTCGGCATACTCCCGAAACAGCAGCCTTTTGTCGGCGACGATCCTGCCACTTTGCATGTTTGCGGAAGTGGTCTGCGCCGAGTGTCGGCGGATGAGACACGCCGCCTCTGGGATCAAGACCGCCGAGCCACTTTCGAGAAGATGGAACCACATCTCGAGATCGATGGCCTGGCTGTAACGCGCATTGAATCCGCGCGTGGCCGCCGAGCGCCTGAACATTACCCCGCTCGGTTCACCGATGCGATTCCCGAACGCAAAGCACTCGCGCAGAAGTTCCGACGAACCCACTTCCTGTCGCGATGATCGTCCCTTCAGGATCCGTCGCTCCTTAAGGGAGTGGTCGACCTCGATGCGCGCACCCGCCACGAGCGTCGCATTCGGGTGCTCATACAGGGCCTCGGCGAGAAGGGACACCGCGTTCGGTGTAAGTACGTCGTCCGAGCACAAAAGCAGCAAGAACTCACCGGCAGCCGCCTCGATGCATGTATTGAAGTTGGCCGCCATGCCGATATTCCTTTCTTGGCGCAAGCACCGGACCCTCGCGTCGTGCGCGGAATGCGCATTCACGACGTCCCACGTGCCATCCGTCGAGTGATTGTCTATCACCAGGATTTCGAGCGGCCGGTATGTTTGGCGCAACGCCGAACCCAGCGCATCTCGGACTACCCCGACGTCATTGAATGTGGGGATGCATATCGTTACCAGCGGACTGGTGTCAGGCACCACTGCCTCGAGCTGCCTCGAGAATGCTTCGATAGGGAACGTCGCGCCGCTTGGGGTCGAACCGGGGGGATCGACTGAACAACGCATGGCTGATTGCATCACCCACGCGCCTGGACATTTTTCCTGGCAACACGCGCGCCAGTGCGATCGTCACTGCCGCCAAGCCGAACACCGGAATTTCCCACAATCGCATTGCCCGGAGCACAGTCCAGTATCGACGCTTTCCTCCGGACTGGAGAACCGCATGATATTGAAGACTGCGATAACGGAAATGTGAGATCGACGTACCCTCATCGGGGAAGTTCTGCTTCAATGTCTCCATTGCACAGAGCCAGGAGTCGTTCATGCTGCTGCCGGGTATCCGAGGGTAGCGGGCATCATTCGCTACAACGTCTGTGGCCCTGTTATTCAAGAATTCATCGCCCTCCTTTTCGTTCGAGTTCACATAATAGAAGCCGAAGGATTTCGGGCTGATACCGATCAGGCTGATGCAATCCGGCGTTACCACCAGAGTGTCCGAAGCCAAGAGGATGGCGTTTGCGGCATAGTAATCAGGATACGGCGACTGGAAGAACGGTCCCTTCGGCTGCAACCGCTCCACAAGCCTGCGGCTGAACACGAAGTGCTGCATATTGAAGCCGTAGAGGATTCGAAAAGCCAGCGCTCCTCGTACCATTTTTCGGGCGATATCTCGGCTCATCCGGAATGGCTCGGTGGAGCCTTCGAGAAACGCGTTATAGCCCGTTTGCATGAAGGCCGCCGGATGGCCGGGAACCACGTTCGCATAGGCATACTGACGCGCCTGAGCGTAGATCGCATCGGGGTAAGCCCATTCTTCCAAAAGGATCTGCAGTTTCGAAAGTGCTCCGGGCACGAGGGCGTCATCGTCACCCAGCATGATGACGTACTCACCCGAAGCCATCGAAAGGCTTTCATTCCAGTTGTCAGTCACCGCAACCAGCCGGTTCGAACGGCGCACCTTGATGCGCGCATCCCCGAGTTTGGCCATTTCCGCGGCGATATCCGAATCCGACGCGTTGTCCGATATCAGGATCTCCCAATCGGAATGGTCCTGAATCTGCACGGATTCGACCGCGAGACGAAGCAACTCCAGCCTGTTACGGGTGGGGAGCAAAACGGAAAATTTCATGACGGCTTGCGGAAGACCGATGTGTACGCACTGCCAGCACCTTCCATGCGTTCTGGAAATGAAAGCGCGCGACTGATTTTCCGGCCGGCAAACCGCAGGAGCCGCTTTCCAAACTGACTCGAAACCAGGTGCGGCAGCGAGTAAACCCACCCAAACTCATTCCAGCCAATGCTTCCTTCATCTTGAGTGGTGCAGAGCACTTGCGCAAGCCCGGCGCGTTCGGCACAGGATCTCAATACGTCACGCGGCACGAGATGTACATGTCGAGGCGCGTCGACATGCGCCCAGTAGCGGCCAAGGAGGCGAAATTGAAAGGCCTCGGGGTTGGGCATCGCAACAACCAGCACGCCACCTGGCAGGAGAGCAGCCGCCGCGGCATCGATCAGCTTCCATGGATCCCGCAAGTGTTCGAGCACGTGCCACGCGGCGATGATATCCGGACGGGTCGCCTCGGCCAATGCCGCAGCCTCGTCGTTCCTGCAAAAGGCAGTTACGCCAATGCGGGACTTCAGGAATTCGCAGCACACCGAATCCATTTCGATCGCTTCGACTTCGAATCCGGCGCGCTTGGCGAGCAGGCAAAACGCTCCCCACGACGGCCCGATTTCGAGCAGGCGTCCAGCGTGGGCAAACCGTCTAACCAAGTCGATTTTATATTTTTCATGGGCCACACCGGCTTCGATGGCCTCATCCGTTTCGGGATGCACGTGGTACTCGGTTGAATAGAAAGGCCGGAGATCGCCCGGCACGTTTGCCAACGAAATGAGGCTGCAAGCGCTACACTTACGATAGTGAAAGGTCTGCCCCGAGACACTCCGATTGAAATCACGTGTGTCGAGCCAGGCCCTCATTTCCGCCCCGCATGCGCCGCATGCTGAAGTATCCGAGTCTCCGCAAATTGAGTCTGCCATTGTGAAACTCAGCCCGGGCGGGCTTGGTCTCCCCAGGCATATTGCGCAAGCTCGGCGCGGGTTGCTGCGTCTGCCTCCATGTACAACTCCGTCTGGTTGTCCGCCACGAGAAGATTCTCCTCACGCGATTGCCAGAACGTATTCGACAAGGGCCAGGTCTCGGGCTCGTAGCCGCGGCCGTCGCGACCCACTACCAAAGCCTTCTGACCCAGTCTCCGGATGCGACTGGTCAGACCTTCAACGCCGCTCTCAAACTTATATGCCGAATGTTTCATTCGAATGGATCCGGGGCGCATGCGCATCAATATGTCGCGCGAGGCCATGAATGCATTCGTTCTCACGTGGGGGTTAGGAAACGGTGCGAAATCCCGGGCTGGCCGCCAAACGCCAGCCAGTCGCAGTACTAACCTGATAGCGCGCTGGGACATTGCATTCGGACGACGATCACGCAGGGCTCGCCGGACACGCCACGCAAACTGCGTGCCGGGTGTGAGCGCCCTTAGATCCAGTTCCTGCTTCGTATAGCCGCCTGCAATGCTTTGGTGCGAGCCTGTAGCGCCCACCAAACCAACACCTTCAGACCGGATGCAACGAAAAAGCAGTTCGAGCCATCCGTGGGCAAGAACCCGGCTAAAGGAATTCAGGAAGCAGAAATACTTGTAATCCAGAAGCAAGGCCGCTTCGAAGTACGACGCCAAATCCAGCCCACGATCGGCCATGAAAATTCGCCGATGGGAAACTCCATCGAGGAGTTCATCGTACCTGGTAAAATCTTCTTCGAAACCCTTGAACACGATGACGAGTTCGTGGTCCAGTCCAGGAGGATATGCCCGCCACGACTCTATGAATCGGCACAGGGGTGCCGGGCCGTTCTGTTTCCTGACCAGGTGGACAACGGCGACTTCGGCCACCCTAGGCAAGCTCCGGATATTTGAGCCCAATGTATTCGGCAAGTGCATCCTGCCAGGGCCGAAGCGTGATGCCGAGCGCCCGCGCTCGGTGATTAGCGAGCACTGAATACAGTGGCCGCCTCATCCCCTGGGTAATGCCGCCTCGATCTACCGGCAAAATTTCTACATTCGCACCGATCACCCGAGCGATCTCGCAAGTGAATTCATACCACGAGCACGCGCCCGAGTTCACCAAGTGATAGATGCCGGGTTCAAGTGATACGTGTTCGATCAAAGCAAACACCGCGCGGCTAAGATCATCAGTAGACGTCGGGGTCACAATCTGTTCGCTTGCCATTTCGATTCGCTTGCCAGCCAGAGCGTCCGCGATACGCCCATCGACGAAATTCCCGCCCTTCGATCGCGCCCCGGATCGACCGTACAGCCCGCAGGTCCGAATGACTACAGCGCGCAGGGGCGACGTAGACGTCACCGCATGTTCGCCGGCGAGGCGGGAAATTCCATAGATTTGCAGCGGACTGGGCCGGTCGTACTCTCCATAAGGTTCGCGGCGCTCACCGCCAAAAACATAGTCGCTGCTGAACGTAACCAAGCGGACGCCGGATCTATCGCACTCGGCGGCGAGGTTCCGCATCGCAACACAATTTACTTCGAACGCATGCTCGGGTTCTTTCTCACAGAGGGGCACGTTGTGGAAAGCGGCGCAATTGACCACGATTTCCGGCCGATATTCCTGCAGCGCTGCTGCAACCTGGGCGGCGCGCGTCACGTCGAGCGCCACCCGGTCTGGGGCGATCAGGTCGTGCCCCGGATTGTTCCGCACGAGGTCGCCGCCTAGCTGGCCGGTTCGACCTATGAGAAGAATTCGCACGAATGCTATTCGACGAACAAGGGGAACGAGCGATCCCTGTCCGACAGGATGGGATTGGGGATCGGCCAGTCGATGCGAAATGCGTCGTCGTCCCATCTCACCCCGCGCGCCGAATCAGGGTGGTAACGTTCGCTCATCATATAAAGCACCTCCGCTTCGTTTGTCAGCGTTTGGAATCCATGGGCAAACCCTTTTGGAACATAAAGGGCATTTCGCGAGGTTGCGCTCAACTCGACGCCGAAAAAGCTCTTGAAACTGGGGGATTCCTTGCGCAAGTCGATGATGACATCCCAGATGACACCCTGCGTGCAGCGGACCAGTTTGTCTTCTTGGTAGGGTTCGGCTTGATAGTGCATTCCACGCAAGGTTCCCCGCTTGTCGTTGAATGAAATATTGCACTGGGCCACGAATGGATTGAGGCCATGCTTGCGGAATTCGTCTTGGCAAAATGATCGGGCAAAAAAACCTCGCCCGTCCGCACGACGCTCAATATCGACGACAAATGCGCCACGCAACGGCGTGGGATTAAAAATCAATTCAGTTCCCTATAAGCTGTCAGTCGGGTGAACTAGAAAACCTTGCGCTGCGCGCGTCCAGAAGCCCCGCAGGCGTCGCGAGATCGCATTGCCCTGTCGCGCCAAGCGCAGATGGATTTGCTTTTAGTGCTAAAATTCGCCTTAATATTCAAGGCGTAAGTTTCTCATACTTCGCATACCCTCGGCGAGTGGCGGGCCCAGTCTGGTTCGACTTTTTTGCACGTTGACTTCGATTGTCCATCCGATCGGGGCGACTCGACCATGGCTGAAATCGGGACTTCGTTTTTGCAACTCGAACTGAACGCAGACACGTCTGCCCCCCCCGCCAACCAAGCCGCCCTCCAGGCAATGATCGCGGAGGTTGAAAGGGGGCCCTCAATTTACCGGCCGTCGAGGTTCTGGGCTGACGTGAATGCAATCAATCAGACCATGCTCGACGAACTCGGCATGGAGAATTTTAAGCGCACTCTCGCCCAGAATTACTTCAACTGGCTGGTCACAAACAAGAACGATCCACAGTTCAAGGCCATTCGCAGACGTTGGTTTGCGCGCCCTTCGCTGCAGCCTTACCTGAACCGAATGGAGACGCCATCGCTGTTAAAAACCCTGCAGCCTTACCTGCAGAAATTGGCAGCCCCATCCATGTCTCGCGGAGCAATGGGTTCCGAGCCGGTTATCGGTCCACGTGAATTGGGCATCTACAAATTGTTCGTTGGCATGCTGTGGGAATATTCGCTCCAAACAGACTGGTCGGGGATTGGGTCGCGCACTTCGGAGCCAACCGTCGGTAATCCAATCGGGGTGTACCGGCGTGAGAAGCTGATTACCCAGGATCTCGCAAACTCGATACGCGAGTACAACGCCATCCTCAGTGATTGCAAGACACTCGCGGGGGGCAGGAAAAGGGTGGCCGAGCTTGGCGCGGGGTATGGCAGGCTCGGCCACGTTTTCGTCTCCGACCGGCGTACCCAGTACTTTGTATTTGATATCCCACCGGCGCTGCTTGTATCGCAGACGTACCTCGGCGCCGTGCACCCGGATAGAAGCGTATTTCACTTTCGCCACTTCGACAGATTTTCAGAAGTATCGGAAGAGCTATCGAGTGCGGACATGGCCTTCCTCACGCCGAACCAGATCGAATTTTTCCCAGACGGCTACTTCGACATTTTTGCGAGCATCAGCACGCTACCCGAAATGGCCGCGAACCAGATCGAGAACTACCTGCTCCAGGCCGAGCGGATCACGTCCCGCTACGTCTATCTCAAACAGTGGACGGAATGGGAGAACCCCGCCGACGGACATCGGGTAGACGCCGAGACAATGCGGCTGGGCCAAGCTTGGATGCCGGTTTTCGATCGAAAGGACGCCGTGCAGCCGCATTTTTTCGAGAGGCTGTGGCGCAAAGCAGAGCGCTCACCGAATGGCTGATCCGGTAATCCAGCCTGGCGAAAGGCGACTGACGATCATCGAAGCCGGACGCGCTAACCTGGGCTACTTCAGTGACCTGTGGCGATTCAGGGAGCTTTGCTACATCCTGGTTTGGCGCGACATCCTGGTGAAGTACAAGCAGACTGCGCTAGGGTTGGTCTGGACACTGCTCAAGCCTTTGCTTACGGCACTTGTTTTTGCAGTCGTATTCGGCAAGCTGGTGAAAGTTCCGTCCGGAGGAATGCCACACGCGCCGTTCATATACGTTGCGCTCGTGCCATGGCTATTCTTTGCATCCGCGATTGCGGATTCCAGCACAAGCCTGACGGCGCATTCGGCACTCATATCGAAAGTTTACTTCCCCCGCCTGCTGATCCCTTTGGTGGCCACTTTCGTGGCGTTAATCGACATGGTGATCGCTCTGGCGATCCTCGTCCCAATGCTTATGATTTTCGGAGTGGAGTTAAGTTGGCGGCTGATGGCGCTGGCACCGCTCACGCTATTGGCTGCGACGCTTGCAGTCGGGTTCGGGGCACTGTTTTCCGCGCTCCATGTGCGCTACCGCGATACGGGAATCATCCTGCCGTTTGTCCTGCAGTTCGGCCTGTACCTTTCTCCGGTGATTTTCCCGAGCGACCTCGTGCCTTACCCGTGGCGGCTGCTGTATTCCCTCAACCCGATGGTCGGCGTGATCGAAGGCTTCCGATGGGCGTCCTTTCCTGGGCAAGAACTGCATTCGAGTGCAGTGACTATTTCCATACTGGCCGCTTGCGCAATCCTGGCCATTGGCCTGCGGTACTTTCGCGCAGTCGAGCGCGACCTCGCCGACGTAATCTGACCCGATGAAGGCGATTTCAGTCACCGGACTGTCCAAGCGCTACCGGATCCGGCACGGAAGCGAGCGGGGCTACCATACCTTGCGCGACGAAATTGCGGGCGGAATCAAGCGCCTGACCGGGAGAACCGCCGCGCCCCGTTACACGTCCGAAGATTTCTGGGCCGTCGATGACGTTCAGTTCGAAGTCAACTGCGGCGAGCGTCTCGGAATCATCGGCCGAAACGGGGCCGGCAAGTCGACGCTGCTGAAGATGCTCAGCAAGATCGTCGAGCCCACCAAAGGGCGAATCGAAATCCGCGGCCGCCTTTCCAGCCTGCTGGAGGTCGGGACCGGCTTTCACGCCGAATTAACCGGGCGCGAGAACGTCTTTCTCAATGGCGCCATCCTGGGGATGCCCCGAAGGGAGACCCTGCGCAAGTTCGACGAAATTGTGGATTTCGCCGGCGTCGACCGGTTTATCGATACCGCAGTCAAGCATTACTCCTCCGGAATGTACATGCGTCTCGCATTTGCAGTAGCTGCCCACCTGGATCCAGATATCCTGCTGATCGACGAAGTGCTTGCGGTGGGCGACCTCGCCTTCCAGCAGAAGTGCCTCGGTAAGATTGAATCGATTACGAACGCAGGCAGGACGGTGTTATTCGTGAGCCACAACCTCGGGTCGATTTCTTCATTGTGTACGATGGCGATGCTTATGGAGGCGGGACGGGTTGCCGCCTTCGGCGACGTGTCGGAAGTCGTGATGAAATACTATCGCGATGGCGCTGCGTCGCCGGCAGTCTTCGATATCCGGGATGGGCGCAGGCGAATCGGGAGCGAATACGCCAGGCTGCTCGCGGGAAGAGTGACCGCGCGGTCGGGCGTACCCTCGATCGAAGTACTGATTTCCGATAGTGTTGCGATCGAAATGGATTTCGAGATTCTCGACGCGTCCCCCGGCCCCTTCGTCCCGAATTTTCACTTCACGACGGCCGACGGGACACCAGCCTTCGTTTCCGTGGATCCTGGCAAACGGGCGAACAGTCGCGGCATGTTTACCGCGCGATGCGTGGTCCCCGGCAACCTGCTCAACGAGGGCACCTATTTTGTCGGACTAGGATTGACCACTTTTTCTAAGGGTGTAACAGTCCATTTCTTCGAGACTGGCGCGGTTTCTTTCAATGTCCGGGACCCGATTGAGGGCACCGTTTCACGCGGCGACTGGGCTGGAAGCATGCCAGGAAGCGTTCGCCCCAACCTGATTTGGAACACGGAGAAAGTCGATTGAAAGTGGTCATTCTTGCAGGCGGACTCGGAAGCCGGATCAGCGAGGAATCGCACCTCAAGCCGAAGCCCATGATCGAGATCGGTGGAAAGCCGATCATCTGGCACATCATGAAAATCTACTCCTCATTCGGGCTGACGGATTTCATCATCTGCCTTGGCTATAAGGGGTATGTAATTAAGGAATATTTTGCGAACTATTTTCTTCACATGTCGGACGTAACTTTCGATTTGTCCAAGAATTCCCTGCAAGTACACCAAAACAACTCGGAGCCGTGGCGCGTAACGCTTGTTGAAACCGGAGAGGCGACACAGACGGGAGGAAGGCTTAGGCGCGTCAGGGAGTACCTTTCTGAAGAAGACTTTTGCTTTACATACGGAGATGGCGTCAGCGATATCGATATGAAGGCCCTGATCGAGAACCATCGCGTATCACGCCGTTTGGCAACCCTGACAGCGGTCCAACCGCCTGGCCGTTTCGGGTCCTTGGTTCTCGAGTCGTCCGCGGTGGTGGCATTCGAAGAGAAGCCAATGGGCGATGGCGGCTGGATTAATGGCGGATTTTTCGTGGTGTCACCGAAAGTCATCGACTATATCGAGGGAGACGACACGGTGTGGGAACGCGCGCCTATGGAGAAACTCGCCATCGCGGGGCAATTGGGCGCCTATTTCCACAAAGGGTTCTGGCAACCGATGGACACGTTGCGTGACAAGAACCATCTCGAAGAGCTCTGGCGAGATGGGACCGCGCCGTGGAAAACCTGGTCGTGAACCCGGGCGCATGGTCCGGTCGGCGCGTATTCATAACCGGCCACACCGGGTTTAAGGGAAGCTGGCTGTCGCTGTGGATGCAGCAGCTAGGCGCAGAGGTCCTAGGGTATTCCCTCCCCCCTCCCACGCACCCCAATCACTACGAAATTGCCGATGTGGCCAGCGGAATGAAGAGCGTGTCTGGCGACGTACGCGATCTCGAAAAATTGACAGCGACGATTCGTCAATTCGAGCCGGATCTTGTACTGCACCTTGCGGCCCAGTCCCTCGTGCGCCCTTCGTATGTCGATCCCGTAGGTACGTATGCCACCAACGTAATGGGCGCCGTTCACGTACTCGAAGCGATACGCTCAACAGAAAGCGTCAGGGCAGCGGTGATCGTCACCAGCGACAAATGTTATGAAAACAACGAGTGGGTATGGGGATATCGCGAGACGGACCCAATGGGAGGATACGACCCATACAGTAACAGCAAAGGGTGCGCAGAATTGGTGACCGCGGCCTATCGCAAATCGTTTTTCGCGGAATCCGCGGCATCGAAAAAACCGGCGATTGCCACCGCACGAGCCGGCAACGTGATCGGTGGGGGTGACTGGGCACCCGATCGACTGGTCCCTGACTTCGTTAGGGCCGCGGAAAAAGGTGAGCCTATCCGCGTTCGCAACCCGAGCGCGCAGCGACCGTGGCAACATGTGCTGGAACCGCTCAGTGGATACCTTACCTTAGCCGAGCGGTTGCTGGGCATCGACGGAATGCGTTACGCGTCGGCGTGGAATTTCGGCCCGAGGGACAACGATGCGGTGGCAGTAGCCACAGTAGTAGAAAGATTGACCACATTCTGGGGAGCCGGCGCCGATTACACGCTCGATGCAGGCCCGCAGCTACACGAAGCTTCCTTTCTAAAGCTCGATTGCGCCAAGTCGCGAGCGCAACTCGGGTGGCACCCCCTCCTTAGCGTCGATTCCGCCATCGAGTGGACGATCGAATGGCACAAATCAATGCGAGCTGGCGCCAAAATGCACGATATATCAGCAGCCCAGATTTCCCGGTTTTCAGCGATCGAATAATGCACCCGACAACACGCCGCACGGACAGCCATGCTCCTATGTAGATTCTGTCATTCGCCATTGTCCGAAACATTCGCCGACTTGGGGATGAGCCCGTTATCCAATTCGTATGTCAGCCGCGAAAACCTGAACAGAATGGAGCCCTTCTATCCGCTTCATGCCTATGTGTGCGGCAAGTGCTTTCTCGTACAGCTGGCCGAGTTTGAATCACCCAAAAATATTTTCTCCGACTACGCCTACTTTTCTTCCTATTCGGGCACGTGGCTTGAGCACTGTGCCGTTTACGCAGAGAAAATGATCAACAGGTGGTCGCTGGGGACGGATTCCCTTGTCATCGAAGTTGCGAGTAATGATGGGTATTTGCTTCAATACTTTCATCGTAAAGGGGTCCCTGTACTCGGAATTGAACCGGCCGAAAATGTGGCCCAGGTCGCGATCGGGAAGGGCATTCCGACGCAAACAGATTTTTTCGGCGAGAAAAAGGGCATGGAACTGGCTATCGCTGGACGGTCCGCCGATTTGATCGCCGCAAATAATGTGCTTGCACATGTTCCCGACATCAATGACTTCGTCAAGGGGTTCAAGGCTGCGCTGAAATCGACTGGATGCCTTACAGTCGAGTTTCCGCACTTGAATAAACTTATCGTACAGAACCAGTTCGACACTATCTATCACGAGCACTTTTCGTATCTATCGCTCGGCTTCGTCATCGAGTTGTTTGCCACGCACGGGCTGCGGGTCTTCGATGTCGAAGAATTATCCACTCACGGTGGTTCCCTGCGAGTCTACGCATGTCACGTTGCGGACCCGAACAAGGAAACGACCGATTCGGTAGCCGCTGTGCTACTACAGGAATCGAGTGGCGGTCTGGAGGACATCTCCACATATCGCAAGTTCGCAGAAAAAGTGATCCGGACCAAATGCGCCACGCTGGCGTTTTTCATCGAGGCCCGGCGTGCTGGAAAACGCGTAATTGGCTATGGCGCTCCAGCCAAAGGGAATACTTTGCTTAACTACTGTGGAATCGGTCGCGACTTCATCGACTTCACCGTAGATCGAAGCCCGCACAAGCAGGGATTGTTTCTCCCCGGCACGCACATCCCTATTCTTGCACCTGAAGAAATCGAGATCGTCAAACCGGAGTACCTGTTCATCCTTCCGTGGAACTTGCGCGAGGAAGTTATTACCCAAATGGCTCGCATACGCGACTGGGGCGGCCAATTCGTCGTGCCGATTCCTGAGCTGGAAGTTTTTTAGTGCATCAAGGCGAACTTGTCCTTTCAGTCGTCAGCCATGGGCAGCGCCAACTTCTTCTGCGCCTGCTCGGCGACCTGCGGGCGAACGTCGGCACTCCGTTTCGGCTGATCATCACTGAGAATATCGGAGACGGTCCCGAAGTTTGCGGGGAAAACTATCAATTCCCGATCAAGGTCTTGCGCAACGCGACTCCGCGCGGATTTGGTGCTAATCACAATTCAGCTTTGCAGCACGCGGGGGACGGTGTGTTTTGCATTCTGAATCCCGATATCCGCCTCAACACGGATCCATTTCCGGTTCTTTTGCGAGCCCTTGCCGACCGCCGCATAGGGTTCGTGTCCCCTTTGGTTCTAGGGCCGGATATGTCACAGGAAGATCACGCTCGCGACTTTCCGAGCATCTTTGCCTTGCTGAAAAAGGCGCTGGGACCCGCGTCGCTGACTTCCCGCCCGCATGGGGAGCCAATTTATTTTCCGGACTGGATTGCCGGCATGTTCATACTCACTAGAAGCAGCACGATGCGCGAACTTGGCGGTTTCGACGAGCGCTACTTCTTGTACTACGAAGATGTTGATCTTTGCGCAAGGTTGCGCGATCGCGGGCTTGAGGTGGCCGTCTGCGCCAACGCAGCCGTCATACATGAGGCTCGTCGCCAAAGCCGCAAAAATGTCCGGTACGCGCTTTGGCATCTGCGTAGCGCTTTAAGATTTCTCGCGTCCCGCCCCCTTATCGCGATGGGGATTCGATTGAACCGGCATTCAAGCATGCACTCTTGATCGAAGCGCGTTGCCATTGCTACTCAGCGCGGCGGACTTCCTTTTTCGGCGTAGATGCGCGGTTCAATTCGGCGCGCACCATTTGCCTGCAAATTTCTTCGACGCCCACGCGGGCCTTCCAACCGAGTTTCAGGCGCGCCTTACTGGAGTTTCCACACAGCGAGACTGCCTCGATCGGCCGAAAATACTCGTCCGAGATCGTGACGCGCACTTCGCCCGTCCGGACGTCAATGGCGCGTTCATCGAAGCCTTCGCCTTCCCAGCATATGGGAATATTAGCTGCCTCGAACGCACTCTCCACGAAGCGACGAACGCTTGTGAGTCGGCCTGTTGAAAGTATGAAATCGTCGGGCGTCCTGGACTGCAGAACGCGCCACATGCCTTGGACGTATTCGGGGGCGAATCCCCAGTCTCGCTCGGCATCCAAATTTCCGAGCTCGAATTTCTGCTCCCTTCCCAAGCATATGCTTGCCACCGAACGCGCGACCTTTCGTGTAAGGAAATTCTTTCCCCTTAACGCTGACTCATGATTGTAAAGAATCCCGCTTGCGGCAAATACGCCGTGCCTCCCACGATAGGCCGCCACACCCCAGTGAGCAAATGCCTTCGCCGCCCCATAGGGACCTCGAGGCATGAACGGTGCTTTCTCATCCTGGGGCGAACTTGCGGCCAGTCCGAACATTTCAGAACTCGATGCCTGGAAATACCTAGCCGATGGACACACCTTCCTTACAGCCTCCAAAAGGTTCCAGGCCGCCATACCCGTAGACCGTGCAGTTCCAAGTGGATCGTCAAATGAGTCGGCGATAAAGCTTAGTCCACCGAGGTTGTATACCTCGTCCGGTTGGACTTCCGCAATTACTTGCGTACACATGGCCGCCTCGGATATGTCCAATCGGCGCAACGACAGGCCTTCGTTGTCGCTGATTCCCAGTTCTTCAAGCCTCCAGAAGGATTTTGCGCAGGAACGCGAAGTGCCTACCACCTGATAGCCGATGCCGAGGAGAAATTGGGCCAACCAGGCTCCGTCCTGGCCGGATATTCCGGTAATCAACGCCTTCCTGCCAGTCAACACTCCGTCCTCGGCGGAACCGCTCAAGCCTTTCCCCGCTCGGCATAGTTTTGCTCAATCCAGCCTCGGTAGGCCCCGGTCGCGACATCCTCGACCCACTCCTGGTGATCGAGATACCACTGGACGGTTTTGCTCATTCCGGACTCGAAGCTTTCAAGGGGACGCCAACCAAGCTCGGCGCGTATTTTTGACGCGTCGATCGCGTACCTGCGATCGTGACCCGGGCGATCCTTCACGTACGAAATCAGGGACTCATAAGGGCCTCGTGAGGAAGGTTTCGCGTCGTCCAGCAAATGGCATAACTTCCGCACGAGGTCGATATTGGCCATCTCCGCATCCCCGCCCACGTTGTACGTTTCCCCTATGCGCCCCCGTTCGAGCACTTCCCGGATGGCGGCACAATGGTCGCCGACGTATAGCCAGTCGCGTACATTTTTCCCATCGCCATAGATTGGCAATGGCTTGCCCGAAAGTGCATTACTGATGATCAGGGGAATCAGCTTTTCGGGAAACTGGAAGGGTCCGTAATTGTTGGAGCAGTTCGTCGTAAGGGTTGGCAATCCATAGGTGTGGTGATAGGCCCGAACGAGATGGTCTGACCCCGCCTTGGAGGCACTGTAGGGACTGTTGGGAGCATAGGGACTCGTTTCGCTGAACGCCGGGTCATCAGCTGCAAGCGAGCCGTAAACCTCGTCCGTCGACACATGAAGGAAGCGGAAACCGAGTTTCTTGGCTTCAGGAAGTTTGGACCACCATGCCCTCACTTCCTCGAGGAGGCTGAACGTGCCTACAACGTTGGTCTGCACGAAGTCGCCAGGGCCGTGGATGGACCGGTCGACATGGCTCTCGGCAGCAAAGTGGACGACCGCCCGCGGGCTATGGGTCGCAAGGAGCTGGCCAACGAGCGCCCGGTCGTTGATATCGCCGTGCACGAATGTGTACCGCGCATCCCCGACCAATGCGTCCAGGTTTTTGGGGTTACCCGCATAAGTAAGCATGTCAAGGTTAATGACCGGCTCGCCCGTGGAGGCAATCGAATCGAGGACGAAATTGGCGCCTATGAATCCCGCGCCACCAGTGATCAGCAACATGGCGCTATTCTACTGGCAAGGCCGCGATGACCTGTGCGGGAGCGATCCCGTCCATGCATCTTGCGCGCGGGCAATCCCTAGTGGTGCGATTGCAGCGTCGCACCCATTTGATGGGTCGATTGAAAAGCATCTGCTGGTCACGGCACGCAAAATTCGGCAGAGTCACCGCGGAATACCTGTTATCGCGCCAGAACGATCCCTTGCCAAACAATTGCGCGGACCCCGGACCATAAATAACCGCTGTCGGCGTGCGCGTCAATTTCGCCAAGTGAGATATGCCGGTGTCGAGGACTACTGCGAAATGCGCGCCGGCCAGTAGGTGCCAGACCTGGGCCAGGTCGAGTGCCCCTGCGTACGACTTAAACCGTCCAGCCGGGTCGATCTCGCGCACGAGGCCGATTTCGCCCCTGCCGGCACTCCAGGCAACGGACAGGCCCTGAGCAACGAGCGCATCGGCCACCGCGCGCCATTTTTCCGGCTCCCAGAGTCGTAGTGGGGAACCTGCACCGACATGCAAAACTGCATACGGTGTGTCCGGACGATCAAACTCGGCAAACTCCGGAGCCTGCCAATCACCGGCGTGGTAGCTCAGGGCTGCCGCTTCCGGCTCGCTCATCCCCGACAGGCGGATGAACATATCGGCGAGCGCTGCAGGCTGTTGCGGCAAGGCGACCAGCTCATCAACAGCGCGATTGCGCCACCCCGATCCGCTCCCGGCGAAGCCAACGATCCAGCGCGCGCCATTGGCGCGTGCGGCGATGGCATGCCGGTTGTCGGCCGGCAGAATCGCGATGTCGCAGTCTTTCGCCGGCGCGAGCCCCGCCAACGCCCTGGGAGCGCGCTCCGAATAGGGAAGGACCCGGATTCCGTAAGGCCGACCGCTGAAGAGCCCAGCGTAAGCAGGGTTCGCGGTAACAAAAATCTCGGCTGACGAATATCGTGCCCTGAGCGCCGCAAACAATGGTGCGAGCATCAGCGTGTCGCCAAGCAGCAGTTCGTGGAGGACGAGGACTTTGCTGGCGGTTTCCGGACGGCCTTTATGCCGCAACCGGCTGAAAATACCAGCCAGCGCCCGAACGTGCGCTTCGATCCGGTTAGCTCCGCGCGACATGGAAAATGGGCGTCGCTAATGCAGCGAAGCGAAGCCTGGCCGACGCAAGGGACCGGACATCAATTCTTCACCCGACCACGGTCACTTCGCGCCGCGGAAGCGAAAATCTTCTCCATTCTGTCCAGCATAGCCTCGAGCGAGTTGTGCGCCAGGCAGTGCCGACGCGCAGCGGACCCCAATCGCGCTCGAAGTTCGCCATCGGAAGCCAGCCGTTCGATCGCCTGCCGAAGGCTGACCGCATCGCTTGGCGCAATAACAAGCGCGGTCTCTTCGTGCCGCGCGAGCTCGCCGATGCTTCCGACCTGGGTCGTAACGCACGGCAATCCGGCAAGCATTGCCTGGATCAGCGACTGCGGCACCCCCTCATTTGCGTAGGAAGGCAGGGCAAATATGTCCATGGCCCTTAACCAAGGCAATACCTCCACCTGATTGCCCGGCATCCATACTTTTTGAGTCAACCCCCGCGACCGCACCAAATCTTCCAGTGCGCCGCGCTGTGGTCCGTCCCCCACGATGAGGAGCCCGACATCCAGCGGGCTGGCGGCACACGCTTCTACGAGGAACCGATGGCCCTTCCAGCTGCGCAATGTCGCGACGATTCCAACGAGGACCTTCGCCGACGGAAGGCCCAGGTCGGCGCGTGCTTGCGCCCTATCTCCCGGAGAAAACAGCGTCGTGTCTATCCCCGTGGGCACCGAATCGATGCGTTCGGGGTCAATGTGCACGTCTTCGATGAGTTGCAGGCGCAGGGCCTCGCCAGTAGTCACGACACGCTCTGCTGCCCGTGCATATAACCAACGGGTCGCCGCATTGCGCGACACCCGGGCAGAGATATGGCGGGTGCGCACAATGGGCCTGGGCCTGCCAAGAAGCTGCATGGCCAGAGCAACCAGCCACGAATCGGTGGAGCTGTGCGTATTGAAAGTTTGCGCCACCCTGGCAGGACGGTCGGCGCGCACCCAATGGATTAAAGCGGCCAGTGCGCGAACGTTCTTCCTCCCGATCGGGAGCGCCTCGACGGGAACACCGAACCGGGCGGCCTCATCGTGGATGCGGGCGCCCCGCGGACAAAGCAGGCGCACGGAATGCCCGCGCCGGATCAATCCGCGGCTCTCTGTCAGGATGCGCAGTTCCTGCCCCCCCCATCCGAGCGAAGACTCGGTATGCACGATATCAAGGCTCACTGACGCCCCTCCAAAACGAGGACTCATGAGCGAATCGCGACGCCACTCGCAACGCCTGAGTCGACGGCATACTGGGTCTTGTACAAGCGGGCGTAGGTTCCACCCGCTGCCAGCAACTCTGCATGCCGCCCCGATTCGACGATTCGACCGCTATCGAGAACCAGGATCCGGTCCGCTCGCTCGATCGTCGAGAGCCGGTGCGCGATGACCAGGGTAGTGCGCCCTTTCATGAGGGCGTCGAGCGCGGACTGGACCTGGCGTTCCGACTCGGAATCGAGCGCAGAAGTGGCTTCGTCCAGAATCAACAGCGGTGCGTTCTTCAGGAGGGCACGCGCGATTGCCAGCCGTTGCCGCTGGCCGCCCGACAGCCGCATGCCGTTTTCACCGATCATCGTATCCAGGCCGAGGGGCGTGGACCGCACGAAATCCATTGCATGAGCAGATTCCGCCGCAGCCACCACGGCCTCGCGCGGTGTGCTGCTCAGGCGGCCATAAGCGATGTTGGCTGCGATCGTGTCATTGAACAGGACGACTTCCTGCGAAACCAGCGCAATATTCCCACGCAAGCTCTCGAGAGTCAGCTGCTGGATATCATGCCCGTCGAGCGTAATGCGGCCGCCCGTCGGAACGTAAAAGCGCGGCAGGAGGTTGGCCAGTGTGGTCTTGCCGCCGCCGGATCCACCCACGAGCGCGATCGTTTCCCCAGGTTCGATCACAAGGTTTATGTTTGCAAGCGCAAGATCGCTGCGCGTCGCGTACTTGAAACTCACGCCCTCGAATACCACCCTACCCTTCGCGCACTCCAGCCGTATGCCCCCATCATCAGCCTCCACGGGTTCGTCGATGAGACCGAAAACGCTCTCTGCGGCCGCGAGCCCGCGCTGCAGCGGAGCTGAAATCTCAGTGAGGTGCTTGAGCGGCGCCAGCATCATCAGCATTGCCGTCACGAAAGACACGAATTCCCCGATCGTGGCGCGCTGCGCGATCGATTCCTGCAGCCCTATATAAACGATGACGGCCAGCGCCATCGAGGCAAGCACCTGGGTAATCGGAACGGTCAGCGCTGCGGGGACGGTCTGGCGCATGTTAAAGCCGCGCAGTTGCTGGTTTGCCTTCATGAATCGCGCGGCCTCGTACGCCTGCCCGCCGAACACCTTTACGACCTTCTGGGACTCGATGGTTTCCTGGAGCACATGGCTGAGGCTTCCCATTGCATCCTGGGCTCCTTTGCTCATCGCGCGCAGCCGGCGCGAAAACAAGCGTACGACAATCGAGACGAGCGGGAATACCGCGATCGCCACCATCGTCAGCTTCCAATTGATGTAGAAGAGCCAGGCGAGAAGCCCCATGACCGCCAGGGAATCACGTACCAGGACCGTCAGAACGGAGGTCGCTGCCGCAGTCACGCCCGCCACGTCGTAGGCGACTTTCGACATCAGCGCCCCGGAACTTCGTTCGTCGAAGAAACTGGCCGGGAACCGCACCATCCTGGCAAACATTGCCTCGCGCAGATCGAGCACCACGCGATTCGATACCCACGCAGAGCAGTACGAGGCGATAAACGCAAAAATTCCGCGCAATACAAAAATCCCGACGAGGGCGAGCGAAAACATAAGCGGACTGGGCGATCCGCTCCCACTGCCGAACCCCCCGTCGAGCAGCGGCTTCATCAACGCGGGGAACAGGGGCTCCGTCGCGGCGGTTGCGATCATGCCTAAGATGGCGATCCCGAAGATTCTCGCGTGCGGCCTGACATACGAAAGTAATCGCATGTAGAGAACCCGGCTGTCTGCACGCGTCTCAGCCATGGTCGATTTCGTTGTGTACCAGCTGCGCCTCATAGAGTCTGATCATTTGGTCGGCCATTCTATCGATACCGAAGCCTTCGGCGGTGCGGCGGGCGGCCGCATTCAGTCCATTGCCGTCCGCGTGAATCGCGTCTGCCGCGTCGCACATCAACCTGCCAAGGGGCTGGATAGCCTCCGGCTTGCATATCCAGCCATTCGCCCCGTGGTCGATGACCTCGGCCGCACCGCATTGGTCGCTCACGATTGCCGGCAGCCCCATGGCCAAAGCTTCGAGCGCTGCATTGGGAAATGGGTCGTACTGCGTGGGGAGCACAAGGCAGTCGGCAGCGGCGTAGACGAAGCGCACATCGCGTTGAGCGCCAACGAAGGTGACGAGTTTTCCCACCCCGCTTTTCGTCGCCATTTCTTCGTAGCTCGCGGAATTTCGGTCGTGTCCGGCAACCACGAGGCGCAGGTCGTGCCGACCGCTTGCGGCCAGGGCCCTTATTGCGGTTGCAAGGCCTTTGCGCGCGAACCCGGACCCGACAAAACAAAACCCAATATCGTGCTCGCCCCAGCCCAAACCCAGACGCGAGTTGCGGCGCAATTCCGAACGTCGATCCGGGTGAAAATGCTCCAAGTCCACACCGTTATAGATCACATGCAGCTTGTCCGCGGAGATTGCAAATCGTGCGCCGATTTCGCGGGCTACCATTTTCGAATTGCAAATGACGGCGCGCAGCCGTGGGTGTTCGAACATTGCGCGCTCGGCTGCGCAGACATACCAGTGATAGGGGTTCATTCGGGTAGCGAGGCGGGCGCCCCACCCGGCATGTTTCAAGCGATGGTCCAGCCATTGCGCGTGAACCCCATCCCCGGCCCGGTAGAGATCGCACCCAGGGATGCGCTCGTGAGATTGAACGAGGTCGAATTTCTCGTGCTGGAGAAGTGTCTGGACGCCGCGCGAAAAGGATCTATCGCGCCACAGCCTGCCCGCAAACGGCGGATTCACAATCAGGAGGCGTCGCTGCGACGGCGCGCCCCAGGAGCGAGTAACCAGCGTTACCGACGCGCCATTGCGCTCCAGTGCTTGCACGGCCCGTTCGATGAATCTCTCCGCCCCACCAAACGGGGTGTACCGCTGTCGAATCAGCGCCAGGCGCATTCAGCAATCGATCCGACGCGTATCCAAACCCCGCTCGCGACATTCGATCAACCGTTCGGCCGCTGCGAACACCCTGGATACGTCGAGCGTAGTCAGGCAGTCGCTGACCTTGCCTCCGCCACAGCCATCGTTGCCGCAAGGCCGACAGGCATGGTTACTGGTGACGACTTTGCTCGCGACGTTCCAGGGACCCCATTCAACCTCCCCACTTGGTCCGAACAAGGCGACCACAGGCGTGCCCACCGCGCTCGCAACGTGCATGGGCATCGAGTCGACGCAGATCGAAATCTTTGCCCGCGCGATCACTGCGACCAACTCCTTAACCGAAAGCTGCCCAGCGAGATTGACGCACGGCGCGGTCGTATGGGCCAGGATGTCCTCGACGAGTTGTCGTTCTTCCGGGTCTGGCGCTGCGGTCAACACGATGCGCTCGCCGCGTGCCGCCAGGCGATCGATCAATTCCGCATTCTTTTTCGCGGGCCAGCATTTGAACTTCCAGCGTGACGCCGGGTGCATGTGGACGAACTGCCCGGCCGGAATGCCGGACCGCTCGAGAACGGCCGAAACCCTGTGCTCTGCGTCGATGCCGGCATCGATCCGGGTCCGCTTTTGGTCACCGGCAGGTTGCAGCCCGATCCGGCGTAATGCGTCGAGATTCAGTTCGACCTGGTGCCGCCCGCCGTTGCGCGGCAACGGATACAGGTGCGTGAAACTGCGCCCCCAGAAATCGCTCCTGCCGGATACCGCAGGAGCGACCGCCCAGTGCGCGCCAAGGGTGCGGGCAAGCCAGGCCCCACGCGGATGCTCGGTCAAATGCACGATGAGGTCGAAATGGCGCGAACGCAGCCGGGAAAAAAGGCGCCACTCGAAGCCGATTCGCGCAAAGGGGCTCGCCTTGCGCCATCCACGCCCCACCGTGTGCAACTGGTTCAGCGCAGGGTGTCCCTCGAGCATCGGTGCCGTATCGTCGTAAACAAGGGCATCGACTTCCAGTTGCGGATTCTGTGCTTTGAGGGCCGAAAGTACCGGCGACGCGAGCAACACGTCCCCGTGATGGCGCAACTTGATGATGAGCGCTCGAGCGAGCCGCGCGACGGGAACCGCATCCTTCAACATCCGGGGAAGATAGCAGAAATGCTTTCCCCGGATTCCCCAAGGGCGCCGGCTAGAGTTTTACCTCCAGCGAGGCGCTGATCGTCCGGCCGGGTAATGGGTAGACCGCGTAACGATCGGCGATGAAGGCACTGCGAACGGCGTAATTGAAATATTTCTCGTCGAACAGGTTGTTGACCGCGATGCCGACGCGATATCGGCCGATGTCCTTGGTCGCCTTCAGGTCCACCACCGTATAGGCTGGAATCTTTTGGCCCAGCGTATTGGGCTCATCGTTGTCCATATACTGGCTCGAGACGTAGGCAAGCGAGCCGGAAAGCCGGCTTTTTGCGGCGAAGTCCCAGGCAAACCCGACATTGAGCTTGTGTTCCGGGACCAGCGGGACCTTCTTCCCGGTGATGTTCAGGTTGGTGCCTATGGCAAACGGATTGCCTGCCAGCACGCCGTCGCGGTAGCGCGCATCCGTATATGCGTATCCGGCGGTGAACCTGAGCGTCTGCAGGGCCTGCCAGGCCGCGCTCAACTCAAGGCCCTGCCTGCGCGACGGTGGCAGGTTGGTATTGCCCACCCCGGTGGTGAATGGGTCGAGGTGAATCTCGTCGGTGACGTTGCTGCGAAACAGGGCCGCGCGCACGCTCGCATGTCCGCGCCGCCACTCCCCGCCCACCTCGTGGGTAACCGCATGCTGGGGACGCAGGATCTGGAATTGCGCAGTGAAGAACAGGTCGTTTTCGTAGATCTCGTCCACGTTGACGAAGCGATAGCTGCGCGAAGAACGCACGAAGCCGGACCAAGACGGTGCAAATGCGTGCTTTAGCCCGATTTCCCACGCATTCTGGCGCTGCGAGGCCGACGCTCTCGGCGCCGCTGTATTGAACAAAAAGCCCGGCGCAGCGGGATTGATCGTGTCGTTCGCAGCAAGCTTCATGCGCTCTCCGCGCCAGCCGAGGGTGAGTCCGGTGGCGCGCGTCAATTCAATTGCATCCTGGACGTAGAGAGCCGCACTGTCCTGGTCAATGCGCACCCGGTTGATCGGCTGGCCGATGTTCGCACCGGAATTGCTCGTCTGCCGGTCGTACCGCCATTGGTGGACGTCCATGCCGAACGTCACCCGATGCGCGACCGCGCCAAGGTTGAACGGGATCCGGGCCCGTGGCGTAAATGAAGTGACGCTCAGCGCGTCGGCCCGGTAGATCGGAAAGCCTCCCTGGTCGAAGTACGATCTCTGGTCCTTGTCGCGGTAATCGAGTCCAACCGAAACGTCCGCGTCGCCGAATCGATGCCCGAGCGTCAGGCCGGCGCGAGCGCCGTCCCGGCTGGCGTAATCCAGCGGCGTCTGGGCGCCGCGACGGTCCGCCGCGTATTCATCCTGTCCGATCGAAGGCTGGACGCGCCGCGCACCCGGCAGCCTGACGTCCTGCCTGTCGGCGCCGAGCCGCAGATCGATGGTGCTGCTGGCCCCGGCCCATCGCAGGTTGGCCGAATAGTTCGTCTGTTCGTTGCGATTGTTGGCGCGATACCCGTCGCTCGAATAGCTATGCATCGAGACATTGAATCCGAAACGCTCATTTGCCAGGCTACCGCTCAGCTGGGTCTCGAGCGTGTTGTAGCTGCCGACACGCGCGTAGAGTTCGGCGTGCATGCCCGGCTGCAGCGGGGACCGCGTCACGATGTTGATGACGCCTGCCGAGGCCCCATCGCCATACAACACCGATCCCGTCCCGCGCAATATCTCGATGCGCTCGATCGACGACAGCGGCACCGCCGACCACTGGACTGACGACAGGTCGATATCGCTCAGGCGCCTGCCGTCGAGCAGGATCAGCGTGTTCTGTCCTCCGGTCACACCGAAACCGCGCAGATCGACCGAAGTGAGGGCGGCATTGTTGCCGTAGAAGTCTTTCAGCGTGATGCCCACTTGCTCGGCCAGCAGGTCGGGAACGGTTCGCGCCGCGCTGCGCGCAATGTCTTCGGTGGATAGAACACTGACGTTGGCGGGCAGCCTGCGGGCATCATCGGGAAAACGCGTCGCCGTGACAGTGAGGACATCTTCTTGTTGGGCATTCGCGGTCGCGGACAAAAGCATGCCGAAAAGGCAGACACCGGTCGCAATGTATTTCAGATGCATGACAACTCTCCCAGAGCCGCCATAAACCCCGATGGCGGTAGCCAGCGCCCGAAAAGCCTGCCGGGCCGCCATGCGCGACTTCGCGCGTGGCGGCCTTTGGTGCTTCCCGAGTCTGAATGGCGAGGCCGGTCTCCGGACTCGCGAGCTGCGCATCGAGCATGCATTCCCGATGCCACCGGTGCGCGGCCTTCCCATGGGATATCCCCACAGTGACCTCTATCGCGCACCCTCTCGCTTACCGTTGCGGGGGCAGTCCAGGGTTCGCGGATCGAAGCAAATCCACCCGCTCACCTGATTCCCGTTTCATCCGCCAGCCGGGATCGGCGGGCAGACACCTTGCCAAAGCAGCCGGACCTGGGCCCGGCCTGGCGCCATTATATCGACACGCATTGGCCGCGCACACGATCACGAAAGCACTTGCACAAACGCCTGCTATTGCTTGACGCAGTGGAAAATCTCCCTCTATAGTGCGCGCATGGAAGCGGAGCTCAACTCGCTCGAGGGCAAGGTGTCCCAATTCGCGCAGGTATGCGAACGCCTGCGCGCGGAGAACTTGCAGCTTCGCGAGCAGCTGTCGCATGCGCAGAAGGATGCCAAGCACCTCGCCGAGAAAATCGACGGCGCCAGGACGCGGCTCGAAAACCTGCTGGGGCGCCTGCCGGATTAGGCTCTGGCGCCAAGGCATGGCAGAAACCACCCCCAAGACCCTCGACGTCAACATCCTCGGCCGCAGCTACAAGGTAGCGTGCGAGGATGGTGAGCGCGAAGCGCTGCTGCAGGCCGTTGCATACGTCGACGGAAAGATGGGCGAGATTAAAACCACCGGCAAGATCGCGGGCACCGAGCGCATCGCGGTGATGGTGGCGCTCAACATCGCGCACGAACTTCTTTCTACCAAGATCGGTGGCGGCTTTGACTTGGGACAGGCCAAGCGTAGAATCGCCTTGATTGAGGCGAAGCTGGATGAGGCTCTCGCCCGGCAGGACAAGTTGTTCTAGCGCGCCGCTGGCGCGCTGGTCGCAAGCTACGTTCCCTGCTGTGTTCGACCGGGCTCAAGTTTCCGAACCGATAGCAGTCCTTGGTTGCCGCCTAGATGTCACTGTTGCGACCGTCCCGCGCGATGAGCGCGCCGATGGACCTGATGTGACCGGTACGCAGCCACCCTGAACCTGTGCTGGGTTCGGGAGACGAGCCCACCGGCACGGCGGGGAACACCAATGCGAGGGGAAACTCCTTCCTTTCGCCCCCCGATTTTTTCCTCCCTTTCCTGACCGCCATGAAATACTGGTTGATGAAGTCCGAGCCCGACGAATGCTCGATCGACGATGCGCTCGCGGCGCCGCACAGGACCATTCCCTGGACCGGCGTGAGGAATTACCAGGCGCGAAATTTCATGCGCGATTCGATGCAGGTCGGCGATGGGGTGCTCTTCTACCATTCGACCTGCCCGGAGCCAGGTATCGCGGGAATCGCGGAAGTAGCCTCGCCCGCCTACCCGGACGGCACACAGTTCGATCGAAAAAGCGAATATTTCGATCCTGCATCGAAGCGGGACGCCCCTCGCTGGCAACACGTGGATGTGCGCGCCAAGCGGAAAACGCGCTTGATATCGCTCGCGGAACTGCGCGAGCAAAAGTCGCTGGCCAATATGGTGGTTCTGCGCCGGGGCAACCGCCTGTCGATCACGCCGGTGACCGGCGCGGAGTGGAAGTTCATCACCCAAAAACTGGCGAAAGCCTGAGCGCACCCATGCAGCCTCTGCTGAACGACACGTTCCTGCGCGCCCTTGCGCGCGAGCCGACCGACTACACTCCTCTATGGCTCATGCGCCAGGCCGGCCGGTACCTGCCGGAGTACAACGCAACCCGGGCACGTGCGGGCAGCTTCCTGGGCCTTGCCAAGAATCCGGCCTACGCGACCGAAGTCACGCTGCAGCCGCTGGAGCGCTTTCCACTCGATGCAGCGATATTGTTCTCGGACATCCTGACAGTGCCGGACGCGATGGGCCTGGGCCTGTATTTTGCCGAAGGCGAAGGTCCGCGATTCGAGCGGCCCCTGCGTGAAGAAAGGGCAATCCTCGCCCTGACGCCCCCGGATCCCGGTGCGGAGCTGCGTTACGTGACCGACGCTGTGCGCGAGATTCGCAAGGCGCTGGGCGGACGGGTCCCGCTCATCGGCTTTTCCGGCAGCCCGTACACGCTTGCCTGCTACATGGTCGAAGGCGGCGGCAGCGACGACTTTCGCACGCTCAAGTCCATGCTTTATCGCCGTCCCGACCTCGTGCACCACATCCTGGAAATAAACACCCTCGCCGTATCGGCCTACCTGAACGCCCAGATCGAAGCGGGCGCGCAAGCGGTGATGATCTTCGATACGTGGGGCGGCAACCTCACCACCTCGGGGTATGAGGAATTTTCACTGGCCTATTCCCGTCGCGTGATTGCAAGCCTCACCCGGCACTGCGAAGGACGGCGCGTCCCCTCGATCCTGTTTACCAAAGGCGGTGGCCACTGGCTCGAGTCGATGGCGGCAAGCGGTTGCGACGCGCTCGGGATCGATTGGAGCACGGACCTCGCTGCGGCGCGCAAGCGCGTGGGAGCTAAAGTCGCGCTGCAGGGCAATCTCGACCCCAGCGCGCTGTTTGCGCCTGCCGAAGTCGTGCGCAGCGAAGCACGCAAGGTGCTCGATGCGTTCGGGCCGGGGCCGGGGCACGTCTTCAACCTGGGCCACGGCATTTCGCAATTCACCCCCCCGGAATCGGTCGCGGCGCTGGCGGATGAAGTGCACACTTACAGCACAAAACTGCACCGGACAGGGCATCCCTAGCCGGCGGGAAGTCTACAGCAAGCGAGGGCAAGTTTCCGGCGCGGGGCTTGACTTATGCACAAACACTGGCTCTCCCGCGCAAAATGAGGGCTTCCGGGCCGCCCCCTCGGGGACCTCTTCCAACCCCCTGTTTTTGATAGCTAAAAATGAGCCCCACTGACGAGTGCGTCAGGAAAATCTTGACACTTGGCCGATTGACGTCGGGCGGCGACGACTTTACCCACAAACTTATCCACAAGGGCCGTGTGCCGAGAAAAATACGCCTTTCGCGTGAAGGGTTACGCGCAAATTCGCGAGTGTTCGAATCAAGTACCGCAGGTAAGCAATTGGTCACTAGGCATTTTTTCGCCTGTGGTTTTACTGCCCCTGAGGGCGAGTGAAAATCGTCCGGGTGGCGCTGGATGTGCCAATACCGAAACTGTTCGACTATTCAGTAGCCGAAGGCGCCCCGCTTGACGCGGGTGCTCGGGTCGTCGTCCCTTTTGGCCGACGAAGATTGGTGGGTGTCGTGGTGGAAACCGCCGTGGAGACGGAACACGACCGCGGCAAGATCAAGCCGATCGAGAGCATCCTCGACGAAGCGCCACCGCTTTCGGCCCAGTGGATCGAACTCATGCGCTTCCTCTCGGGCTATTACCAGCGCCCGCTAGGCGAAACGGTGATTTCGTCGCTTCCGCCCCGTCTTCGGTCCCTCAAGCCGTTGCCGCGGGAGGATCGCATCCACTGGCGCAGCACCAGGCCGCCAGGGCAAGCACCCGCTCGTCCTTCGCGCAAGGAGGGGTTGCTCGCGCAAATCGAGGCGCTGGGTATTGCAAGCGAGGAGGCGCTGCTGTCCGCGGACCCGAAGATTCGCGCTGCTGAACGTACCGCCCTGCGTGCACTAAGCAAGACCGGGGAGATCGTGACGGCGGTACCGGTCGCCGATCCGCACTTCGTGGCGGGCCACCCGCTGACGCAGCCACAAACGCAGGTCGTCCAGGCCCTGCTCGCCAAGCTGGGCACTTTCAGCCCGGTGCTTCTGCACGGCGTCACCGGCAGCGGCAAAACCGAAATCTATCTCCACGTGATCGCCGAAGTGCTTCGCCGGGGAGGCCAGGCCCTGGTCATGGTCCCGGAAATCGGCCTCACGCCCCAGCTTGAAAAACGCTTTCTCGATACATTTCCACAGGCGGCAATGGCGGTCCTGCACAGCGGCCTCGATGCAACAACACGAACCTCGGGTTGGCTGCGTGCGGCGCGGGCAGAAGCCGGAATAGTGCTCGGCACGCGGCTTGCCGTGCTGACGCCGCTGCCCCGCCTGGCCTTGGTGATCGTGGATGAGGAACACGACACCTCCTTCAAGCAGCACGAGGGGCTGCGGTATTCCGGCCGCGACGCGGCAGTCTTTCTCGCCCGCCAGCGCAACATCCCGATAGTGCTCGGCACGGCTACACCTTCGCTCGAGACTTATGCCAACGTGCTCGCCGGTCGTTATGAGATTGTCGAACTGCCGGAACGCGCCTCACCCGGGGCGCGCATGCCGCTCGTCCGAACGGTCGACCTGAGCCGCGATCCCGAGCAGCATGGGTTGACTCCCACCCTCGTCCGCGCAATCGAGGCGCGGCTGGATCGCGGCGAGCAGAGCCTGGTCTTCATCAACCGGCGCGGGTATGCCCCGGTCCTCGCCTGCGCTGCCTGTGGCTGGGCCGCTGGCTGCACGCGCTGCACGGCGCGAATGGTCCTGCACCTGAAAGACGCGCGCCTGCGATGCCATCACTGTGGCCTCGAAGAAACGATCCCGCGTGCGTGCCCGCAATGCGGCAACGTCGACTTGCAGCCCATCGGCCGCGGGACCCAGCGCGTCGAGGAGAGTCTCGCGAAGCAGTTCCCAAAGGCGCGGATTACACGTATCGACCGCGACACTGCGCGGCGAAAGTCGCTGGCCGGAACCCTCGCGATGATTCGCGATGGCGGCGCCGATATCCTGGTGGGCACCCAGATGATCGCCAAAGGACACGACTTCCCGAACCTCACCTTGGTGGGGATCCTGAATGCCGATAGCGCCCTGGTTTCGACGGATTACCGCTCAAGCGAACGGCTGTTCTCGACGCTTATGCAGGTCGCCGGGCGCGCCGGCCGTCGCGAACGCCGGGGCGAGGTCCTCGTGCAGACGCGCTATCCGTCGCATCCGCTTTATGCCGCGCTCGCGCGCCACGATTTCGCCGGTTTTGCGCGCGCCCAGCTGGCCGAACGCGAGGCCGCGGGGTTCCCACCCAGCGTATTCGAGGCGGCCCTGCGCGCCGAGAGTCCCGACCTCGCCGACGCCATGCGATTCCTGCGCGAAGCGGCCGAACTCGTGGAGCCGCCTGAAGGGCTGCGCATTTACGACCCCGTACCGCATACCATTACGCGGCGCGCCGGCCTTGAGCGCGCCCAATTGCTGGTCCAGTCACGCTCGCGGCCAGCCATGCAGGGGTTCCTACAGGCGTGGAACGAATCGCTGTTCAGCCACGCGCCGCGCAACGTGCGCTGGCATCTCGATGTCGACCCGATCGACTTCGACTGAGAGCGCATCGATTTCCGCAGGGAAAAACCGCGCTGCACCGCGGTATATAATGCGCGCCCCCTATGCAGTTCGACATCAAATCCCATATCGCCGGGCTATTCCGGGATGCGCTCAAGGTCGTAGCGCCTGACGCGGCTGATACCCCGATCCTCCTCGAGCGCCCGAAGCAGGCAGGTCACGGCGACCTTGCCTGCAATATCGCCATGCAGCTGGCGAAAAAGCTTCGCACCAACCCGCGCCAGTTTGCCGAGCAACTGATGCAGGCCTTGAAGGCGCTGCCCGGATACGGCCTCGGTTACATCGACGCCGTCGAGATCGCCGGCGCGGGGTTCATCAACCTGCGACTCTCGGCCAAGACCAAGCAGGCCGTGATCGAGCGGATCCTGGAAGAGGGCACCGCGTTCGGTCGCCCGGCCCCGACAGGACGCAAGGTGCAGGTGGAGTTCGTGTCGGCCAATCCGACAGGCCCGCTGCACGTGGGTCACGGCCGGGGAGCGGCCTATGGGGCCAGCGTTGCCAACTTGCTCGCCTTTTGCGGCGACACGGTGGAGCGCGAGTTCTATATCAACGACGCCGGCCGGCAGATGGACATCCTCACACTGTCGGTCTGGCTGCGCTACCTAGAGGCGCTTGGCGAGACGGTCGAGTTTCCTGCCGACGGGTATCGGGCCGACTACGTGCGCTCCATTGCGCAGGCACTATCCGGCGAGCACGCGGGCCGCTTCCAGCGCGCCGCCGCGGAACTGCCTGGGCGTGTTGCGGATGAGGACCCCGACGCAGCGCTGGATACCCTGATCGCCGCCGCCAAAACCCTCCTCGGCGCGGATTGGCGCGTTCTTCATCGCTTCGCGCTCGATGCGATGCTCGCCGACCAGAAGGACGACCTCGCAGAATTCGGGGTTGCGTATGACCGCTGGTTTTCCGAGCAGTCGCTGTTCGATTCAGGTGCCATCGCGCGCGCGGTCAACATGCTGCAAGCGAACGGCCACCTGCACGAGAAGGATGGTGCGTTGTGGTTCCGCTCGACCGCATTCGGCGACGAGAAGGATCGCGTCGTGCGACGGGAAAACGGCCAGTTCACCTATTTCGCCTCCGACATCGCCTACCACCTGGACAAATACGAGCGAGGGTACGATCGCCTGATCAATGTCTGGGGCGCGGACCATCACGGGTATATCCCGCGGGTGAAAGGCGCGCTGGCCGCAATGGGGCACGATCCCGAACGGCTGACCATCGCGCTCGTCCAGTTCGCCGTGCTGTACCGCCAGGGCGAAAAAGTCGCAATGGGCAAGCGTTCCGGCGATTTCGTCACCCTGCGCGATTTGCGCAACGAAGTCGGCAACGACGCGGCGCGTTTTTTCTACGTCCTGCGCAAATCCGACCAACACCTGGATTTCGACCTCGACCTGGCCAAGAGCCAGTCGAACGACAACCCCGTCTATTACGTGCAGTACGCCCACGCCCGCGTTTGCAGCGTCTTCCTGCAGCGCGACAGCGGCGCAAGCGATGCGGGAGAGTTGAGGACGGCGGCAATGGCGTCGCTGGACAACCCCCGCGAACTGGCGCTCATGCAGCGCCTCGGTGAATTCCCGGAGGTCGTGGCGGGGGCCGCCCGCGACCTGGCCCCGCACGCAGTCGCCTTCTACCTGCGTGACCTCGCTAGCGATTTCCACAGCTACTATAATGCCGAACGCATCCTGGTCGAGGATGCGACGCTTGCAAAAGCCCGCCTTGCGCTTTGCGCCGCGACCCGCCAGGTGCTTGCCAGCGGCCTGGGGTTGCTCGGCGTCGGCGCACCTGAAAGGATGTAGTGCACATGGCCAAGCCGTCCCGTTCGTCGAATGCGACTCGCGGCGCGCCGCGCAGCAAGTCCGGCGGGGGATTCCTGCTTGGCATGTTCGTCGGCCTCATTGTGGGCCTGGCCATCGCGCTTGGCATCGCGTTCTACCTGAACAAGACGCCGATCCCGTTCATGACCAAGAAGGCGGCCGTCGAGAAGCCGGCCGATCCCGGTAAACCGTCCGAGATGGCCGGCATGCCGGGGGCCAAAGCGCCGGCGGCGGAGAAGCCGAAGTTCGACTTCTACAAAATCCTGCCCGGCAGCGAAGAGCCGGTGTCGGACAAGGACCTCAAGGCCGCGGCCGCCGCCAAAGGTAAACCGGAAGCCTCCAAGGACGTTTATTTCCTGCAGGCGGGATCGTTCCAGAACCCGGCAGACGCGGACAACCGCAAGGCGCAACTGGCGATCCTGGGGTTTGAGGCCGCGGTGGAACCGATCACGCTGCCCGACAAAGGCACTTGGTACCGCGTGCGGCTCGGGCCCTACACCAAGGTGGATGAGATCAACAAAATGCGCTCGACCATGGCGGCGAACGGAATCGATGTAAGTCTGGTCAAACTCAAGGATCCGGCTTCGGCCCGATCGAATTGATCCTGAAAGCATACCGACTACCTGGAGCAGGCATGATCCGACTGAAAACCCTCGCCACCGCCGCGCTGGCCGCCGCGCTGACTGTCCTCGTACCGCTTGCCCATGCGCAGCCCAAGGCCGGCACCGACTACACCGAGCTCAACCCTGTCCAGCCGGTCGAGGCCAAGGGCAAAGTCGAAGTGGTCGAATTCTTCTGGTATCGCTGCCCTCACTGCTACAGCCTCGAGCCCATGCTCGAAGCGTGGGTCAAGAAACTGCCGGCCGATGTGCAGTTCCGACGCGTCCCCGCAGTGCTGTCGGACAGCTGGGCCATCGACGCTGGGTTCTACTACGCCTTCGAAGCGCTGGGCGTGGTGGACAAGGTGCATCGCGAGTTTTTCGACGCCATCCACAAGGATCGCCTGGTCATCACGAGCGAGCCCGCGGTCACCGAATGGCTGAAAAAGAACGGGATCGAACGCAAGAAGTTCGACGACACTTACAAGTCGTTCGGCGTTCAGGCCAAGGTCAAGCGGGCGGCGCAGCTTTCGGCAGCGTACAAGCTCGAAGGCGTGCCGATGCTTGCGATCAACGGAAAGTACACCGTCAGCGCCGAACAGGGCGGTTCGCAGAACGGGATGCTGGCCACCACCGACCAGTTGATCGGCATGGCGCGCAAGGGCACCGCCAAGAAATAGCCGCGCCGCAGTGCGCGTCTTCATCACCGGCGCGTCGAGCGGACTAGGCGAGTCACTCGCCCGGCACTACGCCTCGGCGCAGTCATGCATCGGGCTGGCCGCGCGACGAGAAGACGCGTTGCAAGCGCTGGCCGCCGCCCTGCCAGGCCGGACATCCGTCCATGCCCTCGATATCGCCGACACCGCGAGCCTTCAACGGGCGGCGGCCGATTACATCGCCCGGTTCGGCGTTCCCGACATCGTCATCGCCAACGCCGGGATTTCGGTTGGCACGGCGGGCGACGACATCGCCGACTGCGCCAAGCTCGAACGGGTCCTGCAGGTCAACGTCGTGGCCATGGCCGCCACTCTGGCGGCTTTCGCGCCCGCCATGCGCTCGGCGGGACGCGGCACGCTGGTCGGAATTTCGAGCGTGGCGGGATTCCGCGGGCTACCAGGATCCGGTGCATACAGCGCATCGAAGGCGGCGGTCACGACGTGGCTGGAGAGCCTGCGCATCGAACTCGCTGGCAGCGGCGTGGCGGTGGTCACCATCTGCCCCGGTTTCGTGGATACGCCCATGACCCGGGTCAACCGTTACCCCATGCCATTCCTGATTTCGTCGGGCGAGGCCGCGCGGCGCATAGCACGTGCCATCGCGGCGCGGCGCAGGATTGCGGTGGTCCCCTGGCAAATGGCGGTCGTCGGTACGCTGCTGCGCGCCCTGCCGGCCTGGGCGTACGACCGGTTGATGGCGCGAGCGCCGCGCAAGCCCCGCAATCTCCCCCTGTGAGCGCCCCGACCACGCTCGTCGACGCCGTCGGGACGCGTCACCAGCCCGCGGGAGCCGGGGCGCGCATCGTCTCGCTCGTGCCGTCGATCACCGAGCTTGTGTGCGACCTCGGCCTTACCGGCGCGCTGGTCGGCCGGACCGGGTTCTGCATCCATCCGCGGGCGACAGTCCGCGCTATCCCCAAAGTCGGCGGTACCAAGGATGTCGATGTGGAGCGCGTGCGCTCGCTGCGTCCCACGCACGTGATCGTCAACATCGACGAGAACACCAAGGCAGTCGCGCAAGAGCTGGCAGGATTCGTTCCCAACCTCGTGGTCACCCACCCTCTCGCGCCGCAGGACAACGTCTCGCTCTACCGGCTGATCGGCGGCCTCTTCGACCGCCGCGCCGAGGCCGAAGCAATGTGCGCGCGGTTCGCCGCCGCCCACGCCGCCTTGCTGGCGGAGGACTTCGCACCGCGACACGTGCTGTACCTCATCTGGAAGGACCCGTGGATGACGCTGTCGCGGGACACGTACATCTCGCGCACGCTGGCGCTGGCGGGGCTGCACACCCTGCCCGAAGCATCCGCAGCGCGTTACCCGATCATCGATCTCGACCAGGCGTCGCTGGCGCAAGCCAACGCAGTGCTGCTTTCGAGCGAGCCCTACATGTTTCGCGCCAGGCACGTGGACGCCCTGAGGACGCTGCCGGCGTTCGAGTCGAAAACCGTGCGCCTCATCGACGGCGAGATGACCTCTTGGTACGGCAGCCGTGCGATCGAGGGACTGGCCTACTTGCGCGAATTCAGGCGCAGCATCGCGTAGCTTCCCGGTGCGTCGCCAAGCACCTTGAGGCCTTTGCCCGGCTTGCGGGCAGGGACCTTTTTCGGGCCATTTTGCGCGTCCATCCACGCCTGCCAGTCCGGCCACCACGATCCGGGAACCTGGGTGGCCGTGGTGAACCATTCCTCGGCCGAGGCGGGACGCGCATCGTTGACCCAGTGGTGGTACTTGTTCGCCGCCGGCGGGTTGACGATCCCGGCGATGTGCCCGGACCCGCCGAGCACGAAGCGCACCTTGCCGCCGAGGTATTGCGAGCCGCGGTAAGTCGTCTTCCACGGCGCGATATGGTCGTCCGCGGTGGAGATGAAATAGGCGGGCACCTTCACCTTGGCAAGGTCGATCTTCTCGCCCGCGAGCTCGATCGCCCCTGGCACCCCGAGCAGGTTCTTCATGTACATGGTGCGCAGGTAGAAGCTGTGCATCTTCGCTGGCATGCGCGTGGAATCCGAATTCCAGTACAGCAGATCGAATGGGAACGGGTCCTTGCCCATCAGGTAATTATTGATGACGAACGACCAGACAAGGTCATTGGCGCGCAGCAGGTTGAACGTGGTCGCCATCTCCGCGCCCTCGAGGTATCCGCGCTCGTTCATCTTGCGCTCGAGGCTCTCAATCTGCGCCTCGTCGATGAACACCCCGAGCTCGCCGGGCTGCGAGAAATCGAGCAGGGCCACGAAAAAGGTTGCGGCGCGCACGCGGTCCTCGCCGCGCGCGGCGAGCCAGGCGAGCGTGCACCCGAGCAGCGTGCCGCCAAGGCAATAGCCGATGAAGTTGGCCTTGCGCTCCCCCGTGGCCTTCTGCACCGCGTCGAGCGCGGCGAGCGGGCCCTCGCGCATGTAGTCGTCGAAACCCTTGCCGGCCAGCCGGGCATCGGGGTTCACCCAGGAGATCACGAACACGGTATGGCCCTGGTCCACCGCCCACTTGATGAGCGAGTTCTTTTCGCGCAGGTCGAGGATGTAGTACTTGTTGATCCAGGGCGGAATGATGATGAGCGGCGTGCGCGCAACCTCGGCGGTCGTCGGCTCGTACTGGATGAGCTGCATGAGGTCGTTCTGGAAAACCACCTTGCCGGGTGTCGTCGCCACGTTCCCGCCCAGCTTGAACGCGGACTCGTCGGTCATGCTGATGCCGCCCTTCTCGATGTCGCCGAGCAGGTTGTCCAGGCCCTTGACGAGGTTCTGCCCGCCGGAGGCGAGCGTTTCGCGCAGCACCTGCGGGTTGGTCAGGGCGAAATTGGATGGCGCCAGCGCATCGAGGTACTGGCGCGTGAAGAAAGCCACCTTCTTTTTCGATTCGTCCGGCAGGTCATCCACCCCCGCCACCGCATCCTGCACGTGGCGCGAGGCGATCAGGTAGGACTGCTTGATGAAATCGAATACGAAGCTTGACTGCCACTCTTCGTCCCGGAAGCGCGAGTCGCCCTTGGCCGGCGCCGCGACCGGCTGCGCCTCGCCGCCGAACATGCGCATCCAGCTCGACTGCCACAGCTTCATATAGTCGAAGCTCACGTTGATCGAGAAGGCCGCCAGGGCGTAGGGGTCGCCCAGCATGCGCGCGTAAAGGTCCATGAAGGCCTTGGCGATGCCGAGCTCGTCGGTCACGCCCCCCGACAGCCCGGTGGGATGCTTCTGCGCGAAGTCGGCCAGCAGCTTGCCCGCACGCTGCGCGACTTCGACAAAAATGCGCGCACGTTCCTCGGCATCCACCGCGGGCTTGGCGTCCATGTCGTCTCCTCCGGGCGGCACGCGGCCGCCTTTGCAATCCGGCGTATCGCTACGCCAGGGTCAGCCTACGTGACCGGAGCATAGCGGACGATGCCATCGGCGCCAACCGCGCGCCTTGCGCGACGGGCATTGCGCAGGTAATGCAGGTGCGCAATCGCTTCGCCCATGGCGAAGGTGGTCTGGTGCGCGTCGAGCTTCCTGCGGAACAGCACTTCGAGCACGTCGAAAGCCGCGAGCGGCGAGGGCGCCTTCGCTATCGCCTCCTCCAGTTCGGCCAGGCGATCGGCATGGTGCTGCTCGAGCGCCGCGACACGTTCGTGGGCGCCGCGGAACGGCAGCCCGTGCGAAGGCAGCACGAGGGTATCGGCGGGCAATCCGAGGTAAGCGCGGATCGAGGTGAGGAACTGCCGCAGCGGGTCGCCATCGGGCTCCACGGACCAGACGCTGACGTTGGTCGATATTTTCGGCAGCAACATGTCGCCGGAAATGCACACCCCGAGTCCGGCGCAGTAGAGCGATGCGTGTTCGGGCGCATGACCGTGCCCGACGATCACCTGCCATCCCCGCCCGCCGATCGTGAGCGTATCTCCGTCCAGCATGCGCCGGTAGCGAGCCGGGAGCGGCAGCACGCTCTTGCGATAGAAATGCCCGCGCTTTGCAAGTTCGGCGTCGTTCGTGGCGTCCATCCCGTTGGTCTTGTACAGCGCGATTGCAGCCTCGGGGGAGTAGCCCGCGGCGCTGTCCATGACTGCATGCGCGGTCAGGTACTCGCCCTGCGTCATCCACATGTCGCAGCCGAATTTCTCCAACAGCCAGCCGGCGTTGCCCGCGTGATCCGGATGGTAGTGCGTCACGATCAGGCGATGCACGGGCAGCCCGCGGAGATGGGTAGCGAACACCTTTTCCCACGCCACCCGCGTCGAATCGTTCGACAGGCCGCAGTCGATGATGGTGAACCCCGCCTCGCCGTCCTTTTCGTCCTCGAGCAGCCAGAGGTTGATGTGGTCGAGCGCGAAGGGCAGCGGCATCCGCAGCCAGCGCACCCCTGGGGCCACCGTGTGCGTGGTGCCGGGCAGAGGCGGTTCGGCGAAAGGGTACTGGAGCGGGGTGGGCATCCGTGCGTCTCGAAAGTAGGGGCGGACGCGGTCGGCTAAAATGGGCCGCACACGCGCAGGCGGGACAGAGCGACGATTATCGCCGCGTCGCAGCATCCCGGCAATCGGACCCTCGAAACCATGCCCAACCCTGCTTCCGAAGACAAGAGCGAGCCCGCCGCTTACTCGATCAGCGAGCTGGCGCGCGAATTCGACGTGACCCCGCGCGCGATCCGCTTCTACGAGGCCGAAGGGCTGCTCTCGCCGACCCGGCAGGGGCAGCGGCGCATCTATACCCTGCGCGACCGGACGCGACTCAAGCTCACCTTGCGTGGCAAGCGGCTCGGCTTGTCGCTGTCGGAGATCCGCGAGATCGTCGACATGTACGACACAGGGCGTGATGAGCGGCCGCAGCTGGAAAAATTCCTGGCGGTGCTCGACGCGCACAAGCGCCAGCTGCTGCAGCAGCGCGAGGACATCGAGGCGCAGCTCTCGGAGATTGTGCTGTTCGAGAAGCGCTGCACCAAGCGGCTGGCCGAGCAGAAGCAGGCCGCCCAGCGCCGCAAGCCTGCCTGAACGCAAGTTGACGTTAACGTAAACGGAAAGCAAAATCAGCGGTTCGGCCATCCGCGGAGGGTTCGATGGAATACCCGTTTCTCAGGTTCGACCACGGCGAGGACATCGCCGCATTACGCGAGACCGTGCGCCGCTTTGCGGCTGACGAGATCGCCCCGCGCGCAGCGGAAATCGACCGCTCCAACGAGTTCCCGATGGACCTGTGGCCCAAGCTGGGCGCCCTCGGCCTGCTCGGGGTCACGGTGGGCGAGGCCTACGGCGGCACCGACATGGGGTACCTCGCCCACATCGTGGCAATGGAGGAGATCAGCCGCGCATCGGCATCGGTGGGCCTGTCCTACGGCGCATTCTCCAACCTGTGCGTGAACCAGATCCACCGCAACGGCAGCGAGGCGCAGAAGCGCAAGAACCTGCCAGGGCTGGTCGATGGCGAACTCGTCGGGGCGCTGGCGATGAGCGAACCCGGGGCCGGTTCGGACGTGGTCGGCATGCGTCTGCGCGCCGAGCGGCGCGGCGCCACTTACATGCTCAATGGCAACAAGATGTGGATCACCAACGGCCCGGACGCCGATGTGCTCGTGGTCTATGCCAAGACCGACTCGGACGCCGGCCCGCGCGGCATCACCGCCTTCCTCATCGAAAAGGGCATGAAGGGTTTCAGCACCGCGCAAAAGCTCGACAAGCTCGGCATGCGCGGCTCGAACACCTGCGAGCTGGTATTCCGCGACTGCGAAGTCCCCGCCGGCAACGTGCTCAGCCAGGAGGGCAGCGGGGTCAACGTGCTCATGAGCGGCCTTGACTACGAACGCGCGGTGCTCGCCGGCGGTCCGCTCGGCATCATGGCCGCGTGCCTGGACGTGGCGATCCCTTACGTGCACGAGAGAAAGCAGTTCGGCCAGCCGATCGGCGAATTCCAGCTCATGCAGGGCAAGCTGGCCGACATGTACGCCACGTTTTCCTATTGCCGGGCCTACGTGTACGCGGTGGGGCAGGCGCTGGACCGCGGCGAAACCACGCGCAAGGATGCTGCCGGCGCGATCCTCGTGGCGGCCGAGAAGGCGACGTGGATGGCGGGCGAAACCATCCAGGCGCTCGGCGGCATGGGCTATATCAACGAAACACCGGCCGGACGCCTGTGGCGCGACGCCAAGCTCTACGAGATCGGCGCCGGCACGAGCGAGATCCGCCGCTGGCTCATCGGCCGCGAATTATTCGCCGAAACCGGCTGACCCCGGCATTTTCCAACCCCGCAGCGGAATCGACTGCCATGCCAAGACTGAAAACTCCCCTGAGCGAGATGCTCGGCCTCGCAGTGCCGGTCATCCAGGCGCCCATGGCCGGCGGACCCTCGTCGATCGACCTCGTGGCGGCGTGTTCGGCGGCCGGCGCGCTCGGCTCATTCGGATGCGCCTACACCCAGCCCGGGGACATGCAGAAGCAGGCCGCCGCAGTACGCGAGAGGACCGACCGGCCTTTCGGCATCAACCTGTTCGCTTCGCCGCTGCCGCAGGACATCGCCGATGACGGCCAGCGCGCCGCGCTCCACGCGGTCGCTGGCTACTACACCGAGCTGGGCCTGCCGCCCCCGGAGCCGGCGCGCGCACCTTACGGCCCGGATTTCGATGCCCAGGTCGACGCCGTCGCCGCGATCCGCCCGCGCGTCTTCACGGTCCACCTCGATGCGCTGCCCCCGGCGCAGGTGGCGAAACTCAAGAGCCTCGGCATAGCGGTCGGCGGCAGCGCTACCTGCGTGGCGGAAGCCGAACGGCTCGAAGCGATGGGCTTCGATTTCGTCATCGCGCAAGGCGGCGAAGCCGGCGGACACCGCGGCAGCTACCTGCGCGACCCGTACCAGTCGATGACCGGCACACTCGCCCTTACACGGCTCCTCGTGCGCGCATTGCGCGTTCCGGTGGTCGCCGCTGGCGGCATCATGGACGGCGCAGGCATCGCCGCCGTACTCGCGCTGGGCGCGCAGGCGGCCCAACTCGGCACGGCATTCGTCCCCTGCCCCGAGTCGGGGGCCCACCAGGCCCACAAGGACGCGTTGCTCGCGGCGCGCGAGGACACTACCGCGGTGACGGAGAAGTTCTCCGGCAAGCCGGCACGCGGGATCGCCAATCGTTACCTGCGCGAAATGAACCAGCGCGACGCCGCGCAGCTCGCGTTTCCGGCGCAAAATAGCGTCACAGGCAGGCTGCGCGCCGCCGCAGGCAAGGCCGGCAACGCCGAGCTCCTCGCCTTGTGGGCCGGCCAAGGTGTGGCGATGTCACGCGCGCTGCCCGCCACCGAGCTGGTCGCCCGGCTCGAATCCGAAACCGTGGAAGCCCTGCGCAGGACTGCCGCGTTCGTCAAGGAGTAAACATGCAAACCGACCCGATCGTCATCGTATCCGCCGCGCGCACGCCAATGGGCGCCTTCCAGGGTGAGCTTAAAGGCTTCGCCGCGCCCGAACTCGGCGCCGCCGCAATCCGTGCCGCGGTCGAGCGCGCGGGCATCGCGCCGGAGGCCGTCGACGAAGTGATCATGGGATGCGTGCTGCCGGCCGGCCAGGGCCAGGCCCCCGCCCGTCAGGCGAGCCTCGGCGCAGGACTGCCGCTTGCCGCTGGCTGCACCACCATCAACAAGATGTGCGGCTCGGGCATGAAAGCCGCCATGCTCGCCCACGACCTGCTCGCCGCCGGAACCAACGAGGTCATGGTCGCCGGCGGAATGGAGTCAATGACCAATGCACCCTACCTGCTGCCCAAGGCGCGCGGCGGATACCGCATGGGCCACGGCCAGGTCCTCGACCACATGTTCCTCGACGGGCTGGAAGACGCCTACGACAAAGGCCGCCTCATGGGAACCTTTGCCGAGGAGTGCGCAAAGAAATTCCAGTTCACTCGCGAAGCGCAGGATGCATTCGCCATCGCCTCGCTCGAGCGCGCGCAGAAAGCCAACAAGGAGGGCTGGTTCGCGTGGGAGATCGCACCCATGGCGCTGGGCGCCTCCACGCGCGCGGCCAAGGACCAGCGCTTCCTCGAAACCGACGAGCAGCCGTTCAAGGCCAACTTCGACAAGATTCCCACGCTCAGGCCCGCGTTCGCCAAGGGCGGCACGGTCACCGCGGCCAACTCGAGCTCTATTTCCGACGGCGCCGCCGCGCTGGTCATGATGCGCCGCTCGACGGCCGAGAAACTTGGCGCGACCCCGCTCGCGGTGGTCGTCGGGCATGCGACGCACGCGCAAGAGCCGGGATGGTTCACCACCGCGCCGGTCGGTGCGATGCGAAAACTGTTCGCCAAAACCGGCTGGACTGCCGGCGAGGTCGACCTTTACGAGGTCAACGAGGCCTTCGCGGTGGTCACCATGGCTGCCATGCAGGAGCACAAGCTGCCACATGACAAGGTCAACGTGCACGGCGGCGCCTGCGCGCTCGGCCACCCGATCGGCGCCTCGGGCGCGCGCATCCTGGTTACGCTCATCGGCGCGTTACGCAAATACGGTGGCAAGCGCGGCGTGGCCACGCTGTGCATCGGCGGTGGCGAAGCCACCGCCATGGCGCTGGAACTGCCCTGATGCCCGCCGCTCTGGTCATAGGCGCATCGCGCGGCATCGGCTACGAGCTCGCGCGCCAGTATCGTGAGGCAAAGTGGGACGTCATCGGCGCCGCGCGCGACGCAGCGGGGCTGGCCCGCCTCGCCGCCCTGGGCGCGCGCGGTGTGGAACTCGATGTCACCGCCCCAGATGCGGTGGCGCGCCTGCAGGCCGGGCTGGCCGGCGCGCGCCTGGATGTCGCCCTCTACTGCGCCGGTATCTACGGCCCCCGCACGCAGCAACTCGAAGCAGCGACCGAAGCCGAGTTCGACGCGGTGATGCGCACCAACGTCTTCGCGGCGATGCGCCTCGCGCCGCTGGCCGCGCCGGCCCTGGCCGCGAACCAGGGCAAGCTGGCAGTGATTTCTTCCCGCATGGCTTCCATCGGGGTGCGCAACGCGCCCTCGGGCTGGCTTTACCGGGCAAGCAAGGCGGCCCTCAATTCGGCGCTCAAGGACATGGCGCTGGTGCTCGGCCCGCAAGGCGTTACGTGCGTGACGTTCCATCCGGGCTGGGTGCGCACCGACATGGGCGGGGCGGGAGCGGACATCGACGCGGCGACCAGCGTGGCGGGAATCCGCGGCACGCTGGCCGCGCTGACACCGGCGCAGAATGGCAGCTTCCTCAATTACGACGGCGCGCCGATCCCCTGGTGATTTTCCTATTTTAACAAGTCAATTGCCTTAATACCGGCTTGTATATTACTTCTACATAACTATAAGTTTTACTTTCCCATGCCAAGACAGCATGACGTGGTGCGCGTGACCTACTACCACACCGAACGCGCGGCCTTCCAGCAGCTCGCGCCGGTGTTTGGCGAGTTCTTCGCGCGCGCCCGGCCGGCGGCGACCGCGGTGATCTGCGGGCTGGTCGACGAACGCATGAAGATCGAGGTCGAGGTCACCGCGAGGAAAGGCGCTTGAACCGCCCCGCGGCGAGCAAGGCCGCGTTGCAGCGGCTGCTCGACGGCGAACGCTTCCTGCAGACCTGGCGCTTTCGCGTCATGAAGGCCGACGCCGAGCATTGCGTGGTCGCGATGCCCAACCGGCCGGCGCTCGAGCGGCCCGGCGGCATCGTCAACGGCCCGGCTCTGGTGGCTGCCGCCGACGTGGCGATGTGGCTGGCGATCAAGGCGCGTCTGGGCATGGCGCACGATGCGCTCACTTCCGACCTCAATACGGTGTTCCTCGCC
>JBBQCV010000005.1:0-48197 GCA_038319115.1 Burkholderiales bacterium | reverse complement strand
CGATACCGCCGCCCCCCTGTTTGAAAATCTGCACCAGCGGCTGGCCGAGGATTTTCTCCGCAGATACCTGGAGCGCGCGGACGTTCAGGTCGTTGGCGCCGCCCGGCGCAAACGCGTTGATCACCTCGATAGGCCGCGACGGAAACGTTTGTGCCGCGCCAATCGACCATGTGCACACAAGCAGGAGGAACAGCGAGGCTCGGTTCAATGCGCGTGTCATGTCAGCTCACCGTGTTGCCGGAAACGACCTTTATACGGCACCGCTCAGGGTCGCGGAAGGCGTTTTGCGGATCCCGCCCCTCCTGCACATCCTTGAGCGCGCGCTTCAGCAGCTTGCGGAACATGATCACCCCCTTGTCGGTGGTGCCGAGCCTTTCGAGCGCATGCACCGCCACCGGGCGCTGGCTCACCTGGGCCTCCTTGTCGTCCGGGTGGCGCTGGGTGTCCTCGTAGCTGCGGTGCTGCTCCTGTGTGCCGGCGGTACGACCCTCCTTCGCTCGGGCGAAGGTCGTCACCTTCTCCTTGTCGTTCGGGTCGTAGGCCTCGATGTGAAATCCCAGCGTGTGCGTGTCATCCACCGGCACCCACCAGCCGATCAGGTTCGCGCCCTCCGCATACGCGCGGTCGGGCGTAAGGTTGTCGGCGATGGAGCGCATGTTCGGCGTGTAATTTTCCTGCACGCGAACGAAGGTCCGCCCGCTCGGCAATTTGGCCGTGCGGATATATTTCATGCCGTGGTCGGTCTCGGCAAAGTCGAGCTGCGGGAGCGTGGCGTAGATGTCGCTGAATTGCCGCGTGCTGATGGTCGAATGCAGGAACGCCGTATGCACCGGGTCCATCGCGTTCTCCTGGATCTGCAGCCAGTTGCATTCGGCCACCGCGCCGCGGCTCATGTTGCGATAGGCGAACAGCGCCCAGCCGGGCCGCTCCAGGTTCTCGAAACGGGGAAACACCGGTTCCCTGTCCGCAGGCCCCATATAGGCGAACACCAGGCCGCCGAACTCGCGCGCCGGGTATGCGGGCTGCGCAACCTTGCTCGCGAACGTACTTTGGGGCGGCTCGCCGGGCTGCTCGAGACACTGCCCGTCGACGTCATACAACCAGCCGTGATAGCAGCAGCGGATTCCGCTGGCCTCGATGCGCCCGTATTCGAGCGAAGTGCCGCGATGCGCGCAGTGCGCGTCGAGCACGCCCACACGGCCGCCGAGGTCGCGGAAGGCGACGAGATCTTCGCCCAGGATGCGGACCCGCTTGGGCAACTCGCCGACGTCCGAGGAGAGGCACACCGGCTGCCAATAGCGTCGCAGCACTTCGCCCATCGGCGTGGCGGCCCCAACCGAGGTCAGCTCCGTATTCACCGGCGGCACGACCGCGATGCGCCCGTAGCCCGACACCTTGTTCATGCGTTGCTCCGAATCGGCATTGAGTGCCCTAAAGCCTTACAAAGGAGTGCCCCGGCAGGGCCCAGGATTTCACTCCGGAATGTACCGGTACCGATACACCAATTGGCAGGATAGCCAATCGCCGCGCGGTTCTTCGTTTTCGAAAGTTCGACTTTCGACCCCTACATGGTCGGGTTCACGACCTCGCCGCCGAGCGCGACCAGACCCCAGGTGGACATGCCCGCGTCCCAGTTGAAGCCGATGTGGGCGCTGGCCGAATGGGCATCGCGAAACAGGCGCTCGAGCGGGTACTTGGTGTAGATGCCGTTGGCGCCGGCCATTTCGTGCAGCGTATCCACCGCCTCCACCGCCATCCGCGCCGCGAGCGCGCAGTTGCGCCGGAAGCGCAGCTTGACTTCCATCGGCGGGATGATGCCGGCGGCGGCGAAGCGCTGGCCCTCGAGGCAGTCGGCGTGCTGCGAGCCGCGCGCGAGGTCGATCTTGGCGGCCGCCACGCCCACACGGGACTGGACGGTCTGGAAGTCACGCATCTTCACCGCGGTGTAGTTGGTGCTGCGTTCCTTGACTGACTGCACCGTGAGGTCGAGCGCGGCCTGCGCATTGCCGATGATGGCGCCCGACAGGCAGCTCGAGCCCAGCGCGCCGAGCGGGATGCGGTACAGCGGGTTGGGGTTGGCCCCGGCCCCGGGGAAGTCGGCGCCGCCACGCGCGGTGTACATGCAAAGCGCGCGATGCTCGGGCACGAACACCTCGTCGACCTTGACCGACTTGCTGCCGGTGCCGCGCATGCCGAGCGTGTTCCAGTCGTCGATGACCTGGTAGTCCTTGCGCGGCACGAGGCACATGCGGTGGTCGATGACCTTGTCGCCGTCGCGCACGATGCACGCAAGCATGTTCCAGCTCGAAGGATCGACGCCCGAGGAAAAATTCCAGTAGCCGGACAGCATGAACCCGCCATCGACCTTGCGGCCCTTGCCCTGCGGGTAGGCGATGCCGGAGGCGATGATCGCGTCGGGGTCGTCGCCCCACACCTCTTCCTGCGCCTTGGGGTCATACAAGGCCAGCATCCAGTGGTGGATGGAGAGGTTGCCGACGTTCCACGCGGTGGAGGCATCACCGCGCCCGATGATCTCGGGGATGTCGAATACCGATACGAAATCGAGTTCCATGCCGCCCCATCGCTTGGGCTGCAGGAACCGCAGCAGCCCGGACTCGTTGAGCAGCGCGAGGATTTCGGGCGTGAGCTGGCGGGATTGCTCGGAGGCAGCGGCCAGTTCGCGCAATTTCGGCACCATGGCGTGCGCGCGGCGCGCGGTCTCTTCGTACCCCACGCCGGCAAAGCCGCTGCGCTTGTCCATGCTCAGGCGCGCCCGGCCATAGTGCCCGCCTTGTCCTTGGCACCTTCGACCGCGGGCATCTTCGAGTAGTCCTCGCCCCACTGCGGCATCTCGGGCAGGTTGTTGAAGTTGAGCTCGATGGTGAGGCCGTCGGGATCGCGCACGAAGACCTGGAACAGGTCGAACTCGGGCAGCGCGCGCGCCCAGAAGTCGCACTTCATCTGGCTGAAACGGTCGCGAAAGGCCTCGGGGTCGGTGGCGAGGAAGGCGATGTGGTCGACCACGCCGGAGTTGTCCTGCGCGGCATGCTTTGGCGTGCCGCGATAGTAGAGCTCGGCGTTGGGGATGCCGTGCTGGCCCATGTGGACCCAGATGCGGCCTTCGCGCCCGAGCCAGTAGCCGGCGAACGGAAACGGCGGCCGCGGCATGACGTCGAGATCGAGCGCCTTGCAGTAGAACGCCTTGGTCGCCTCCAGGTTGCTGGCGCGCACAAAATAATGGTTGAGCTCGGTGAGCGGCATGGTGTCCTCGTCGGGTCGGTCGCGGTTGGCAACCCAAGCTTATAGGGCCTTCCGCCACGTGTGCGCAAGGTACACTTTCGACTGGTCATCCTGCCCCCGGAATCCGAGTGAAAGCACCTGCCTTTGCCTACGCCAGGCCGCGCACGCTCGAAGCGGCCTGCGCGCTGCTCGAGGCGCACGGCGACAAGGCGCGCCTGCTGGCCGGCGGCCAGAGCCTGGTGCCAATGCTGAACCTGCGCGTGGCCTCGCCCGAGCTGCTGGTGGATATCAACGCCATCGAAGGGCTCGCGGGCATCGCGCTCGAGGGCAAGACCTTGCGCATCGGGGCGCTCACGCGCCACCGCGAAATCGAGCAGTCGGCGCTGGTGGCCGAGCACTGCCCGCTGCTCACCCAGGCGGCGCCCCACATCGCCCACGTGGCGATCCGCAACTCGGGCACCTTCGGCGGCTCGATCGCGCTGGCCGACCCCGCCGCCGAATGGCCGGCCTGCTGCCTCGCACTGGATGCGGTCATCGTGCTGCATTCGCGCGCTGGCGAGCGCCGGGTGCCGGCGCGAGAATTCTTCAAGGGCCTGTTCGCCACCGCGCTGGGACCGGCGGAACTGGTGCGCGCAGTGGAGATCCCGCTCGCGCCGCGCCATCGCAGCGTGTTCCTGGAGTTGTCGCGCCGCCGCGGGGACTACGCCCTGGTCGGGGTGGCCGCGATGGCACGGCAGGAAGACGGGCGGCTGTTCGACGTGCGCCTCGCCTACCTCGGCGCGGGCGACCGCCCGCTGCTCGCCGCGGCGACGATGAAGGTGGCCGAGGGCCGGCGCGCGGGCAGCTACAGCGCCGAACTCGGCACGGCACTGGCGGGCGACCTCGCCCCGATGGCCGACCTCGAGAGCTCGGCGCGCACCAAGATGCAGCTCGCCAACGTGCTGGCCCGCCGCGCCCTGGCGGCGCTGGCCGCCTGAAGGACACCGCGTTAAGGAAACCCCATGGACGAAGCCAACGCCCAGATGCTCAGCCTCACCGTCAACGGCACGCGGGTGTCGCGCCGCGTCGAGCCGCGCACCCACCTGATCGACTTCCTGCGCGACGAAGTCGGGCTCACCGGCTCGCACATCGGCTGCGAGCACGGCGTGTGCGGCGCGTGCACGGTGCGCCTCGACGGCCGCATCGTGCGCGGCTGCCTTACGCTTGCCGTGCAATGCGAAGGTGCCAGCGTAGACACCATCGAAGGCCTCTCCGACTCCGGCGAACTCGCGCAACTGCAGCAGGCGTTCCACGAGCGCAATGCACTGCAATGCGGTTATTGCACGCCGGGCATGCTGGTGGCGGCGCTCGACCTGGTCGAATCGGAACCGGACGCAAGCCGCGAGCGCATCCGCGAACACCTGTCGGGCAATTACTGCCGCTGCACCGGCTACCAGGCCATCGTCGATGCGATCGAGACCGTGCTCGCGCTGCGCCGCGCGGCGCCCAAGCCAGCGTCCAAGGAGGCAACCGCGACCTCGACGGCGCCAGGGCGGGCCGCATGACCGCGCGCGACGAACTGCCGGTCAAGGATTCGCGCACCCGCACCGAAGCGGGCTACATCGGCAAGCCCGAGCCGCGCGCCAACGCCAAGCGCCTGCTGCAGGGGCGCGGGTCGTTCATCGATGACCTGCGCTTTCCGCGCCTGGCGCATGTGGCTTTCCTGCGCAGCCCGCACGCGCACGCGAAGATCGTGTCGCTCGATTTCACCAAGGCGCGCAGCGCGCCCGGCGTGATCGGGGTGTTCGACGGCCGCGCGGTGGCCGAGTACTGCTCGCCGTGGGTCGGCGTGCTCTCGCACCTACAGGGCTTGAAATCGCCACCGCAGCATCCGCTCGCCATCGAGCGCGCGTGCTGGCAGGGCGAAGCGGTCGCGGCCGTGGTGGCGGAGTCGCGCGCGCAGGCCGAGGACGCGTGCGAACTGATCGCTGCCGAGTGGGATCCCCTGCCCGCCGTGATGGACATGCAGGCGGCGCTCGAAGGCAGTTACGTGATTCACCCGGAACTGGGCGACAACGTGTGCTTCTCGCGCCAGCTCGACAACGGCGACGTGGACGGCGCCTTCGCCCGGGCCGACGTGGTGGTGGAGGAAACCTTCAATTTCGGCCGCCACACCGGCGTGTGCCTCGAAGGCCGCGCCATCCTGGCTGACTACAACGCGGGTGAGCACACCCTCACGGTGCATCACGCCACCCAGGCGCCGCACATGATGCAGGACGTCTTCGCGCGCCACCTCAACCTGCCCGAAGCCAACGTGCGGGTGATCTGCCGCGACATCGGCGGCGCTTTCGGCATCAAGGTCCACGTGTACCCGGACGAGATGTGCACCGCCGCGCTGTCGATCATGCTGCGCCGGCCGGTGAAGTTCGTGGCCGACCGGCTGGAATCGTTCATGTCCGACATCCACGCGCGCGAGCACAGGGTGAAGGTGCGCCTGGCCGCCACCAAGGCGGGCGACATCCTCGCCTTCGACCTCGACGACCTGACCGCCATCGGCCCGTATTCGGTTTACCCGCGCACGAGCGGCATCGAAGGCAACCAGGTGGTCAACCTCACCGGCGGCCCTTACAAGCACAAGGACTACCGCGCCAACCTCAACGTCGTGTTCACCAACAAGAACGTGACCTGCCAGTACCGCGCGGTCGGTCACCCGATCGCGGTGGCTCTCACCGAAGGCATCGTCGACCTGGCCGCGCAGAAGCTCGGCATGGACCCGGCGGAATTCCGCCGCCGCAACATGATCGCCGACGACGCCTACCCTTATACCGGCGCGGCGGGCATGAAGTTCGAGGTGCTGACCCACCACCAGTGCCTCGACAAGCTGCTGGGCCTGATGGAATACAAGGCGCTGCGCGAAGAGCAGGTCGCGCTGCGCCGCCGCGGCGTGCATCGCGGCATCGGCTTCGCGGCCATGATCGAGGTCACCAGCCCGTCGCCGGCCTTCTATGGCGTGGGCGGCGCCCGCATCTCGGCGCAGGACGGCGCGACCCTGCGCCTGGAGCCCACCGGCATGCTGACCGTGCTCTCGAGCGTGACCGAGCAGGGCCAGGGCACCGAAGGCATCTTCGCCCAGATCGCGGCCACCGTTGTCGGCGTCACCATGGACAAGGTCAAGGTCATCACCGGCGACACCAGTACCACGCCCTACGGCGGCGGCACGTGGGCCTCGCGCGGCGCGGGTATCGGGGGGGAAGCGGTGCTGCAGGCGGGCAAGGCCCTGCGTTCGAACATCCTCGACATCGCAGCCGTTATCCTCGGCGTCGACAAGGTCACGCTCGACATCTACAACAACGAAGTCATCGATCTCGCTACAGGCGCCTTGAAGCTACCGCTGGCCGAAGTGGGGCGGGTGGCGTATTTCCGCCCCGACACCCTGCCGATGAAGTTCCAGTCCGAACTCATGGTCACGCGCCATTTCACCCCGCGCGAATACGGCTTCACCTTCACCAATGGGATCCAGGCCTCGCTGGTGGAGGTCGACGTGGAGACCGGCTTCGTGAAGCTGCTCAAGCACTGGTGCGTCGAGGATTGCGGCACGGTGATCAACCCGCTGCTGGTCGACGAGCAGATCCGCGGCGGCGTGGTGCAGGGCATAGGTGCTGCCCTTTTCGAGGAATGCCACTACTCCGAGGACGGCCAGCTCCTCAATGCCTCGATGGCAGAGTACCTCGTGCCGATGTCGGCCGAGATGCCCGACATCGTGTGCGCCCACGTCGAATCGAAGACCAGGACCTCCGAGCTGGGCGCCAAGGGCGTCGGCGAATCCGGCACCGCCGGCGCGCCCGGCGCGGTCATGAATGCGATCAACGACGCGCTGTTCCCGCTGGGGGCGCGGGTGACGACGATGCCCTTCACGCCCGAGCGCGTGCTCGATGCCCTCGAACGCGCGGGCGCCCCGGCGGCGCTCGCCACCGCCGGCAGCAGGGATCAGGCCGTGCCGAGGTAGTAGTTCTTTACCAGGTCGTTGTTCTCGAGCTCGGCCACGGTGCGCCCCTCGAACACGATCTCGCCGTGCACGATGATGTAGCCGCGGTCGGCGATGCGCACCGCCTGGTGGAAATTCTGCTCCGCCATGAGCACCGTCAGGCCGTATTTTTCCTTGAGCTGCTTGATCATGCTCACGGTGTTCGACACCAAGAGCGGCGACAGGCCCACCGAGGGCTCGTCCACGAGCAGCAGTTTGGGCGAGGACATCAGCGCTCGCGCGATGGCCAGCATCTGCTGCTGGCCGCCCGACATCGAGCCGGCGAGCTGGCGGCGGCGCTCAACCAGCAGCGGAAAGGTCTCGTAGCACAGCGCGAGGTTGCGCTCGATGTCCGGGCGCGCCGCGGGACGAAACGCCCCGAGCAGGAGGTTCTCCTCCACCGTGAGCTTGGGAAACAAGCGCCGGCCCTCGGGCACCATCGCGATGCCGAGGTTGACGATCTCCTCGGTCGACAGGCGCGTGAGGTCGTGGGTTGCGCCGTCGAGGGCGAACTCGATCGTCCCGGCGGTCGGGCGCACCATGCCCATGAGGCATTTCATGAGCGTGCTCTTGCCGTTGCCGTTGGTGCCAAGGAGCGCCACCGTCTCGCCTTCGCGGATCGAGATCGACACGCCGTGCAGCGCGCGCACCGCGCCGTAGCCGGCATCGATGCCTCTGGCGTGCAGTTCAAGCGCCAAGGTAGGCCCTCTGCACGTCACCGTTGGCGACGATGGATTCGGGGGTTCCCTCGCAGATGATCTGGCCCGCGTCGAGGCATACCACGCGCTGCGAGAACTTCATCACCGCCTGCATGATGTGCTCGATCATGATCACCGCGATACCCGTGGCGTTGAGTCTGAGCAGGATCTCCAGCACCTCGCTCACCTCGTTGGAGGAAAGGCCCGCCATCGCCTCGTCCGAGATCAAGAGACGCGGCTTGGCGGCCATCGCGCGGGCGAGCTCCATCTTGCGCAGCTCCACTTGGGAGAGCTGGCCGGCGGAAACGTCGGCCTTGGCCGCGAGGCCCATGGCCTCGAGGATCTGCATCGCCTCGGCGCGGATCTCGGTGTGCTTGTTGAGCTCGTGCAGCGAGCCGCGGTGGACCACGAATTCGAGCGGTACCACGAGGTTTTCCAGTACCGTCATGCTGCGGAACGGGCGCGGGATCTGGAAGCTGCGCGCCACGCCCCGGCGCGTGCGCTGGTAGGCGGGCAGGCGGGAAATCTCCTCGCCGTTGAACGCGATGCTGCCGGCATCGTTGGGCAGCGCGCCGGAGATGCAGTTGATGAGCGTGGTCTTGCCCGAACCGTTGGGGCCGATGAGGCCGAAGCGCTCGCCCACGCCCACCGAGACGCTGACGCGGTCGAGCGCGGTGAAACCGCCGAAGTTCTTGGTCAGGCCCTCGACCTTGAGGAGCGGCTCGCTCACGCGCTGTCCGCAGTGGGCTTGGTCCCGCGAGCCTTGAGCCTGCGGGCCTGGAGCCTGCGGCGCAGATTGCGCGCCAGGCCGACGATCCCTTCGGGGGCTCCCACCACGAAGACCACCAGAAGCACGCCCACCACGAGCACGTTGATCGAGCCTGGGATGGTCACGGTCACGACTTGCTGGATGGTGCCGAGGAGCAGCGCGCCGATGACCGGCCCCAGCCAGGTCGAGGTGCCTCCGATGATGGGCATCGCCAGCGCGGAAACCGAGTAGTTGAGGCTGAAGGCCGAAGCGGGTTCGACGAAGCTCTGGTACATGGCCAGCGGCGCGCCGATGGCGCTCATGAGCGCGCCTGAGACCGCGCACGCCGCGAGCTTGAGCTTGAGCGTGGGAACGCCGGTGCATTCGGCGGCCTCCTCGTTGTCGCGGATGGCGCGCAGGCCGCGCCCCATCCAGGACGTTTCGATATAGCGCGCCACCGCCACCGCCAGCACCGCGAGGATGGCCGCCACCACGAAGATCATGCGCGTGTACGACTCGAATGGCTCCATCACCGGCGGGCGCATGATCTGCACGCCGGTCGAGCCGCCCACGAAGCGCCAGTTGTTGACCACCGTCTCGAGGATGATGGCCACCGCGACTGTGGCGATGGAGAAGAAGATGCCGCGCAGCCGCAGGGTAAGCAGGCCCACTCCCACGCCGAGCGCCGCGCCCACGGCCGAGGCGGCCACGATCTGCACCGCCAGCGGCGCGTTGAGCGACTTGATCAGCATCACCGCAATGTAGGCGCCGACCCCGAAGAACGCGCTGGTGCCGAAATTCACGTAGCCGGCATACCCGCCGAGGATGTTCCACGCGGTGGCCAGCACCACGAACTGCAGCACCACGTAGCCGGCGAAAAAGAAATACTCGTTCTTCACCATGAACGCAGCGGCCAGCGCGAGCCCGAGGGTGATCGCCGCGCCGACCCAGAAGGGCGCGCTCGAGCGCGGCTGCGACGGGGTCATGGCCGCCTCATTTTGCGCTTATCGTCGGCTCGGCTTCCGGTCATCGCCCAAACAGGCCCTGGGGACGGATGCCGAGCACCAGCAGCAGGATGCCGAACGACACCGCCGGCGCCCACGAGGCGCCGAACATAGTCAGCACGATTGATTCGGACACGCCCAGTACGAGGCCCGCGACCAGCGTGCCGCTCATGCTGCCCAGCCCCGCCAGGACGACGACACAGAAGGTGCGGCCGATGTACACGCGCCCCAGGCCCGGGTCGACCGGGCCGACGATAATGAGCAGCGACCCGGCCAGCGCCGCGACCGCGGTGGCGATGCCGAAGGCCCACTGCTTGATGCGCACCGGGTTGGCGCCCATGAGGCGCAGCGCGGGCTCGTCCTGCGCGACGGCCTTGATCGCCCGGCCAGTGAATGTTTTCGACAGGTAAAGCGTGAGGAGCACGGTCAGGGCGAGCGCCATGCCGAACGACACCAGCATGCGCACCGGGATCCTCGTTTCACCCAAGCTGACGCTCTTGCCGATGTAGCTCGCCTCGACCATGCGCTGGTCAACCCCGAAAGCGAGGATCAGCCCGACCTCGACGATGAACGCAATACCGAAAAAGAACGCCAGGCCGCGCACCCCGGCATCGCCGCCGCGTTTTTCGAACGTCTCGTAATAGAACCGGTACACCAGCATGCCGAACAGGAAGAACACCGGCATGAGCACCACGCCCGCCACGATCGGGTCCCAGCCGTAGCTGCCGAGCAGGTAGGTGCCGTAGGAGCCCAGCACGACGAAAGCCGGGTGGGCGATGTGCGGCACGTCCAGCAAACCGAACGACACCGACAGCCCGATACTCACCGCGGTGTAGAAGCAGCCCAGCAGCAGGCCGAACAGGACCGCGTCAACGAGCAGGTCGAACGAGAACACGCCCCTCCCCGGGTGGCAGAAATGGCGACGGCGCAGCCAGGCCGCGCCGTGCGCGCAGCGCGGCGATTACTTGCCCTTGTCGAACGGCACTACGTCACCGCCCTTGTACTTCGCCGGGTACAGGATGACCTGCTTGCCGGGCTGGCGCCACTGCTCGAGGTTCTTGTCCACGATGCCGCGGAACTGGATCATCGGCACGATCGGGTTGGCACGCTCGCCGTCCGGGCCGAAGCGGATCGGGCCGACGATGGTTTGCATTTCGTTCTTGCGCAGGTACTCGGCCAGCTTCTTCTGGTCGAAGCCCTTGGTGCCGTTGACGGCCTGCTCGAGCATCTGGCCGATGGCATAGTTGAACGGCGGCAGGTAGTAGCCCAGCGGGTCGACTTTCTCCTCAGCCGCCTTCTTGGCGTAGCGGTCGAGGAATTCCTTCACGCCGGGAAAGTCCATGCCGGGCGCGTAGCTGGTGTAGTTGACGATGCCGTTCAGCTGCGAGCCGAGCGACTCCATGATCGGGGTGAACTGCAGGCCGACCATGCCGCCGCCGAAGAGCTTGACCGACGAGCCCACGCCGACTTCGTTGACCGCGCGCACGATCGCCACCGAGTCGCCGGGGTAGGACGCCACGAACACCATGTCCGGCTTGGCCGCGCGGATCGCCCGCATCATCGAGGAGAAATCCACCGTGTTGGGCGGGTAGTTCTGCTCGTACACCGTTTTGAGGCCGGCTTTCTTGGCCAGCACCTTGGCGCCGCTGGCAAGGTTCTGCGCGAACTCCTGGTCGGCGGCGAGGAAGGCGATGGTCTTGCCGTTGAGCTTCTTGCTCGCCTCGAAATAGCCGTTGAACCAGCTTTCCGCGTCCCCCCAAGGCGCATTGTTGAACCACATGTCGTGCTTGACCGTGTGGTTCACCTGGAACGAGAAGTTGCCCATGAGGAGCAGCCCGCGCTGCTTGACCATGGGCATGAGCGGCGCGGTCGGCACCGTGGCGTACGGCGCGAACAGCAGGTCCACCTTGTCCACGTCGAGCAGCTTGGAATAGATCCCCGGCGTGAGGGCGGGGTTGCCCTGGTCGTCGTAGACGGTGAGCTCGACCTTGCGCCCGAGCAGGCCGCCCTTGGCGTTCACGTCGTCGCGCCACATGTTCAGGGCAACCAGCGCGGCCTTGCCACCGCCGCCGAGCGGGCCGGTCTGCGGCATGCTCATGCCGATCTTGAGCGGTTGCTGGGCCGATGCGGGAAGCGCAAACAGGGTCGCCGCCATGGCAGCCGTGAACGCTGCGCTGAGCAGTCTGATCGTTCTCATGGTGTCCTCCTCCAAGGTTTACCGCGGCGATGCTGAACGGGAAAGCGGGCCCTGTCAATGCGGCGCGCGCCCTCGCGGTCGCAGCATTGACGCATGCGTTTGCGTTGGCTATGTTCACCGGTCAACCCGCATCCGCACACAGGGGCCACAGGTGGGAGACAAGCAGGGCTACGAGGAAATTCTGCCGCGTCGCGGCGTCGCGCGCGCCGAGATGATGCGGCGGGTGGCGCGATTCGCCGAGCTCAAGGGCTCCGACGGCGGGCTGCCCGACAGCAAGGCGCCCGAGTGCGAACGCACGCTCTACAACGTGATCGGTTTCCAGCCGCCCGAAGGCGAAGGCGAGGGCATGCAGTCGCCCGTGGGCGAAGAAGCCGCGCGCCTGGCGGCGATCCCGATCGCCGAAGGATTCAACCTCGGTTACTGCCGCGCCAGGCCGGGCAAGGGCCCGCTCATGCACAACCACGACACCAACGAGACCTTCATCCCGATGACCGGCACGTGGCGCTGCAGCTGGGAAAACGAGGCCGGCGGCGTCGAGCACGTCGACCTGCACCCGCTCGACGTGGTGTCGTTCCCGCCCGGTGCGATCCGCCGCTTCATGAATCTCGCCAACGACCACAACGACCCCGAGGAAGAGTCGGTCCTCATGTTCGTGATCGGCGGTGACGCGCCGCGCGCCGAGTTCACCCGCCAGGCAATGGCCGACCTCGCGGCGGCCGGCGTCTGGCCGCCCAAAGATTAGGCGCCGAACGCACCGTCGCGGCGCGCGCCCCGTGGAGTGGGCGGGCCACGGACCTTACGCGATCGAGGGCACGCATTTCAGCGTGAGCACGCAGAAGACCACGATCCCCGAGATCGGCCAGGGCTCGGTCATCCGGCCCTATCAACAGCCGCACCCGCCCATCGTGGTCACCGCAGTTGCGCCCCACTCCAAGGGAGTGACCGAAGCGGCCAAGCGCGGCTGGCAGCCGATTTCGGCCAATTTCCTGCTGCCCGAATGGGTCGCCTCGCACTGGCCGCGTTACGTCGAGGGACGGCTCGCGGTGGGCGCACAGGCCAGCCCGGTGGAGTGGCGCGTGGTGAAGTCGATTTTCGTCGCCGACGACGAGCGCACTGCGCGGGACTATGGGCTGGGCGTCGCGGGCCCGCACCACCTGTATTTCCGCCATCTCGTGCGCAAGCTGGTCGGGCTGGGCGGTCGAGCGAACCTGTTCAAGAGCGACCCGGCCGAACCCGACGCCAGGATCACCCCTGACTACGTGACCGGCAAGCTCGTCATCGCCGGCACCGTGAACAGCGTGGTGGACCAGTTGCTCGCGTTTCGCGAGCAGACCGGAGCGTTCGGCACCCTGCTGTACGGGTGCCACGACTGGGCCGACCCGGCGCTGGCCAAACGCTCGATGCAACTCATGGCCGAGGACGGGTCAATGCGGCGCTGGGCGAAAGCGCGAAGTAGGCCGCACCCGCACCAGTCGGGAACCGGCTTGATCTACATCAACCGGCTAAGCCCGGCGGACCCTAGGATGGGCGGATGGCTTCGACGCTCGCCGCCCGCCAGGACTTCCCGCAGGTGCCCGCGCCGGCAGCGGCGTGCTTTCATTGCGGCTTGGCGGTTCCAGCGGGGGGGTCCCTGCAAGTCCCGGTGCTGGGGGAATCGCGTCGCATGTGCTGCGCGGGCTGTGAAGCAGTAACGCGCACGATTGTCGCGTCGGGATTCCAAAGCTACTACGAGACCCGCGACCAGCCGAAAGCCGGCGCGCCGCCACGCCTCGCGGACCTTCCGCCGGCCGCCATCTACGACGACCCCCTGGCGCAGCATCGGTTCGTGGCACGGACCGCGGCGCATGAGCGCGAAGCTACCCTTTTGCTCGACGGGGTCCGCTGCCCCGCGTGCATCTGGCTGAACGAGCGCTTTCTGCGCCGGCAGCCGGGTGTGATTTCGGTTGCCATCAACTACTCCACGCGGCGCATGCTGGTCGCCTGGGATGAGCGCCGCCTGGCGCTCAGCGGGATCATCGAAGCGATCCGGAGCCTGGGTTACGACGCATTCCCGTTCGATCCCCAGAAGCAGCGCGCACGCGAGATGGAAGAGCAACGCGCTTCGTTATGGCGGCTCTTCGTCGCAGGATTCGGCGCGATGCAGGTAATGATGTACGCCTTTCCCCGCTACATGGACGACGCCGGCGCGATCAGCGCGGAGGACGGTCAGATCCTGCGCTGGGCGGGGCTGGTGCTCACCGCGCCGGTGATCGCATTCGCTTGCGGGCCTTTTTTCCGCTCTGCGTTTGCGGACCTGCGCGCCAGGCGCATGGGCATCGATGTGCCTGTCTCGCTGGGTCTCCTCGCGGGATTCGCCGCCAGCGCGTGGGCCACTGTGGCGGGAAGCGGCGAGGTCTACTTCGATTCGGTCTCGATGCTCGCTTTCCTGCTGCTGGCTTCGCGCCATTTCGAACTCTCGGCCCGGCGCAAGGCGGCCGCCGGCCTCGACCGCCTCGCACGCTGGATGCCCTCACTCGCATTGCGGCTCGATGCGGAAGGCAACGGCCCCGGCAGCCGCATCGCCGCGCACGAACTGCGCCCCGGCGACCGCGTTCTGGTTGCGCCCGGCGAACTCGTGCCCGCCGATGGCCCAGTCGAATCGGGCGAGGGCAACACCGACGAATCCCTGTTGACCGGTGAATCGAGCCCGGTCGCAAAAACCGCGGGCTCATGGCTGATCGGAGGGTCGATCAATGTCGACCAGCCGCTGGTCATGCGCGTGGCACGAGCGGGCATGGACACCCATGCCGCGGCAATTGCCAGGCTGATGGAACGCGCGGCGGCCGGCAGGCCGCGCCTGGTCGAGGCGGCAGACCGCGTTGCGCGTGTGCTGACCTGGCTCGTACTCGGGATCGCGCTCGCAACCCTCGTCGGCTGGGCCGCGGTCGATGTCTCGCGCGCTGCATGGGCCGCGATAGCGGTGCTCATGGTGGGCTGTCCGTGCGCGCTCGGCCTTGCTGCCCCGTTCGCACTGGCGAGCGCAACCGGGGCGCTGGCGCGCCGCGGGGTCGTAGTCAGAAGCGCGCAGGCAATCGAAGCGCTCGCGGCAATCACCGATGTCGTGGTCGATAAGACAGGCACCCTGACCGAGGGACGGCTGCGGCTGGCGCGAATCGACGTATTGGCGGGCACCGACGCAGCAACCTGCCTCGGGATCGCGCGAGCACTCGAAGCTGGCAGCGCCCACCCGGTGGCCCGCGCGCTCGAAGAAGGCGGCGCCCAGGAGTCGGCTTGCGACACCGTCCCGGCGGTATGCAACGCGCGGCATGCATCCGGCAGTGGCATCGAAGCATTGGTAGACGGGACACAAATGCGAATCGGCACCCGCCACTTCGTCGCCGGCATCGCCGGGCGCGCGGACTGGATCGAGCCGGGCAATGCCGCCGAATCAGCCGTCTATCTTGGCGCTCACAACCACTGGCTCGCGCGCTTCGCATTTAGCGACTGCTTGCGGCCGGATGCGGCCGGCATGGTGGATGCGCTGCGCGCGCGCGGGCTGCCCATCCATCTCATCAGCGGGGACGATCCCCGCGTCGTGCACGAGGTTGCGGCCCGGCTGGGAATCGATCGCTTCCAGGGGGAAATTTCGCCTTCCGGCAAGTTCGACTATGTGCGACACCTGCAGGCGCAGGGTCGCAAAGTTGCGCTGATCGGGGATGGCCTCAATGACGCACCGGGGCTTGCGCAGGCGAACGTTTCGATCGCGCTGGGCCAGGGCGCCCCGCTTTCGCTGCGGCAGGCCGATTTCGTCCTCATGTCCGGAAAGCTCGCAGGTGTGCCCGACGCAGTGCGTATCGCACAAGCGGCAATGGCTGCGATCCGGCAGAACTTCGGCTGGTCGATCGCTTACAACGCGGTCGCGCTGCCACTGGCCGCGTTCGGATTCGTCGGCCCGCTGGAGGCTGCCGTAGGAATGGCCGCCAGCTCGTTCGTGGTGATTCTCAATTCGGCTCGGCTCGAAGCCGCGTTTCGCTAACGCCATGGAAAGCCTTTACATCCTGGTTCCCCTTTCGGTCGTCCTGGTAATCGCGGCCGGATGGGTGTTCCGCGCCGCACTCGACGCGGGACAGTTCGACGATCTCGAGCGACCGGCCCTTGACCTTCTCGATGACGACGACCGGCCTGCCGGGCCGCCGTCCGGTCCGCCGGCTTGATCTGGGTCAAACCGCAAGGCGGGGGCTTGCATACGATGGCGGCGAGGCGGGCGGGTCATCCGCCAACGGGGAATACGATGCAAGCGCAAGCAAGTTACAACTACAAGGTGGTCCGCCAGTTCGCCGTGATGACCATCGTCTGGGGGGTGGTGGGCATGCTGGTCGGCGTAATCATCGCTGCCCAGCTCATCTGGCCCGAGCTCAATTTCAATACCCCGTGGTTCACCTACGGCAGGTTGCGGCCGCTGCACACCAACGCGGTGATCTTCGCGTTCGGCGGGTGCGGCTTGTTCGCCACCAGCTATTACGTGGTGCAGCGCACCTGCCATGCGCGCATCTTTTCGGACGGGCTGGCGGCGTTCACGTTCTGGGGATGGCAGGCGGTGATCGTCCTTGCCGCGATCACGCTGCCGATGGGGATCACCACCTCCAAGGAGTACGCCGAACTCGAGTGGCCGATCGACATCCTGATCGCGATAGTCTGGATCGCCTACGCAGTCGTGTTCTTCGGCACGATCTTCAAGCGCAAGGTCTCGCACGTCTATGTCGCCAATTGGTTTTTCGGCGCATTCATCATCACCGTGGCGCTGCTGCACATCGTGAACAGCGCAGCAGTGCCCGTGACGTTCTGGAAGTCCTACTCAGTCTACGCCGGGGCGCAGGATGCCATGGTGCAGTGGTGGTACGGCCACAACGCGGTGGGCTTCTTCCTCACCACCGGGTTCCTCGGGATGATGTACTACTTCGTGCCCAAGCAGGCCGAACGCCCGATCTATTCGTACCGGCTGTCGGTCGTGCATTTCTGGGCGCTGATCTTCACCTACATGTGGGCCGGCCCGCACCACCTGCACTACACCGCGCTGCCCGACTGGGCGCAGTCGATCGGCATGGTGTTCTCCCTCATCCTGCTCGCGCCATCGTGGGGCGGCATGATCAACGGCATGATGACCCTCTCGGGCGCCTGGTACAAGCTGCGCACCGACCCGATCCTCAAGTTTCTCATCGTCTCGCTGTCGTTCTACGGCATGTCGACATTCGAGGGCCCGATGATGTCGATCAAGACGGTCAATGCGCTGTCCCACTACACCGACTGGACCATCGGGCACGTCCACTCGGGCGCCCTCGGTTGGGTCGCGTTGATCACCATGGGCTCGATGTACTACATGATCCCGCGCCTGTTCGGCCGCCAGGAAATGTGGTCGGTGCCCCTCATCAACCTGCACTTCTGGGTCGCGACGGTGGGTATCGTCCTGTACATCTCTGCGATGTGGATCGCCGGCGTGATGCAGGGCCTCATGTGGCGCGCGGTCAGCCCCGACGGGACGCTCACCTATACGTTCGTCGAGAGCGTGAAAGCCACCTATCCGTTCTACGCCGTCCGCCTGCTCGGCGGGCTGCTCTTCCTCGGCGGCATGCTGATCATGGCTTACAACGTCGCCAAGACCATTGGCGCGGCCGGCGTGGTGGAAGACGCCCCGATCCCGGCCCCGGTGCTCGCGCACGCCTGAACCATCCGGACACCAGATGAAACTTACCCATGACTTGATCGAGCGCAACCAGGCGCTGCTGATCGCCCTCGTGATCGCAGTCGTCAGCGTCGGCGGCCTGGTCGAGATCGTGCCCTTGTCGTTCCAGAAATCGCTCACCGAGCCGGTGGCGGGGCTCAAGCCGTACACGGCGATGCAGCTCACCGGACGCGACGTTTACATCCGTGAGGGCTGCTACAACTGCCACTCGCAAATGGTCCGGCCGTTCCGCGCGGAGGTGGAGCGCTACGGCCACTACTCGACCGCGGGCGAATTCGTGTACGACCACCCGTTCCAGTGGGGCTCCAAGCGCACCGGCCCGGACCTGCACCGCGTCGGCGGCCGCTACTCCGACGACTGGCACCGCATCCACCTGAACAACCCGCGCGATGTGGTGCCCGAATCCAACATGCCGGGCTATCCGTGGCTGAACAAAACGGCGGCGAATGCAGGCGACATCGAGGCCAAGATGCGCGCGCTATCGCTGGTCAATGTGCCTTACACGGCCGAGGACATCTCGAAATCGCAGGAGGCCCTCAAGGGCAAGACCGAGATGGACGCGCTGGTGGCCTATCTCCAGGTGCTCGGCACCGCACTCAAGAAACCCAACTAGGAACCGGCATGGACCTCAATATCCTGCGGACCCTCGTCACCCTCGCCGCATTCGGAACCTTCCTCGGCATCGTCTGGTGGGCTTACAGCCCGGCGCGCAAGGGCCGGTTCGAAAACGACGCGAAACTCGTGTTCGACGAAAGCGAGGGCGCCGGGCAATGAGCCAGTTCACCAGCGCGTTCTGGGACTTCTACATCGCGATCCTGACGATCATATCGATCGTCGCGTGCGGCGTGCTCCTCAAAATGCAAAGCGTGCGCAAGGTCACGGACGGCAAGGCCGTCACGACCGGCCACACCTGGGACGGGGATCTGGGCGAATACAACAATCCCCTGCCGCGCTGGTGGATGTGGCTCTTCTACATCACGATCGCATTTGGGCTGGTTTATCTCTACCTCTACCCGGGCCTGGGCAGCTACAAAGGCTCGCTCGGCTGGACCCAGCTCGGCCAGCTCGACGAGGAAATCGCCGCCGCCGAAAAGGAGTACGGGCCGATCTTCCAGAAGTTCAGCGGCCAGGACGTGGCGGCGCTGGCCGCGGATCCCGCGGCGCGCGCCGTCGGGCAGAAGCTTTTCCTCAACCATTGCGCGCAATGTCACGCGTCCGATGCCGGCGGCAGCAAGGGCTTCCCGAATCTTTCGGACCGCGACTGGCTCTACGGCGGCACGCCGGAGACGATCAAGGCCTCGATCACCGAGGGGCGCAACGGGATCATGCCGCCTTTCGGGCCGGCGCTCGGCGAGCAGGGCACCAAGGATGTCGCCCACTACGTGATGTCGCTCTCCGGCCTGACCAGCGACAGCCTGCGCCGCGCACGAGGCAAGGAAATCTTCGCGCAGAGCTGCGTCGCCTGCCACGGCCCCCAAGGCAAGGGCAATCCCGCGCTGGGCGCGCCGAACCTGACCGACCAGACCTGGCTGTACGGATCGGGCGAACCCACGATCATCGAAACCATCTCGCTGGGCCGCAACAACCAGATGCCGGCGCACAAGGCGCTGCTCAACGAGGCCAAGATCCACCTTCTCACCGGCTACGTCTTCGGGCTGTCCCAGCCCCCGCCGAAGGCGAAGTGAAGCCGCTCACTGATTTCGACCCGGCTGCGCCCGGCGTGCAGCCGCGCGCAGATCCGCGCGTCGGCGTAATCGACGCGCGTGGCATCGGACTGGCCTCGCCGTCTGATCCGGTGGCCCGAAGTCTCTACGAAATCCGCCAGGCGATCCATCCGCGCGCCGTGCGCGGCTGGTTCGCGGCATGGCGCTGGACGCTGGTCTGGGCGACACAGTTGGTGTTCTACGGCGCCGCGTGGATCGAGTGGAACGGGCGGCAGGCCGTGCTCTTCGACCTGGTGAACCGCAAGTTCTACATCTTCGGCCTCGTCCTCTGGCCGCAAGACTTCATCTACCTCACCGCGCTCCTCGTGATCTCGGCACTGTCGCTGTTCCTGTTCACCGCGGTGGCCGGGCGCCTGTGGTGCGGTTACGCCTGCCCGCAGACCGTCTATACCGAAATCTTCCTGTGGATCGAGAACAGGATCGAGGGCGACCGCAACCAGCGCATGAAACTCGACAGGAGCCCTCTCACGGCGCGCAAGTTCGGCCTCAAGGCCGCCAAGCATGCAACCTGGGGCGCGATCGGGCTCTGGACCGGCTTCACCTTTGTCGGCTACTTCACCCCGATCCGCGAACTCCTTGCCGAGTCGGCCACCCTGTCGCTGGGCCCGTGGGAGACCTTCTGGGTGTTCTTTTATGGATTCGCCACGTACGGTAACGCCGGCTGGATGCGCGAGCAGGTCTGCAAGTACATGTGCCCGTACGCGCGTTTCCAGAGCGCGATGTTCGACCGCGATACGCTCGTCATCGCCTACGACGCAGAGCGCGGCGAACCGCGCGGCTCGCGCTCGAAGGGCGCCGATCCGGGGTCGCTAGGGCTGGGCTCCTGCGTGGACTGCGGCATCTGCGTGCAGGTATGCCCCACCGGTATCGACATCCGCAATGGCCTTCAGTACGAGTGCATCGGCTGCGCGGCATGCATCGACGGGTGCGATCAGGTCATGGAAAAGGTCGGGTATCCCAAGGGCTTGATCCGCTATGCCACCACGAATGCCGTCGAACAGCACCTGACCCGCGCGCAAATGTTCCTGCGCTCCTTCCGTCCGCGCGTGCTGGCCTACTCAGCCCTGCTTTGGGTTGTGATCGCGGCGGTCGGCGCGAGCCTGTGGATGCGCGTGCCGCTCAAAGTCGACGTGATCCGCGACCGGGCCGCCATTTCCCGCGAAGTCACCGGCGGTTACATCGAGAACGTCTACCGCCTGCAGATCATGAACACTGCGGAGAAGGACCGGCGCTTCCTCGTCCGCGTGGAAGGATTGCCCGCGGCGGTCATGGCAGGAGACGCTACCTTCACGTTGGCGGGTGCGAGCACCGGCATGGCCACCGTCAAAGTTCGTACGCGCGCCGGCGACCTCCCGGCCGGCACGCACAAGGTCCGCTTCGTGGTGGAGGCGGAGGACGATGCGCACGTCGCCGTCGACGAGAAATCCGTCTTCATAGTGCGATGACCTGCGAGGATCCGAAATGAGCCAAGCGAGCGCAACCTCCCTGCCCTGGTATCGCGAACCCTGGCCCTGGCTGCTGATGGCCGGGCCGGCCGCAGTCCTGGTGGCAGGCTCGATCACCACCTGGATCGCGTTCTCGACCTCGGACGGGCTCGTGGAGCAGGATTACTACAAACAAGGCCTCGCGGTGAACAAGATCCTGAAGCGCGAGGAGGCCGCAGCCCGGCTGGGGCTCGTGGCCGAGGTCGATCTCGGGCAGGACCGGCATAGCATCGCAGTGAGCCTGCAGGGCGACGCGCCCGCCGAGTTGAGCGCGCGCTTTGTGCATGCGACGCGCTCAGGGCACGATCTGGCGCTGCGTCTTGCGCGCATCGCCCCCGGCCGGTACGCGGCGGCGATCCCGCGCCAAATGCCCGCGGGTCACTGGAACGTATATATCGAACCCCCGGCGGGCGAATGGCGCCTCGCGGGCCAATGGTCCGGCCGCGAGCCCGCATTCAAGCTTGGCGGTTGACCCGGACGGCAAGGAGGCGACATGCGCAAGGCGATCTGGATTCTCTGGCCGTCGTTCATCGTCGCAGGCGCGGCGGCGGCGGCATTCTTCACCTTTTTCGATCCATCCGATCTGGATCCTGCCGGCAGGCTTGCCGGTGTCGGGCGCATCGCGGTCTACAGCGGCGCCTTCTTTGCCTTTTGGGTTCTGGCAGCGGCCTCGAGCGCCGCGACCTGTTTCCTGCAGCGCAAGCGGGAGGAGATCAATAGCTGCCCCCTGCTGCCGCTTGCGCGCCCGGAAGGTTGCCCGAAAAGGGAGGACCCCAATGCGGCCTGCTGAACACTACCGGCTGGCGAAGTAGCCGTCGAAGCGGCAGGAAGCCGCGCGCCGTTCAACGGGTGTGCGGGCGCCCGCGCGGATGGGGCGCTTCCCTCTCCCAGCGGTCACCCAGGCCGACCGGTGCAGGCGCGAGCTTCAGGATCCGCTGATACAGGGCCTCGAAGTCGGTTGCGCCCAGGTCGCCGATAGGATCGTCGTTGCTCCCGGAAAACGCTGCCCCGGTCTCCTTCCAGTCCTCGCTGGTGAAGCACTTTTCGGCCAGCGGCAGCAGCTCGTGCTCTTCGCGACGCATGTGATCCCACTCGAACCGCGCGTAGGCGGCCACGACATCGGCGAACCGGTCCGCGCCGCGGGGCCAGGTCAACTCGAGTTCGTTCAGCGCGCGTTCAAGATCCCTCACCAGTGCGGCGCCCTTCACATGCTCTTCCTTGAGCGAATCGACCAGCGCCTTAGTCGACGGATCGCGCTCGGCGAGTACCGCGAAGAGGTACCTGTCCTCCTTCGGGTGATGCAGCCGGTCCGGAAATGTGTCGATGTAGTAGATCATCGCGTGGAGCACGGAAAACTCCGGCTTCAGCGACGCATCCCGCATCATCTGGGCAAGGGAACTCAGCCCGCTCAGCACCGCCGAGATCGAACGGTGTTCGGCGCAAATGGTCTTGATCGCTTCCTGCATGGTTGCCTCCTCTTTCAGGCCGGCCGGCCATCGGCGCACTGCCATCGAATCACAGTCTGGGCCGTGCGCGGAACGCGGCTTTGACCTGGATCAATGCGCCCCGGCAAGCTGTGAAGAGGCAAAAGGGTGTTTCCGGCCTGGAGCGCCCAGGAGCCGCTACAGGAGGCTGATCACGCTCACTTGTGTGCCGTCGCCTTCTTCGCGCGTGAACCCGAGCCGCAAGGCCAGGTCGATCATGGCGTGGTTCGCATTCAGGATTTCGCCACGCAACGCGCGGTATCCAGCTTTGCGCGCTTCTTCGCGCAGGCGCCCGAGCAGCATGCGCCCCAGCCCCTTGCCCTGCCAGCGGTCGGCGACGGCGAGGGCGAATTCCGCCGAATCCCCGCCGGCGTCGGGTGAATAGCGCCCGACACCGATGAATTCGCCCTCGAGCAGGGCGACCAGCGCGAGCTCCCGGCCGTAATCGAGCTGGGTGAAGCGCGCCAGCCACCTGGGCGGCAGCTCCGGCAGGTAATGCATGAATCGCTGGTAGCGCGAGTCTTGCGAGAGGTGGTCGAAGAAGCTCTGCTCCAGCGCCACGTCATCGGGACGGATCGGCCGAACCAGCACCCGCGTCCCGTCCGAGAGCGCCACTTCGCGTTCCAGCCCGGCTGGGTATGGATGGATCGCCATGTGGCCATAGCGGGGCGGTGAATCGCGAAGCAACGGGTCGATCACTACGCGGGCATCGGCAATGACTGCGCCGCCGGGATGGGCGAGCACCGGGTTGAAATCCATCTCGCGAATCCAGGGCAGCGCGCACACCATGCGCGAGACACTGCAGAGCAGAGCGGCGAGCGCATCGCGATCGCAGGCCGGCACGTTTCGATAGCCCGCGAGCACGCGGCTGACCCGCGTGCGCCCGATGAGGTCGAGGGCCAGCGGGACATTGAGCGGCGGCAGCGCCACGGCCGTGTCCCCGATCGTTTCGACCGCCACGCCGCCGCTACCGAATGCGATCACCGGACCGAACACTGGATCGGTCGAGACGCCGACCAGGACTTCGCTCTGGTGAGCGAAGCGCAGCATCGGCTCGACCCCCACACCTTCGATGGCGGCGTCAGGGCGCGCGAGGCGGGCGGACGCAACGATCGCGTCGAACGCGGCAGCCACGGATGCCGCGTCGCGAAGGTCCAGGCGCACACCGCCCACGTCGGTCTTGTGGGTGATGTCGCGCGAGTGGATTTTGAGCACGACCGGAAAACCGATCGAGGCCGCGGCGGCCATCGCCGCTTCGCGGCTCGCCGCAACGACAGGCGAGCTCACCGGCAATCCGAACGCCGCGGCCAGCGCCTTCGACTCGTCCCCGGTCAGGACCGCGCGTTTTTCCGCCGCCGCGCGCTCGAAGATCCGAACCGCCGCAACGAGGTCGTCGGTTCGCTCGACGCCGACCGCCACCGAGGCCGCCGGCACCTCCATGAGCTGCGCCTGGTTGCGTACGTAATGCCCCAGATAGGAAAACGCTTCGACGGCGTTTTCAGGCGTGTAGAAATTGGGAATGCCATGGTGTTCGAGGCATTCCTGACTCGCGCCTGGGCGGATGTCCCCCAGCCACGCTGCCAGCACGGGCTTGGCCGAACCGGCGGCCGCCTCGGCCACCGCCCGCGCCGCCTCCTCAGGCTCGGTCACAGCCACCGGGGAGTACATTGCGAGCACCGCGTCGACACCGGGTTCCGCAAGCGCCGCAGCGGTGGCGTCGCGGAATCGCGAAGCCGATGCATCGCCGATGATGTCGATCGGGTTGCGCCTCGACCATTGCGCTGGCATTTGGGTGTCCAGCAGCGCGATCGTCTGCGGCGACAGCGAGGCCAGCGGCACGCCGTTGTCCGTTGCGCAATCGGCCGCCATCACCCCAGGACCGCCGCCGTTGGTGACGATCGCGAGACGATTGCCTTTCGGGACACGCCCGGGCGATGCGAAAGCGGCGAGGATCTTTGCCGCGGCGAAAAGCTGCGTATAGGTTTTTACCCGCACCGTGCCGCTGCGCCGCAGGGCGGCCTCGAATACCGCGTCGCTGCCGGCCATCGCCCCCGTATGACTGGTGGCGGCCTGCGAGCCGGACGCGTGCCGGCCGGCTTTCAGCACGACTACCGGCTTGACGCGCGCGGCGGCCCGCAGCGCAGACATGAATCGCCGCGCGTCGCGGATGCCCTCGACGTAGAGGAGGATTGCTTCGGTCGAGCCATCGCCGACGAGGAAGTCGAGCACCTCGCCGAAATCCACGTCGGCTGCGCCACCCAGGGATACGACGCTCGTGAAGCCGATCCCCGCGCTCTCCGCCCAGTCGAGGATGGCGCCGCAAATCGCCCCGGACTGCGAGACGAGCGCGAGCTTCCCACGCCGTGCCGGCGTGCGCGCGAACGTGGCGTTGAGGCCGCAATCGGTCCTCATTACGCCGAGGCAGTTCGGTCCCAGCAGGCGCACGCCGCCCTGCCTGGCCGCATCGAGCATTTCGGCCTGCAGTTGCACGCCGGGCCCTCCCGCTTCACCGAACCCGCTGGAGAGTACGACAGCGGCCTTGATGCCCGCCTGGCCGGCCTCGGCCACGATCCGGGGCACCGTCCGCGCCGGAGTCGCGATCACGGCAAGCTCCGGAGGAACGGGAAGGTCGCCGAGACTGGCGTAGCAAACGAGCCCGGCGACTTGCCGGTGCTTCGGGTTTACCGCATCCAGCCGCTCGAGCCCGCCGGCAGCGAGGTTGCGCAGCACGATGTTGCCTAGGGAGCCCGTCCGGTCGGATGCACCCACCATCGCGACGGTTCGCGGCGCGAGAAGCGGCTGCAGGAAGTGGTGGGACATGCGCCGGCCCAGCCCCGATCAGCGAACCACCAGCACGGGGACCTTGGTGTGCGTCAGCACCTTCTGTGTCTCGCTGCCGAGCAGGAAGCCGGACAGCCCGCGGCGGCCATGCGAGGCCATGACGATGAGGTCGCACTTGCGCTTGCGGGCGGTCTGGATGATGGCGTTCCACGGCTGCGGGTCCGTGGATTTGAGGGCCGAACAGGAGATTTCCGCTGCGTCCGCAGCCTTGGCAACACCGACCATCGCTTCAGCGGCTTCCATTTCCGCGTTTTCCCTGAAGCGTTTTGGGGAGATCGCGAGACCGAACGCTGCGCCTTCACCGTAGGTGGGTTGCGAATACTGGGGCATGACATATAGGGCGGAAAGCCGGGCGTCGGCGCACGACGCGAGCGCAGCGGCTGCCTTGACCGCCCTGAGGGACAGCTTCGATCCATCGGTAGCAACGAGAATGTGCTTGTACATACTGAACTCCCTGAAGTCGTGCCCCGAACGGGGGGCGCTGCCGAAACCGCTTTCACTGTGCCACCGACCGGCGATGTCGCTTTGAGCAGGATCAACAAACGCGGGCGATGCTCCACGCGGCCGCAGATCGTCTATCAATGACCCAGATCAAAGCGCGGTTCCGCCAGCGCGCTGAAATGGCTCTGCAGTCCAATCGATCGATCAAGGGAGCCGCCATGAACAAACAGGCACATACCGGTACTGCGGACAAGTCGGCGAGGTTGCCCAGCCCCAACAGGGCATCATCCGAAGGGAATGTTCCTGTTCGCGCTTTCCGCTGAATCCGCACGCGCAATGCAGCTCACTTTTTTCGGGGCCACCGGCACCGTCACTGGCTCGCGCTACCTCGTCCGCAGCGGGGGCGGTACAGTGCTCATCGATTGCGGCCTTTTCCAGGGTCTCAAAGCACTACGGCTTCGCAATTGGCAGCCGCTTGCGTTCGACCCGGCGCGCCTCGACGCCGTGGCCCTCACGCATGCCCATCTTGACCATAGCGGGTACCTGCCGCGCCTGGTCCGCAATGGTTTCCGAGGCTCCGTGTACTGCACACGCGCCACCTTCGACCTGTGCAAGTTGCTGCTGCCCGATTCGGGATACCTGCAGGAGCAGCAGGCGGAGTACGCCAACCGGCACGGCTTTTCCCGCCACAAACCGGCGCTGCCCCTGTATACGGCGGACGATGCGGTGCGCGCATTGCGGCACTTCATGCCGCTTGAGTACGACGAGCCGACGCGCCTGGGGCGAGCGGGATCGGTCCGCTTCCTGCCCGCCGGTCACATTCTCGGGGCTTCGATCGTTGAATTCAAAAGCGAACCCGAGGGTCGCCGCACGGTGTTCTCGGGCGACCTGGGGCGCATGGGCGACCCCGTCATGCGTGAGCCCACCCGAATCGCACATGCCGACTATCTTGTGGTCGAGTCCACTTACGGGAATCGCCTGCACCCGCAGCTCGATCCCGAACAGGAGCTGGCCGGGCACCTGAATCGCGCGGCACGCCGCGAGGGCGTGGCGGTTATTCCGACGTTCGCCGTCGGCCGTGCGCAGACGCTGCTTCACCTGATCGCCCGCATCAAGGCGCGGGGCGGACTGCGGGACGTTCCTGTCTACCTGAACAGTCCGATGGCAATTGACGCCACCCGCATCTTCGAGCGCTATCGCACCGAGCACCGCCTCACGGAGGACGAATGCCGCGAGGCGTGTTCGGTTGCCGTAATGGTGAACACGCCGCAGGAATCGATTGCGCTTAACCAGAAGCCCGGGCCCATGATCATCCTTTCGGCCAGCGGCATGGCCACGGGCGGACGGGTGTTGCACCACCTTGAGGCCTTTGCCCCGGACCCGAAGAATCTGATCCTGTTTGCCGGGTTCCAGGCGGCCGGCACGCGGGGCGCCGCGATGATCGCGGGCGCGGAATCGGTCAAGATCCACGGCCAGTACGTCCCGGTGCGGGCCGAAGTCGTCAATCTCAGCAGCTTGTCCGCGCATGCCGACTATGCCGGCATCCTCGAATGGCTGCGCGGCTTCGAGCACGCGCCGAAAAGGACCTTCATCACCCACGGCGAGCCGGCCGCGTCGGACGAACTGCGCCGACGCATCGCAGAGACCCTGGGATGGGAGTGCGAGGTACCGGAATACCACCAATCCGAGGAGCTGCCCTGAACAGCAAGGCAACTGGATTCCGGGGCAGCCTCCATGCGGGATTCCCGGCGGAATGGTCGTAGAGAAGAATCGCGCGCGATTGCCCTACGTTTTCGGGCCCAGCAACCGTTGCATGCCCTCGATGTCGGCAATGCAAACGTGTTTCTGGTTGACTTCCATGAGCCCTTCGGCCTGGAACTTCGAAAACAGCCTGCTCACGGTCTCCAGCTTGAGGCCGAGGTAGCTTCCGATTTCCTCGCGCGTCATGCGCAGGTGGAAATCCGAAGCCGACCAGCCGCGACGCGCGAAGCGCTTCGACAAGTTGAGCAGGAAGGCGGCCAGCCGCTCTTCCGCGCGCATGCTGCCAAGGAGCATCATTACGCCATGATCGCGCACGATCTCGCGCGAAAGGGAGCCTTGCAGGTGGCGCTGCAGCGCCGGGATCTCGCGGCCGATCTCCTCGATAAGGGCAAAGGGCAGCACGCATACTTCGCAGTCTTCCAGCGCCACCGCATGGGAGGAATGCTCACCGGTGCCCACGCCGTCCAGCCCCAGCAACTCGCCCGCCATCTGGAAGCCCGTGACCTGCTCGCGGCCATTGCCGTGCAGCACTGCCGTCTTGAAAAATCCGACACGCAATGCGTACAGCGAGCTGAACCGGTCGCCTGTGCGGAACAGGGCCTCGCCGCGCTTCACCTTGCGGCGCGCGTAGACGAGGTTTTCCATGCGCAGCATCTCCACCGAAGTGAGGCCCTCGGGCAAGCAGGCTTCGCGCAGGTTGCAGCCGGCGCAGTTGATTTCGAACTTCCTCGGCGCAGGCATGCTTGCGGCCGGGGTGCGGTCTTTCTTCGTGGCACGGTCGAACTGGATGACGGCTTGCATGACGGTTCCCCTAAGTCGCAGACTGCGTTGGCAATGCGCGCGCGGCGATTACGTCGCGGACCTTTTCGAACTCGCTGCTTTTGTCGAAAAACCCGCGCGCGCCGAGGCTGGCGCAGCGGTCGCGGTACTGATCGTTGGCGAAGTTGGTCAGCACGAAGATTTCGACCTCGGGCGCGGCATCGCCCACTGCGCGAAGCACGTCCAGGCCACTGCCCGCCGCGAGGTTGATGTCGAGCAGGACGGCGTCAGGGCGCAGCGCGAGGATCTGCGCGACCGCATCGTCGGCGCGCTCGGCGTAGCCGCACAGGCACACCCCCTCCACCGGGGAGAGCAACCTCACCAGCCGCTCCCGGATCGCGGCCGAGTCCTCGACGAGAAAGACGTTGTAGCGGCCGGGGGTGACGGAGGCTATGGGTCCGGTATTCATGGCCCAGTGTGACGCCGGGCGCCATCCGGCCACATCGGGGCCACCTTATTGCGGCGGTGGGAAACGGCCCAAAACGCGCTGGGAATCGGCCCAGGCCGAAGTAGGAATTGTCCTAGGGGCGCGGCTTGCTGACGCCGGGTGCATCGAGCAGGCGGTGTTCGAGCGCATAGCGCACCAGCTCGGCCGTGCCCGACATCCCCATCTTCTGCAACAGGTTCGCTTTGTGGGTGCTGACCGTCTTCACCGACAGGTGGAGCGTCTCGGCGATCTGGGTAATCGAGGTGCCGGCAACCAGCTTGCGGAACACCTCGAACTCCCGGTCTGAAAGCGATTCGTGGGGCAAGTCCGGATCCCGGCCGCCCATCGCCCCCAGTGCGAGCTGCTCGGCGCCCGCCGGGCTGATGAATACACCGCCCGCCGCGATCTTGCGGATCGCGGACACCAGCTGCGCCGAGGCGCTGTCCTTGGTGAGGTAGCCGGAGGCGCCCGCCTTGTAGGCGCGGACCGCATACTGCGCTTCACCATGCATCGACAGCACGAGGATGCGCAGCTTGGGCTTTTCGAGCTTGAGCCGCTTGATGAGGTCGATGCCCGACAACCCGGGCATCGACATGTCCAGCATGACCACGTCGAAATCCTCCGCGCGCACGCGCGCGAGCACCTGTTGGCCGTCGACTGCCTCTGCGGCCACCACGAGGTCGTCGGTGACCGAGAGGATCTGTTTGAGCCCCTCGCGCACCAGGTTATGGTCGTCGGCCAGAAGGATGCGGGTCATGCCGTCTTCACCGCCGGCACCCGCACGCGAACGCAGGTTCCCCCTTCCGCGCGCGCGGCAATTTCTGCATTGCCACCGAGATAGTGCGCGCGCTCACGCAGGCCTTTGAGGCCGAAGGAGCCCGCTTTGGCGTGATCCTCCGCGCGGATGCCAACACCGTTGTCCTCGACGCGGAGCTCGGCATCGATTCCGTCCACCCGCATCGAGACGTGTACAAGCGTGGCTTGGGCGTGCCGCGTTACGTTGGTGAGCGACTCCTGGAGCATCCGGTACAGGCCAGTCGCCGTCGCTGCGTCCAGCGCCGAGACCGCGTCTGAGTCCTCCATGTCCAGGTCGCAGGCCACGCCGGAACGACGCTGGAAATCGTCCACCAGCCACTCGGCCGCCGCTGCGAGTCCGAGGTCGTCGAGCATCAGCGGGCGCAGGTCGGCCGCGATGCGCCGGGTGGCGGTGACCGTCTGGTCGAGGGTCGCATTCATGCTGTCGAGCTTGGCGGCCAGGTCGGGATTCCCCGGGGGCAGCCTGCCACGAGCCCAGGCAAGGTCCATTTTGAGCGCCGTGAGCTGCTGGCCGAGCTCGTCATGCAGTTCCCTTGCAATGCGCGACTTCTCATCCTCGCGCGCCTGCAGCACCACGGCCGAGAGCTCGCGCAATTCTTCCCGGGATTGGCGCAAGGCATCCTCATCTGCCTGGCGGCGGGTGATGTCGCGCAGGATCACCGTATACAGGTGGGCACCGCCGGCGCCGGCCTTGGAGATGGAGGCTTCGATCGGGAACTCGGCGCCATCGGCGCGCAGGGCGCTCAGGACCGAGTTATGGCCCATGCGGCGATTGGTGATCCCCGCCCGGCCGAAAGCGGCGATATGCGCGGCGTGCACATCGCGAAAGCGCTGCGGCAGAAAGCGGTCCAGGGACTGGCCAAGCGCCTGCGCGCGGCTGCAGCCGAACATCGCTTCGGCCGCCTGGTTGAATAGCACGATACGCTGGGAATCGTCGATCGCGATCACAGCATCCATCGCCGATTCCAGGATGGCACCGTAGCGCGCTTCCGTATCGGCCAGCGTCGTTTGCAGGCGCTGCAATTCGCTCCGGTCGCTCATCGAAACGCGCTTCCTTGACACAGGTCAATACCGTGACGCGCCATCCCGCCACAGTGTTCACGACACCATCGATCCCAACCGAACATGCTTCCCCTCGCACAATCCGGGCTGGTCATCGACCCGTCCCTCATCCGCCGCGACGAGTTCGGCGGCCCGCGCTACACGTCCTACCCGCCTGCGGACCGGTTCGTCGAAGGCTTCGGCGAAACGCAGTGCCGTGAATGGCTCGCCAGACGCAACATCGGCGGCATCAAGCAGCCGCTCTCGGTGTCCGTCCACCTGCCCTTTTGCGACACGCTCTGCTGGTACTGCGCCTGCAACAAGGTGGTGACGAAGGATCACGGTCGCTCGGCAAAGTATATCAAGTACGTCGCACGCGAAATGGCGCTCGTCGACGGGCTCCTCGGTGACGAGCGTGCGATCTGCCAGCTGCACTGGGGCGGGGGCACGCCGACTTTTCTGTCGCGGGAAGAGATGAGCTCGCTCATGGAGGCAATCCTCCGGCATTTCCAGCCGGTGCCGCAGGCGGAGTTTTCCATCGAAATAGACGCGCGCAAGATCGCGCCGGGCACCATGGCCTTTCTTGCCGGACTGGGCTTCAATCGCGTGTCCATAGGCGTGCAGGACTTCGATCCGGCGGTGCAAAAGGCGGTCAATCGCCCTCAGGGCGAGGAAGAAACCCGCCGGGCGGTCGAGGAGGCGAGATCCAGCGGCTTTCGCTCGGTCAACCTCGACCTGATCTACGGGCTCCCGAAGCAGACCCTGGCCGGATTCGAGGACACGGTGGAGCGCGTCGTCGCACTATCGCCGGACCGAATCGCCCTGTACAACTACGCGCATCTTCCGACGGTCTTCAAGCCGCAGCGCCGCATCCTCGATGCCGAACTGCCGCAAGCGGAGGAGCGCATCGCAATCTTCATGCGCGCCATTGACCGGCTCATGGCGGCGGGCTACACCCACATAGGCATGGACCACTTCGCCAAACCCGGCGACGCCCTCGCCGTTGCGCAGCGGCAGGGACGCCTGCACCGCAATTTCCAGGGCTATTCGACGCATGCCGAAGCCGACCAGCTTTCTTTTGGCATCTCGGCCATCGGGCGCGTCGGCCCGACGTACTACCAGAACTTCAAGACACTCGATGAATACTACGACGCAATCGACTGGGGACGCCTGCCGGTGCTTCGCGGCATCGAACTCACGCAGGACGACCTCGTACGCCGCGCGGTGATTCAGGCGCTGATCTGTCATTTCAGGCTCTCGAAAGAATCGATCGAGCTCGCTTACCTGATCGACTTCGACACGTATTTCGCCAGCGAACTGGCCGATCTCGGGCCATACGAGCGCGACGGGCTGGTCGACGTTGACTCCGAATGGATCGCCGTCACGCCGCGCGGCAGGCTGCTGGTGCGCGCAATTTGCATGGTGTTCGACCGCTATCAGCGCGAGAACCGCCGCAGGGCTGGCTACTCGAAGGTCATTTGAATGGAGTCGGCGACTACCAGCCTGATGGCTTCAGGATTCGTGCTCGGCGCGGTCTCGGGCGTGCATTGCGTGGGTATGTGCGGCGGAATTGTCGCCGCGTTTTCATCCCAACCTGGGATCGTGCGCATCGTGCGCAAAGGCGGCGCAGGCACCGAACGCCCGCGGATTTCGATGCTCGGGATTTTCAATCTCGGGCGCGTAGGCGCATATACGCTCGCAGGCGGCATGGCAGGCCTGGCGGGCAGCGCCGGGGCGTATGCGGCGGGCGTGATCGACATCCAAGTCGCGCTGTACATCGCAGCCAACCTCATGCTTGTGCTGGCCGGACTGTATCTGGCGGGGTTGAGCCCGGTTCTGGCCACATTGGAGCGCATGGGCGGCCCGCTATGGAGGCACATCCAGCCGGCGGCGGCGCGCTGGCTGCCGGCCGACACGCCGGCCCGGGCATTCATCGCCGGCAGCCTTTGGGGCTGGTTGCCGTGCGGACTGGTCTACGGAATGCTCGTCACGGCACTGGCGTCCGGGAGCGCAACCAGAGGCGCTCTCGCAATGTTCGCCTTTGGCATGGGTACCGTCCTCAACCTGATGCTGGCCGGCTTGGCGTTTTCCCACGTGCATCGGTTCGCAACACGCCGCGCGGTGCGGTTGGTGGCCGGCGCAGTGGTGCTCGGCTTCGGTCTCGTGGGCCTGGCCCGTGCAACCGGGGTGGGTTCCGTCTTGCGTCGCGGGCTCTTTTGCCTGGACTTCGGTTGATTTGGTCGCGGACCCGACCCAACCGCAACCATGAGTTGACGCACGTCAAAGCGCACGCAGTAACCTTGGCTAAAGTTCGCTCATCCGACAAAAGAGCAACCACGCGATGAACATCCTTCTGGCAGTAGACGGTTCCGAGCACTCCCTGGCCGCGGTATCCGGCCTTATCCGGCACGCCGCCCGGTGGAAGGAAAATCCGGTCGTGTACCTGACCTATGTCCACCTGCCAGTGCCTGGGATCGGCGGATTGCTGGGTGGCGGGCCGTCGAAAGATGTGCTCGACAAGTACTACCTCGAAGAAGGCGAAACTGGCTTGGCCAAGGCGAAAATTCTGCTGGACAGCGCAAAGCTGTCGTACGTCGAAGCGATCCTCATCGGTCCGACTGCGGATACGATCTGCAATGAAGCGATCAAACGCGAATGCGACATGATCTGGATGGGGACGAGGGGTCTGGGCGCCGCGGCAAATTTCGTCGTCGGCTCCGTCGCCACCAAAGTCCTCCACGGCGCTAATGTGCCGGTGGTGCTGGTGAAATAGGTTGCGTGCGTTTCGGGCGGTCGCCTCATCCCCGCCGCCGGAACCACAGCAGCGACAGCACCAGCGCGCTCACGATCAGCAGTGCCGACGTCGCGCTGAACAGGGCGCTCACCTCGGTCTCCCGGCGCTCCAGCGCAAACTTGGTGTTGAGGCTTTCGTAGACCTTGCGCAAGTCGGCGGCCGTGCCGGCGTGGAAGTATTCGCCGCCGGTGATGGCGGCGACCGCCTTGAGCGTGGGCTCGTCGAGGCGCGCATAGAATGAAAAGTCCTCCGAACCGACAAGCGCGCCGCCGATGGTGCCGAAGCCGACGGTAAACACCCTCACGCCGTAATCCGCGGCGATGCGCGCAATTTCGACGGGGTCCGGCCCGGTGGTGCGCCGGCCATCGCTGATGAGGATCACCGCGCCCGCTGTGTACGAACCGGGCGCCGCCGGCTTGTGCTCTTTTTTGGCCGACTTCTTCGCCGAGCGCCCCAGCGGCGCGGCCCCGCCTGAGAATCCGCTGCCGTATATCGCCGCCGGCAGGTCGAAGCCTTCCTCGGGCAATAGCGTCGCCAGCGACAGCAGCAGGCCGCTGCCGGTGGCGGTGGCGCGCTGCAACTGGAACTTGCTGATCGCGGCGAGCATTTCCTCGCGGTTCTCGGTCGGCGACTGCACGACGGCCGCGGTGCCGGCAAAAGTGACGATACCCAGGCGCACGTTCCTCGGCAGGTCGTTGATGAACGCGGTCGCGGCGGTCTGCGCGGCGCTGATCCTCGTGGGCTCGACGTCGGAGGCGAGCATGCTGCGCGACACGTCCATCGCCAGCACGATGGTGAGGAACTGCGCCGGCAGCGTGACCACCGCCATCGGCCGGGCCGCGGCGAGGATCGCGACCGTCAGCGCGAGGAGGAACAGGGCCGGCGGGAGGTGGCGGCGGATGCCCTGTCCCGGGCCGATGGCGGCACGCACCATGGCGAGGTTGGTGTATCGGATCGCTTCCTTCTTCCTGCGGCGCAGGGCATGCACGTAAGCGCCGGCCAGGAGCGGCAGGACGAGGAGCAGCCAGAGCACGTCCGGCCAGAGGAAACGCATCGGGGATTCCTGTGCGGGGTTACGCCGGGACTCTATCACCGCTGAAACGCGTGCCGCGCGTATACCGGCGCGCCCCGGCATGTTAATTTGACCGCACGATGAAGCGAGCAGCGCTCTACAGCAGCAGCCCGTCTCGCGCAGCCGCCGCGCCGGCGCCAGCGGAAACCGACGGTGGGATCGCATCTGCGCCGCGCCCCGGCTGGTGGGCCCGGCTCCGGACACGGGCGTCGCGATTCGAACGCACCATCCTGTTCGCCTCGGGCGCACTGATTACGGGCATCGCCACCGCCGCGTTGCTCTATTTCCAGCCTGCGACACGCGAATGGGCGCAAGAGGACATCGACGCCGCAGTGCTGCATACCCTCGAAAACAACAACCTGCCCTCGCGCGCGGCCAAGGCGGCCGAGTCGGTGCGCGAGGCGGTAGTACGCGTGCGCGGCTACTACGAGGACCCCAGCAATCCGTCCAGCGCCGACACACCCCGCGGCGTCGGCACCGGGGTGGTGATCGTCGACAACGGCACCATCCTCACCAACCTGCACGTCGTGCAGGGCGCGCGCAGGGTGACGGTGACGTTCTACGACGGCATGGAATCCGAAGCCGAGTTCGTCGGCGCCCAGCCCGACAACGACCTCGCAGTGATCCGTGCCAAGACCATTCCCGACGATTTGCCGGCGGCGACGCTTGGGTCGACCGCGCGCCTGCAACCCGGCGACGAAGTGGTGGCGGTCGGGTTTCCCTACGGCATCGGTCCTTCGGTATCGGCCGGCGTCGTGTCGGGCCTGGACCGGGAATTCCATTCGATCCTGGGGCAGCGCTCGCTGAAGGGCCTGATCCAGTTCGACGCGGCGGCGAACCCGGGCAACTCGGGCGGACCGCTGGTGACCATGGGTGGCGAGGTGGTCGGCATCGTCACCGCCATCCTCAACCCGACCAAGGCCGGGACGTTCATCGGCATCGGCTTTGCCGCCACCATCGAAAGCGCAGGCGCGGCGGTCGGCATACCGCCTTTCTAAGGAGAACCGGCATGAACCCCTCGAACCCGTCGGACGCATGGGCAGGCAAGGCCGACCCGGCGCAGGCCGCTTCACTCATGGAACGCGTGCTGTACGAGGTCAAGCGCGTGGTGGTCGGCCAGGACCACTTCCTCGAGCGCGTGCTGGTGGCCATCCTCGCGCAGGGCCACCTGCTGGTCGAAGGCGTGCCCGGCCTTGCCAAGACGCTCACGGTGAAGACGCTCGCGCGCGCGGTGCGCGGCCAGTTCAAGCGCATCCAGTTCACCCCCGACCTGCTGCCGGCCGACCTCATAGGCACACGCATCTACAACCAGAAATCGGGCGAGTTCGGCACTTCGCTCGGGCCGGTGTTCACCAACCTGCTGCTCGCCGACGAGATCAACCGCGCGCCCGCCAAGGTGCAGAGCGCGCTGCTCGAGGTCATGCAGGAAAGGCAGGTCACGATCGCCGGCGAGACCCATCGCGTCCCCGACCCGTTCCTCGTCATGGCGACACAGAACCCGATCGAGACCGAGGGCACTTACCCGCTGCCCGAGGCGCAGATCGACCGCTTCATGATGAAGGTGCTGGTCGGCTACCCCAGCGAGGCGGAAGAGTTCGCCATCGTGCAGCGCGTGACCGGCCCGGCGATCGAGGTCACCGCCGCAGCCACGACGGAACAATTGAGCGTGCTGCAGGCGGAATGCCGCAACTGTTATGTGGACCCGGGCCTGGTGAGCTACGCGGTCAAGCTGGTGGGCGCCACGCGCGACCCGGGCCGGTTCGGCCTGAAGGATTTCGCGCGCTACATCACTTTCGGCGCGAGCCCGCGCGCGACTATCCACCTCATCGAGGGCGCGCGCGCGCTGGCCTTCCTGCGCGGGCGCACATATGCCCTGCCCGAAGACGTGACCGACCTCGTGCCGGACGTGTTCCGTCACCGGCTGGTGCTGTCGTACGAGGCGCTCTCCGACGGCCTCAGCGCCGATGCCCTCGTGATGAAGGTGCTGAAGGCGGTGCCGGTGCCGGAGAAGCCGCTCGCCACCCACGTGCAGGTCGCGGCCGCCTGAGCCGATGGCGAACAGCGCGCACGGCGATGGGGTTCTCCCAGGCCTCGGCGCTGGGGTTCGCGCCGCCGTCGACGCGGAGCGGCTGCTGCGGCGGCTCGAATGGACCGTCATCCGCCGCCTCGAAGGCGCGCTGCAGGGCGACTATCGCACGCTGTTTCGCGGCTTCGGCATGGATTTCGCCGACCTGCACGAGTACCAGGCCGACGACGACGTGCGCTATATCGACTGGAACGTCACGGCGCGCATGCAGGTGCCTTACGTGCGCGAGTTCCAGGAGGATCGCGAAGTCGCCGCATGGTTCCTGGTCGATCTCAGCGGGTCGCTCGATTTCGGCTCGCAGGGCGTGCGCAAGGCCATGCTCGCCACCGACTTCGTGGCGGTGCTCGCGCGCGTGCTCACGCGGCGAGGCAACCGCGTCGGGGCGGTGTTCTATCGCGGCACCGGTCGCGCTCCCGGGGCCGTGGTACCGGCGCGCGGCGGGCGCATGCATGTGCTCCACATGCTCGACAGCATGTTGCGTCCGCCGGCCGGCAAAGCAGGCCCGCGGCTGCGCGAAGTGTCCGCGGCATACGAAACCGGGTCCGGGGGCGGACACGAAATCGCGCACGAAACCGACCTTGGCGAACTTCTCGCGCGGGCCCAGCCGGCCATCAAACGGCGCGCCGCGGTCTTCGTGATCTCTGATTTCGTCAGCCGGCCCGGCTGGGAGCGCGCGCTGGGCATGCTCGCGCGCCGGCACGAGATCACCGCGGTGCGCCTGTGCGACCCCCTCGAGCGCGAACTCCCCGACCTCGGCATGGTGGTCATGCAGGATGCCGAAAGCGGCGAGCAGCTCTTCGTGGATACCCACGACCGCGGGTTTCGCGCCCGCTTCGCCAAGGCCGCGGCCGAGCACGAGCAGGGCCTGCGCGACGCGTTGGCCCGCGCCGGGGTGGACTGCCTCGAACTATCGACCAATGAGCCGATCGACGGCGCGCTGCTGCGATTTTCGCGCATGCGCAAGCAGCGCAGCCAACTCGCGGCTGGCGCGAGCCCCGCCGCAGCAGCGGCGAAGCACGCATGATCGACCCCACTTCGATCACGGTGCAATGGCCCTCGATGCTGTGGCTGCTCGCGGTGTTGCCGCTGCTGGCCCTGGCCCAGGCGTGGCATTCGGTACGCGCGAAGAGGGGCACCGTGCGCTACGCGGGCCTCGCGGTATCTGCGCCGCCCGCCGGCCGGACGGCGCGCGCGCAGCGCCTGATTCCGCCGGTGCTGATGTTCCTCGGCCTCGCCGCGCTGCTGTTCGCGGTGGCGCGGCCCCAGGCGGCGCTGGTGCTGCCGACGCGGGCCGAAAGCGTGATTCTCGCGATGGACGTGTCCGGCAGCATGAAGGCCACCGACATCGCACCCGACCGCATCACCGCAGCGCGCAATGCGGCCAAGGCCTTCCTCGAAGAGCAGCCGGGCAAGGTGAAGATCGGTGTGGTTTCGGTGGCCGCGTCGGCCGCGGTGGCCCAGGCGCCGACCGACAACCGTGACAAGGTCGCTGAGGCGATCGACCGGTTCCAGCTGCAGCGTGGCACTGCCCTGGGCAGCGGGCTGGTGATCGCGCTGGCGACCCTGCTGCCCGAAGCGGGCATCGACGCAGCGCAGATCCTCTCGGGCAAGCCGCCGTTCCCGCCCGGCGGGGTTTACCCGAAGCCGGGCGCTGCCGATTTCAAACCGCTCGCGCCCGGCGCGAACGCCTCGGCGGTGATCGTGCTGCTCTCCGACGGGCAGAGCAACATGGGGCCCGACCCGCTCGCGATGGCCACCATCGCCGCCGAGCACGGGGTGAGGGTGTTCACGGTGGGCGTCGGCACGCCCGAAGGCGCGACCCTCAGTTCGAACGGGTGGTCGATGCGCGTGCGCCTCGACGAGGAAGCGCTGAAGAAGATTGCCGCCACCACGCGCGCCGAGTATTTCCGCGCCGGCGATGCAGCATCGCTCAAGAAGATCTACCGCAAGCTGGGCTCAAAGTTGGTTCTGGAAAGGCGCCAGATGATGGAGGTGACCGCCCTGTTTGCGGCGCTCGGGGCCGTCCTCGCGCTGTGCGCGGCGCTGCTGTCGGTGTCATGGTTCAACCGGATCGCCTGAGCGCTCGCACCACTGCCGCCACATCACGCGGTAGGCACCTTCGAGGGCGCGCATGAATCCGGCGCGGTCCATCAACGGCGAGGCCGCCACGCGCGCGCGCATGCCGGCGCGCAACCCGGCAAGACGGCGTGCATCGCCCGCCAGCCTTACCGCGAGATCGGCGTATTCGCGCTCATCCCCCGCGACCAGCTCGGGCAGGCCGAGATTGTCGAGCACGCTCGCCCCGACGCGCGCTGCGTGGCGGTCGCCGCGCAGCGTGACCAGCGGCACGCCCATCCACAACGCCTCGAGCGAAGTGGTCGTCCCGTTGTAGGGAAAAGGATCAAGGGCGATGTCCATCGCGTGATAGCGCTCGAGGTGGGCATGCAGCGAGCCGTCCGCCGCCAGCACGGTCAGGCGGTCGGCCGCGACCCCATGGTGCGTGAATGCGGCGATGACTCCCGCGCGCGACTCGGCGTCGCCGAGGCCATGCGCCTTAAGGAGCAACCGGCTGCCGGGAACGCGCAGCAGGATTCCGGCCCAGGTGCGAATCACCCCTGGGGTGACCTTGGCGAGCACGTTGAATGATCCGAACGTCGTGACGCCGGTGGCGGCCGAAGGCGGTGACTGCACCGCGGGCGCTTCCTCAGGCGGCTGGAAGGCGAGGAACGTCGCGGCGAGCCTGAACAGGCGCTCGCTGTGGAAGGCATCGCCCTCGCCGGGCGGATCGGCGTGCACATCGGTGATGCGCCAGTCGATCGCCTGCATCCCGGTGGTGTTCGGGTAACCCAGGTAGCTGACCTGCACCGGCGCGGGCTTGCGCGCAAAGATGCCGAGGCGGTGGCCGGCGGTGTACCCGGAGAGGTCAACGAGCACGTCGATGCGATCTTCGCGCACGAGATGCGCGGCCGTTTCGTCCGCGAGGCCAGTGATGTCGCGCAAATGGTCCGCCTGGCCGAGCAGGCGCGCCGTCATGGGATCGGGGAAGGCGACGTTGGAATAGCAATACACCTCGAACTCGGCGCGCTCGTGCAAGACGAGGACGGGCTCGATGAAATAAGCCACCGAGTGGCGGCGAAAGTCGCCCGACACGTAACCAATGCGCAGGCGCCGGCCGGGCTCGCGCGGATTCGGGAATGCGGCGGTCGCTGACCCAAGGGGATCGGCGTGCCGGCGCGCCCACGCGAGGTGCTCGGCATGCACTTCGGCACGCGAGTGCGCGCAGGTGTAATTGAGCGCGAGGAGGTAGTTGCCGCGCGCGTCGCGGTCGGCAGGATCTAGCGCGAGCGCCTGCTGGTAAGCGGCCTCGGCTTCCTCAATACGGCCGAGGTCCTTCAGGCTGTTGCCCAAGCTGTTGTGCGCCTCGCGGTATTGCGGCCTGAGCTCGATCGCGCGACGCAGGCTCGCTGCCGAAGCCGACGCGCGCCCCTGCGCCTGCAGCGCATTTCCGAAATGGTTGTGCGCCTCGGGCAGGTCGGGTTGCAGGCGGATCGCTTCTCGCGCGCTCGCTTCGGCTTCGGCGTTGCGCCCCAGTTCGCGCAGCGCATTGGCGAGGTTGGAGTGCGCGATCGCCGATGCGGGCTCGAGCGCGAGCGTGCGGCGAAAACACGCCTCCGCCTCGCCGCGGCGCCCCAATGCCATCAGGAAGGTGCCGAAGTCGTTGTGGCCGCCGGCCGAATCCGGCGCAAGCGCGATGACACGGCGATGCATGGCTTCCGCGTCGGCCAGGCGCCCGGCCTCGGCCAGCAGGACGCTCGCGTTCATGAGCGCGCCGACATAGTCCGGCCGGATCGCGATGGCGCTCTGCAGCGAGGCGAGTGCCGCGTCGGCCTCGCCACGCGCTTGCTGGACTTCGGCCAGCGCCACCCACGCTTGCGCAAAACCGTCCTTCAGGCGCAGGGCATGGCGCAGCTCGCCCTCCGCCGCCGTGTGCTCTGCACGTCCGAGCAAAAGCAGGCCGAGATTGAAGTGCGCGCCCGCGTGGGCAGGGTCATCGCGCACCGCCTGCCGATAGCATTCCAGCGCTTCGTCCAGCCGGCCCGCCTCTTCGGCGGCGATACCCCGTTCCACCAGCGTGTGTGGATTATCCGCGGCCCGGCCGGGGAAGCGCCGCGCCCACCAATCCCGGACGGAAAATTGCACGCCGCCGTCCGGGGCGCGCTAGCCCAGTTCCGGTCCGGCGATGGCGAACAGCCGGCTCACGTCATTGCAGGGCTGGTCGCGATTGAGCAGCATGCGCGTGTACGGGCGCTGCAGCGTGAAGCCCGCCGCGCGCAGCCACGCGCCAAGCACCGCGTGTGGTGCCGGCATGTCGAGGAACACCGGCGCACTCACTTCGGCGAGCGCCCGGGCGAGCAGCGCGATTGCGGTGTCTTCCTCATTCGCCACGCAGGGGCCGAGGTCGTTCGCGAGGCGCCCATCGCGTCCGAGGAGAAATCCTGCAATTCGACCGTTCGACTCGGCCACCAGCGCGGCCTGCGGCAGGCGATGGCGCAACGATGCGATCAATCCGGTACGGTCGGCGCGAAATGCCTGCGCGTCCAGCGCGCACACCGCCGGCCAGTCCGCGTCGATCATGCGCCGGATGGCCACCGGCGGCGCGGGCGGAAGCACTGGCGCGGCGAGGCACTGCATGCGTTCGATGCCCCACGTGTCGGCGAATCCGAGCACACGGTAGACCTCGCGGCCGGCGGGCGTTGCATCGAGGATCGCCACAAGGTCCTTGGCCTGCAGCGAAGCGATGGCAGCCTGCATCAGGTGGGTAGCCAATCCCTTGCGTCGCTGGCTTTCGGTCACCAGCACCATGCTGATCCAGCCAAAGCCACCCGATTCGAAGGGCAACGCAAGCGACGTCGCGACGAGGGTGCCGCCGGGATCGACGAGACCGAAGCCCTGCCCGAGCGAGAGCATCATCTGCCAGTCGTCGGCGGTCTGGTTCCAACGCGCCTCGGCGCTCAGGGCCACGCACCCGGGGATGTGCCGCACGCCGAGCTGGGTCCCGGCCAGCGCCCCGACGCCAGCCACGCCGCCGCCTTCAGTACTTGCCATCGCGGGTCGAGAAGTGGGTTTCCTTGCCCAGGCTCGGCATGCTGCGCCCCACCCAGTCGGCCACCCAGTCGATCATCCTGGCAAGCGGCACGTTCGGCGTGCCGAGGAGTTCCTGGGTACGCGTCGTATCCACCAGCCATGCCGTCGGCGCTTCGGTACCGGTCACCGCGGCGGGTTTGCCGAACCGCTTGCCGAACTCGCCGGCCAACCAGCGCACGCTGACCACGTCGGGCCCGGAAACGTTGAATGCCGACGCGGGCGACGTTGCGTGCGCCAGCAGGCGCAGCGCCTGCTCGTTGGCTTCGCCCTGCCAGATGACATTCACATGCCCCATGGTGACGTCGACCGGCTGTCCGGCAAAGACCTTGCTGGCCACGTCGTGCAGAACGCCGTAACGCATGTCGATCGCGTATTCGAGGCGCACGAGCGCGACGGGATTGCCGTGCTTGCGCGAGGCGTACTCGAACATCATCTCGCGTCCTACGCACGAACTCGCGTAATCGCCGGGCGGCGGCAGGCGCGGCGTGGTTTCCGCGGCACCCTTGCCCTTGATGTCAGCAAACGGGTACACGCAGGCGGTGGAAAAAACCGAGAAGCGCCCATTGGTGAAGGTTTCGGCCACCATGAAAGGCACGGCGGCGTTCATGGCCCAGGTGAAATCGGGGTTCCCGGCGGCGCCGAACTTGTGCCCGGCCATGAACACGATGTTCGCTGCGGCCGGCAGGCGCTCGAGCGCCACCCGGTCGAGCAGGTCGCAGGCGATGCATTCGATGCCCTGCGCTTCGAGCTTTTCGCGCAGGCCCTTCTCGGAAAAGCGCGCCACGCCGATGACGCGCTTTCCCGGCGCGGCGCGACGGGCCATGCGCGCTAGCGTCGGGCCCATCTTCCCGCCCACACCCAGCACCATGAGATCGCCGCCAAGGCCAGCGAGGTCCTTTTGCAGTGCGGCCGAAGGCGCGGTCATGAAATCCTCGAGCGCCTCGGCGTCTGCGAAACCGTCCGGAAAGACTGCCATGCCGCTGTAACCTCCGCCTGAGCCCGAATTAACCCGTTGGCGAATCGCCGTCCATGCCAGCGGGGTAGCGCTGATTATAATCGGCGCACGCATCCTGGCACCCACCCCGAGGAGAGTTCGTGAGCAAAGCACCCCGCATCCAGACCACCGTGGTGGGTTCGTACCCGATTCCCGACTGGCTAGTGGCGCTGCCCTCGGAGCAGGCGCTGGTCGACGCAACGCGCGTGGTGATCGGCACGCAGGAGCGCGCCGGCATCGACGTCGTCTGCGACGGCGAGCTTTACCGGTTCGATGTGAATCATCCCGAAACCAACGGGATGATCGAGTATTTCGTGCGCCCCATGAAGGGCGTGCGCACCGAGATCAGCTTCGACGAACTGTTCATGTACCGCAAGGACTCGGGCATGCGCTTTCGCACGCGCCCGCCGGGACTGGTCGACGGCAAGATCGGCGGCGGTACGCTCGACCTCGTGCTGCCGTGCGCGCGCGCCAAGGCACTGGCGTCGAAGCCGTTGAAATTCACCATCACCGGGCCGCACATGCTGGCCAAGACGCTGCTGGACAAGCATTACCGCAGCCCGGCCAAGCTTGCGATGGCGATCGCCGATGCGCTCGCCAAGCAGGTCAAGCACCTCGATGCCGACGTGATCCAGCTCGACGAAGCCAACCTGCCGGGGCACCCGGATGAATGGGAGTGGGCGGCCGAAGCGATCAACCGCGTGCTCGACGCGGTGCCCAAGACCGCCAAGGGCGCGGTGCACCTGTGCTTCGGCAACTACGGCGGCCAGAGCATCCAGCGCGGCAACTGGGGCAAGCTCATGAAATACCTCAACGCGCTGCACGTCGACCACATCGTGATGGAGAACGCGCACCGCCCGGCCGACGAACTGGCGGTGTTCAAGGACCTGCGCCGCGAGATCGGCATGGGACTGGGGGTGGTGGACATCAAGCGCACCACGGTGGAATCGGCCGACGAGATCGCGCGTTCGATCGAGCGCGCCGAAAAGGCGATCGGCCGCGGCCGGGTCAAGTACATCCATCCCGACTGCGGGTTCTGGATGCTGCAGAGGAACATGGCCGACGGCAAGATTCGCGCCCTCGTCGCCGGGCGCGACCTGTACGAAGGAAGGACTTAGACGACCGCCCGCACGCCGAAGCGCGCGGCCAGGGGTCAGGGGCCTTGCGCCCCGTCAAGCGAAGAGCCCGGTCGGGGTTCAGGGGGGCGGCCTTGAGCCCCCCTGCCTTACCTCCCCTGCCTTACCTCCCCTGCCTTCCCTCGCCGACTTTGACGATCTTCATCGTGTTGGTGCCGCCCGCCTTGCCGATCGGCTCACCGATGGTCAGCACGATGAGGTCGCCGTCTTTCACCACGCCGTTGGCGATGAGCACGTTTTCGGCTTCGCGCAGCAGTTCCTCACGGTCGTCGCCCACGTACTTCACCACCAGCGGGTAGGTGTCGCGGAACAGCGAGACGCGGTAGCGCGTGGAAGTCTGCGCGGTGAGCGCGTAGATCGGCACCCCGCAGTTGAGGCGGCTCATCCACAACGCCGTCGAGCCCGATTCGGTCAGCGAGGCAATCGCTTTCACCTTGAGGTGGAAGGCGGTGAACAGGGCCGCCATCGCGATCGACTGGTCGACGCGGGTGAATGTGCGGTTGAGGAAATCCTGGTCGAGGTTCACGGGCTGCGACTGCTCGGCCTCGACGCAGATGCGGTGCATGGCCTCGATGGCCTCGACCGGGTAGCGCCCGCTGGCCGATTCGGCCGACAGCATCACCGCATCGGTGCCATCGAGCACCGCATTGGCCACGTCCGACACCTCCGCCCGGGTCGGGATGGGGCTGGAGATCATCGACTCCATCATCTGGGTGGCGGTGATGGTGAGCTTGTTGTTCTCGCGCGCCATACGGATCATGCGCTTTTGCAGCGCAGGCACGGTCGCATCGCCGACTTCGACCGCGAGGTCGCCGCGCGCCACCATGATGCCGTCGCACGCGCGCATGATTTCTTCCAGCGCCGGAATCGCCTCGGCCCGCTCGATCTTGGCGATGAGGAGGGCCTTGCCGCCGGCGGCGCGCATGAGCTCGCGCGCCATGTACATGTCGGCGCCGGTCTTGGGAAACGACACCGCGAGGTAGTCCGCGTTCAGGCGGGCCGCGGTCTTGATGTCCTCCATGTCCTTGGCGGTGAGCGCGGGGGCTGTGAGCCCGCCGCCCTGGCGGTTGATGCCCTTGTTGTTGGAGAGGACCCCGCCGTGGCGCACAGTGGTGTGGACCTCGGTGCCGCGCACCGAGGTCACGTCAAGCACGATCTTGCCGTCGTCCAGCAGCAGCACCGCGCCGGCCGCTACGTCGCGAGGCAGTTCCTTGTAGTCGAGGCCGGCGCGCTCGGCGTTGCCCATCTCGATCTCGGCGTCGAGCACGAACGCCTGCCCCGTCTCGAGCATGATGCGCCCCTCCGCGAACTTGCCCACGCGGATCTTGGGGCCCTGCAGGTCGGCCATGATGCCGACCGTGCGGCCGACCTTGCGCCCGACTTCCTTGACCAGCTCGGCGCGCTTGAGGTGGTCTTCCGCGGTACCGTGGGAGAAATTGAGCCGCACGACGTCGACGCCGGCGCGGATCATTCGCTCGAGCACTGCAGGTTCGGAAGAGGCCGGGCCGAGGGTGGCGACGATCTTGGTGCTTCGGAGCATTGGAAATCCTGTCGTTGAATGTCTTTATACCAGAATGATACCGACGGTTCGCCTAGCGGCCCATGCGCCGCAATCTGCGAAATCGCGGTTTGCGCCGCGCTTGGGCACGGCGGAAGTTCCTACAATGACAGCCTTCTCGGAGGGAAGTGCCATGACCAGGCCTGCGGAAGTCAAGATTCTCGAGGGCACCACGCCCGGCACGCGGTTCGACCAGTTCGAGGTCGGCGCGAAGATGGACGAGGTGAGGTTCACCATCACCCCGGAAATCATCGACGAGTACATTCACGCGGTAGAAGGCGACGAGAAGCTGTATGTCGTCGACGGCCGCAAGGCGGCGCCGCCGGACGTGCTGTGCGTTTACATGACCTCGACGCTGTACCAGAAGTACCCGCCCATCCAGGGCATCATCATGTGCGAGGTTGCCTTCGGCTACCGCCACCCGATCTGGCGCGACGAAAGCACCGAGGTGCGGCTCTCGGGCGAGGTGACGGAAAAATTCGTCAAGAAGGAGCGCAGGTTCGTGAAGTGGAAGGGCCGCTACCAGCGCGCCGACGGTACCCTGCTCGCCGAAGTCGAGAACACCTTTTCGGTCCCGGAGTAAGCCATGGCCCACGACAAGAACCAGACCCTGAAGCACACGGTCGAGATGACCCAGGAGAAGATCGACCGTTACGGCAAGCTGAACGGCGACGGGGACATCCTTCATTACGACCACGACTACTGTATCGAACGCGGTTTTCGCGGCACGCTTGCGCACGGCATGCACAACATGGCACCGGCCGTCGACCTGGCGCTGGAAAAATACGGCCAGGACTTCTACTATCGCGGGCAGGTGTCGGTGCGCTGGACCGGCCCCGTATGCCCGGGCGACATGCAGGTCACCACGCTCGACGCGGAGGACAACGTGGTCGCCAAGCTCGAGAACCTGCCCGGAACGGGCGCGGTGATGGTCGGCAAGTCGACCGTACGCGACCGGTGAGCCACCCCGCAACCGTCACACCCAAGGACACCGCCATGGCCGCCGCGCAGTACTGGTTCGAGGACTTCACCCCGGGCCGCCAGTTTCCCGGCACGCTGCATGCGGTGGATGGCACCGCGTTCGGGCTGTTCGCGCAGATGACGGGCGATGCGCACCCGTTGCACTACGACGCCGAGTACGCCAAGAAGACCGCGTTCGGCAAGCCGCTCGCGCACGGGCTGCTGCTGATGTCGATGACCGCGCTCGGCGCGACCCCGCTGTCCCACAACGTCGAGGCATCGATGGTCGCGTTCCTCGAGCAAGGCGGGCGCTTCCTCAAACCTGTGCTGGCCGGGGACACGGTCATGCCGGTGATGGAGGTCGAGGAGTCCCGTCCGACGAGCAACCCGGCCAACGGAATCGTGCGCTTCGCGGTGCGCCTCACCAACCAGCGCGACGAAGTGGTGCTGGCCGGTTTCCACACCTACCTCATCAAGCGCAGGCCGCAGTGAGAAAACGCTACCAGGCGGTGATCCCGCCCACCGGCTGGAACGACAAGATCACCTTTTCGCCCGCGGTCCTCATGCCGCGCGGGCGCATGCTGTACGTCTCCGGCATGACCGCCGCCGACGAAAAGGGCAATCTCGTCGGCCCGGGCGACATCGTGCGCCAGACCGAATACATCTTCGAGAAGATGGGTCGGATCCTGGCAGCGGCCGGCGCTGGGTTCGCCGACGTGGTCGAGACCACCGACTACTACCTCACCCTCGAAGGCTACGCCCAGACTGCGGCAGTGCGCCGCCGGGTCTTTGGCGGCCCGCCCTATCCCGCGGCCACGGGCGTGCAGGTGGCCGGCCTGATCCGGCCGGGCGCGCTGATCGAGATCAAGGCCGTCGCAGTGCTTGAGGAACTTCCCGCATGAGCACGGTCTACCGCGAGTTTTCACAGGCCGGGCTCGATGCCGCCTATAACAACCGCGCGGCCGAAAGGGGCCTCGACGCGCTCAAGGACAACTGGGAGCAACGCAGCAAGGCGATCTACGCGCAGGCCCGCGTGGACCGGGACATCGCCTACGGCACCGCCCCGCGCCAGCGGCTGGATTTTTTCCACGCCGGGGCGGCGGGCGCTTCGACGGTGGCGTATATCCACGGCGGCTACTGGCAGACCAATGACAAGGAGCCGAACGCTTTCGTGGCCGAGGGCCTGCTCGCCCACGGCTTGAACGTGGCGCTGATCGAGTACACGTTGGCGCCGGCCGCCACGATGACGGGGATCGTGGCCGAGATACGCGCCGCAATCGCGTGGCTGGTGGGGCATGCCGCCGGCCTGGGGGCAGGCCAGCCGCTGGTGGTGGCAGGGCATTCGGCAGGCGGGCACCTCACCGCCATGGCGAGCGGCCTGCCCGGGGTCAGTGCGGCACTCCCCATCAGCGGCCTGTTCGATCTCGAACCGATCCGGATGTCCTATCTGAATTCGCTTCTAAATATGAGTTTAGAAGAAGCAGGCGCTAACTCCCCAATTCGATTGCCGTTGCCCGGGGTACCGGTCACGGTCGCCGTCGGCGCGGCCGAGCTGCCCGAACTCGTGCGCCAGTCGGACGAATACACCGCTGTTTTGCTCGCCGCCGGGCGGCCCGCGCGTCAGGTTAACGTCCCCGGCGCAACCCATTTCACCATCCTCGAGGAAGTCGCCCGCCCGACCGGGGTGCTCGCAGCGGAGCTCGCCGTGCTGGCCCGGCAGGTGGAGCCCTAGCCCCCTTGGCCGAGGGGAATATAGCGTTCCGTATATAGTTATTGCCCGGATCACCGCTCCGGGAGCCATTCTGCACGAATAAATCTGCCGGATTCCCGGCGCCGGAGTACCCGCTTCCCCAAAACTCGGCTATATTTCCTGTCGGCGCGCCCGCCGCGCCCAACCGGAGGGGGAGGTCAACGTGCTCGCCACGCAGATACGCCAGAAGGACGGCATCTTTTACTTCGCCAGCGTCCCGGCCAAGGACCTGTTGGGAAAGGTCCAGTTCATCAG
>JBBQCV010000004.1:0-49074 GCA_038319115.1 Burkholderiales bacterium | reverse complement strand
CGGCCATAGCGCTGCGAAAATTCCAGCGTCGAATTGGCGATGCGCCCCAACATCGGGGTATCGGCCTTGTCTACTTGCATCCTTGGCGCCCCCCGTTTAGTTTGTCGATACTGCACGATCGCTCGATTGCGCCTCGCGCCGGTCCTCCCTACTTTTCGTCTTGTCGCTAAGGCAGTGTGTCTATGTTATCTCCGGTTTCAACGAATGCCATGCGCACAGCGGGTACGATCACGCGCCTGGTCCTGCTCGAGGCGAGACGCACGCGGCTGACGATCGTGGTGGGTATCGCCCTTGCTGCAGGCCTGGGCTTGGCGGGATTCCTGTCGAAACTGGCGCTGACGGAAGGCGCAGCACTTCAAGCCGCCGTTCTGGCGGCATTTTTGCGTGCGACCGCAGTGTTTATTGTTGCGGCTTTTGTGACCTCCAGCATGGTACGGGAAGCCAATGACAAGGGAACCGAACTCCTCCTGTCGCTGCCGATTTCGCGCAATTCGTACTATTTGGGGAAGCTTGGTGGTTACGCGGCGGTTGGTGGCCTGGTATCTGCAATCTTTGCATTGGCATTGCTCGGCTGGGGTTCTCCTCCCGCGGTCGCGTTATGGTTTATCTCCCTGTTCGTCGAAACAACCTTGGTCGCCAGCGTCAGTCTCTTTTTTGTGATCACCTTGGGTGAGGTGCTGCCCGCGCTCGCAGCCTCCGGTGGCTTGTATTTACTGGGACGCACGATTGGCGCCTTCCAGTCCATCGCGGCAAGCCCGCTCATAGGTGACGAAAGCGGGACCCAGCGAATAGCGGGCTGGGCCGTCGAAGCAATCGCGTTGCTCCTCCCGCCGCTCGATCGCGCGACCCAGACAAGCTGGATCCTCTATGGCCCGCCATCGGAGGCTGAATTCGGCATCATCGCAGCAGGGATGGCGCTGTATTGCGCGCTGATGGCCTTCGCCGGGCTGTTCGATTTTCATCGTCGCAACCTGTGAGAGGCAACGAGCGGCCGCTGGTAGCCCTCCCAAAGTGGCTTGTAATCGGCTTGGGAGTAGCCCTATGCCTCCAGATCGCTTGGAAAACCAGCCACGGTCCGCCCCCGCGCGGAGAGCAGGAACTGCCCAGCGCGCCTAGCGTCGCAGCCTTGAGGCTCGCCGCCTTTGGTGAGCCGGAGGCCTTGAGCCGGCTGCTTATGATTTACCTGCAGTCATTTGACTATCACGGCGCCAATGTCGTGCCGTTCAGGAATCTGGATTACGCAAGGCTCGTAAATTGGCTCAGCGTGTCCTTGGCCCTCGACCCCAGAAGCAACTACCCTCTCTTTGCTGCGTCGCACGTTTATGCAGAGGTGCGGTCCCCCGATCGCCAACGAAAAGTGCTCGATTTCATCTATGCTGAATTTCTGCGCGCCCCAGACCGGCGCTGGCCGGCTCTCGCACACGCCGCGCTCATTGCCAAACATCGCCTGAAAGACCTTCCCCTGGCGCTGCAATACGCTCGCTCCGTGGATCGCCTGACGACCTCGCCCGACGTTCCAATTTGGGCAAAGCAAATGGAGGTGTTTGTGCTGGAGGATATGGGCGAGATCGATGCAGCACGAATAATGCTGGGCGGCCTTCTGGCGAAAGGGCAAATCACGGATGCGACTGAGAGGCGATACATGGAGGCTCGACTCAAAGAGATGGAGGCGAGGCGGGACCGGTCTAAAGCAGGAAAAGCGTCGGGAAAGTGACATCGCCGACGAATGTTCGTCACTTTTTTGACATTTTTTGATCGTTTTTGACCTATTCGATCCCCCATCCGCTGGCATGGAATATGCTTTTACCCAGCTATTCGTTACCTGAGGAGGTGTAACTCCATGAAACAGAATCAAAAAGGCTTTACTTTGGTGGAAATCGCCATCGTCCTGGTCATCATCGGATTGTTGCTGGGGGGGATTCTAAAGGGCCAGGAAATGATTATCCAGGCCAAGATCAAGAACGCAATTACCGATTACTCCGGCGTTTCCGCCGCGTATTTCGGCTACCAGGATCGCTATCGCGCGACGCCGGGTGACGATCCGCAGGCGACCCGCTGGTCGGGAGCGACAAACGGAGACGGCAATCGTGTGCTGACCGGGGCCTATGGCTCGACGACGGTGACCGACGAGTCCCGGCTTTGGTGGGACCATTTGCGTCGCTCGGGCTTCGTCTCGGGCTCCGGCACCGCGCAGCCGAACAATGCTTTTAACGGCATCCTTGGCGTCCAAACGGGTGACGGGACCGCAACCACAGGTGCGACACCCACCGCAGCGAGCGCAACGCTGGGCGGATTTGTGGCGCTGATAATGTGTTCCTCAAACCTTCCTGACAAGGTCGCCATCGCACTGGATGTACAGATGGACGATGGCTTGGTCGGCGCGGGATTCGTGCGCGGGGTGGAGAATACGGCCACGCTCGCGGCGACGACCGCCACGTCATACCAAGAAACCGGCACGACCACGTATACCCTCTGCCGCCAGTTCTGATCGAATCCGGATCGGGAAAAAAGCCAGCCTTCGGGCTGGCTTTTTTTTGCCCGCCCGGAACCGGTACCGAATGAGAACTGGCATCAGGTCGAAGTGGGATCCACGGTCCGCAGCGCTGCTTCTCGTGGGGGCCATGTGTTCGTTGCCATTCCTACAGCCACGGCACATGCCACCGCTGCGTGCTTTTTATTCGGAATGGCTGGCGCTGGCGCTGGGAGTCGCCGCGTGCGCATTTGCGCTGGCGGCACGCCCAAAAAATTCGACCGTGCCAGTGCCAGCCGCGGGCGCGTGCATCGCTCTGTTTGCGATCATGCTCGTCGCGCGTGCCCTCTGGGCCCCGGGCGCGTACCCACAATCATCCCTGAATTGGGGCCTCTATGCCCTGTTCACTACGATGATCTTCCTGCTGGGGCAGGAACTATCCGACGAACTCGGACGAAACCGCACCTGCGAGGTGATCGCGACAATCATCGTGGCGGGAGCCCTCCTGAACGCCACCGTGGGCATGCTGCAAATAAGCGGCGTCCCCCGGCTCCTGGAAGTGTACATGGCGAACATGAACGGGACACGAGCAACCGGCAACGTCGGCCAGGCCAACTTGTACGCGAACTACCTCGCCTTAGGGGAAATCTCGTTGGTCTACCTCTATGGGCGCAAGCGGCTCCACTGGACGGCGGCCCTCGCGTGCGCGTTGCTGCTGGTTGTGGCAGCCGCATTGGCGGCCTCTCGTTCGTCGGTCGTCTATGCAGTCGGTTTCTTGCTCATGGGATTAGCTGCCATCCACGCGAGGCCGGATCCGCCTACACGCCGAGTCGCGAGCGCCGCAATATGCCTCGCTGCCGCTGTCGTAATAGCGCAGTGGGCCGTTCCGGCAGGGTTGAACGAGCTGGGGTTTCGCATCGAAGCCGGCTTCGTGCGCAATGCCGCTCCGGGGTGGCAAGGCTCCCTGCCAGACGAGGCCGCAAGCTTGCGCCTGAGCGCGTGGGAGCTTTCTTGGCGGGTATTCCTTACTGCCCCATGGTTTGGCGTCGGCCCCGAAGAGTTTGCTGGAGCAGCGTTCGTTCTGGGCCTTCCTCCCGAACTGGCCGGCAGCCAGCTTTGGACATCGCCCCACAACCTGCCGCTTCAGCTCCTCGCGGAAACCGGAATAGTTGGCGCATTTCTGGCGCTCGCCGCGATCACAGCGTGGGCGTGGGCAGCCGGACGCGTATTGATTCGATCAGGCGACGCGGCGATGTGGTGGATCTTGGCATGCGCTGGTGTGGAGTTACTCCATTCGCTGGTCGAGTACCCCCTTTGGTACGCACATTTTCTCGCGCTCATGGCACTCGTTATGGGCATCGGAACAGAAAAAGGCCGCTCTGTCCGGCTGCCCGTCGCACGCTATGTCGCGGCAATTTGCATCTTCGCCGCCGCGATTCTCCTCGTTTCGACCCTGCGCGCATATTTTCAGTTCGACGCTGCAAGCCCGGTGGCCGCAGGACGGTCATTGGCATCCGATGCGCGAGTCGCGCAAGACCGCGACGCACTGGCTCACTTGGGTACTACGCTGCTCGCCCCGCGCGCCGAGCTGTACCTGTTCCTCGCATTCCCACTGGACAAGTCCGCGCTGACCGGGAAAATCGAGGTCGGACGCCGTGTGCTTCGAGTCTGGCCATCCCGGGAGGTCGTCGCGCGCCAATGCATTTTCCTCGCGCTTGCGGGCCGCACCGAGGAGGCGCTTACCCTGCTCGAACACGCGCTCCGAACATTTCCCGACCGCGACAGGCGCTTCCGGAAGACTCTACTCTCCGCCCCACCGGAAGCTCTTGACCTGTTTCAAACCCGGCTCGATGCGAAGGGTCATTGATGATCTGGCCCAATGCCGATTGCTTGTGAAATGCCGATTCACTGAGACGTTACTCTCCGAGGAATGAGGCTTGCCGGGGCTATCCCGGCCCCTCTGCGCTGGGCTAAACTGCCCGGCTATGGCCCAAACAGCAGCTAAATCCCCGTTCAAATCGAGCCGCGGATCCCTCGATCTGGCACGCAGGGTATTCCACATCGAAGCCGATGCGATTCGCGCCCTGGCCGATCGGGTCGATGCAAGTTTCCTTTCCGCACTCGACCTTATCCTCGCCTCGACCGGGCGAGTCGTCGTGAGCGGAATCGGCAAATCAGGGCACGTTGCGCGCAAGATTGCTTCCACACTTGCAAGTACGGGGACGCCCGCCTTCTTCGTGCACGCTGCGGAAGCCGGGCATGGCGACCTGGGAATGGTCCTTCCGGAAGACGTGTTCATCTGCATTTCCCACTCCGGCGAATCGGCCGAACTGCTGGCAATTGTTCCCCTCATAAAGCGCCAGGGTGCGAAGCTCATCGCGATCACCGGACAGCCAGCTTCCTCTTTGGCTACGGAATCCGATGTGCACCTCGACGCCGGCGTCGCCAAGGAAGCTTGCCCGCTGAACCTTGCCCCAACCGCCAGCACCACCGCAGCACTGGCCATGGGAGATGCGCTGGCCTTGGCATTGCTCGATGCGCGGGGATTTTCCGAGGCAGACTTCGCGCGCTCCCATCCCGGTGGGCCGCTCGGCCGGAAACTGCTTACCCATGTTTTCGACGTCATGCGCAAAGGCAATGAAATTCCAACCGTGCCCGTGGATGCCTCGATGGCAGAAGCGATCCTCGAAATCACGCGCAAACGCCTGGGCATGACAGCCGTACTCGGTAAGGACGAAAAACTCGTGGGGATTTTTACCGATGGCGATCTGCGACGCACCATCGAACTGGTCCGCGACCCGAAGTCCACAAGTATCGGCGACATCATGAGCACTTCGCCCCAGACTATCGGGCCGAAATCACTCGCCGTAGAAGCCGTGGAAATCATGGAGCGCCGCAAGGTCAACCAGTTGCTCGTTGTCGACGACGAAGGCGCGCTTGTCGGTGCATTGAACATGCATGACCTGTTCCGGGCCAAGGTCGTATAGATGGAATCCGGCCTGATGCGTGCCCGGCGCTTGCGCCTCATGATCTTCGATGTCGACGGCGTCCTCACCGACGGACGGATCTATTATTCAGATGCCGGGGAAGAACTGAAGGCATTCAGCACCCTAGACGGCCACGGGATGCGCATGCTCATGGCATCAGGAGTGCAGGTCGCCCTCCTGACTGGCCGCCAGTCGGGCGTCGTCGCCCACCGCGCGCGCAACCTCGGTATTGCCCAGGTCATACAGGGCGCAGAAGACAAGCGCTCTGCATTCATGGGCCTCGCCGACACCCTCGGACTGGAGCCCGGTGACTGCGGCTATATGGGCGACGACGTCGTCGACCTGCCGGTGCTGACCCGATGCGGCTTCGCCGTGGCCACGCGCGAAGCGCCCGAAATCGTTCGCCAACACGCGCATTTCGTTGCGACACAACCTGCCGGAGGCGGAGCGGCACGCGAGATTTGTGAAGCGATCATGCGGGTGCAGGACACGCTCGACGCCGCACTCGCCCCTTACCTCGCCTGAGCCTAAGTGGGCAATTCGTTGACACGCCTGTTTCCGCTGCTCCTGATGTTGTCGCTCGCTCTGCTCACGTTCTGGCTCGAACGGACCGCGCGCCTCGAACAGCCCCACCCCTCGCTGCGACGTCATGATCCTGATTACATCGTCCACGGCTTCAAAGTCATCGGTTATGGTCCCACAGGGGCCCCCGAATCGATGCTCTCTGCGCGCAGGATGGTACATTACCCCGACGACGATTCCACCGACCTCGTTGCGCCGCGCGCGCAGCAAACAAAAGCCGGCGAAGCCCCCATGACGATAACTGCGGACCGCGGCGCGCTCAGCCAGGACGGGGAAGACACGTTCCTGTACGACAATGTGCTCCTCGTTCGCAGCGCGATCCCGCGCCAACCGGAAATGCGGATGCAGACCAGTTTTCTCCATATCGTGCGCGCCAGGTCGCTGGTTCGCACCGACCGTGAAGTGGCCATGCGCGAAGAAGGTCGATACCTGACCGGTCGCGGGCTCGACTACGACAACGGGACACGAGTGCTCAATATCCACCACAAGGTACATGGTCGCTTCGAGCCCAGGAGCAAGCGTTGAAGCCCAGTGCCAGGGCAACGCGCGCAAGCAGGATGGCGTTCGCCGGAATTTCCAGCGCACTGCTCGCCTTGTTGCTCGTTCCGGGGGCCGGGGCGGAAAAAGCCGACAAGGACAAGCCGACGCAGATCGACGCGAACCGGATGAGTTCGGATGACGCGCGGCGAATCAGTATTTTCGAAGGCAACGTGGTACTCACGAAAGGCACCATCCTCTTAAGGGCCGATCGCATCACCGTGCGCCAGGACGCCGAGGGGTTCCAGATTTCGACCGCCACCGGTGCACCCGCGCGGTTTCGCCAGAAGCGCGATGGCAAGGACGAATGGATTGAAGGCGAAGCCCTGGCGATCGAGATCGACGACAAGAGGGAAAAGATCGAGCTGCGCGATAAGGCGCGCATTGTCCGCGGTGAAGACGAAGTGCGCGGCGACCTGATTTCGATCGATACCCGTTCCGAGTTCTTTTCGGTCACCGGAGGCAAGAGCGCGGTCACCGCCGCGAACCCGGAAGGCAGGGTGCGCGCGGTGATACAGCCCAAGGCAAAGGCGGACGAGCCTGGGGTTGCGGGACGTGCGGCACCGGCCCCTGCCGCACCGGCCCCTGCGGCACCAGCCGCGGCATCCCCGGCGACGCCCCAGAAGACCCCTGCTCGATGAGCGCCCTGTCGGCGGAAAGCCTACGCAAACGCTACAAGTCACGCACCGTCGTCCAGGACGTTTCACTGACGGTCACAAGCGGCGAAGTCGTCGGCCTGCTTGGCCCCAACGGGGCGGGGAAAACGACTTGCTTTTACATGATCGTCGGGTTGGTAGCCGCAGACGCCGGCAGCATCCACCTCGATGGGGTCGAGCTCACCCACCTCCCGATCCACCGTCGCGCGCGCATGGGAATCTCCTACCTGCCGCAGGAGAACTCCGTCTTCCGCAAACTGTCAGTCGAGGAGAATGTCCAGGCCGTGCTCGAACTGCAGGGTCTCGCGGGCGAGGAGATGGAAGGCCGGCTGGTCGAACTGCTTACCGACTTGAATATCGCCCACCTGCGCAAGCACCCCGCGCTCGCGCTTTCCGGAGGCGAGCGCCGCAGGCTGGAAATCGCGCGCGCGCTCGGCACGCGGCCGGCATTCATACTGCTCGACGAACCATTCGCGGGCGTCGACCCGATTGCGGTCCTCGACATCCAGCGCATCATACGGTTCCTGCGCGAGCGCTCCATCGGCGTACTCATCACCGACCACAACGTGCGTGAAACGCTCGGAATCTGCGATCGCGCGTACATCATGAACGATGGCGCGGTGCTGGCTTCAGGGCATCCGGATGAAATTGTCTATAATGACAGCGTGCGCCGAGTCTACCTCGGCGAGAATTTCCGCATGTAGGCCGGCCGTTTTAAATTGTCTATCCGGGCTCTTCGCGCGGATACCAGCGACCGACCCTTGCGCCCGACCGACACGCACCGATGAAGCCGACTCTCCAGTTCCGGCTGTCGCAGCACCTGACGCTCACCCCGCAGCTGCAGCAATCGATTCGCCTGCTGCAATTGTCCACCGTCGAGCTGAACCAGGAAATCGAGCGCATGTTGATGGAGAATCCCATCCTCGAGCGCGAGGATGCAGATGACGGGCTGACGACTACCTCGAGCTTTACCGCACCGCAAGAGGCCGCCGCCGCCGAATCCCCGCACGAAGCGCCAGTCGAACCGGCCGAGGCCTCCGGCGACGATTGGCAGCCAGATTATTCCATGCCGTCACGCGCGAGCGGCGGGGGCGACGACGACGAAGGCGACCGTTCCTTCGTCGCACCGGAACTGACTTCGCTGCGCAATCACCTCAATGCGCAGCTTTCGCTCACCAATCTTCCGCGGCGGGACCGCGCGCTCGTGGCAATGCTCATCGACGCCCTCGATGACGATGGCTACCTCACCCAGCCGCTGGAAGAAATCGCCGAACTCATGCCTCCCGAGGCCGAAGTAGATATCGAAGACCTCGGCATAGCGCTGCGCCATTTGCAGAACATGGAACCCGCGGGGGTGGGCGCACGCTCGCCGAGCGAGTGCCTCCTGCTCCAGATCCACGCGATAAGGCCGGATGCAGGCATTCCGCCGGTTGTCGTCAGCCTGGCCAAAACGATAGCGGAGCATCACCTCGAGGCTCTGGCCCAGCGCGACTATTCGCGCCTAAGGCAGGTGCTTGGCGCGAACGATGATGACTTGCGTGCGGCGCAGAAGCTAATCCTCAAGCTCAATCCGCATCCGGGCGCCGCGTATTCCAGTAGCGAAACGAGGTATGTCATTCCTGATGTCATTGTGCGCCGGATCAAGGGTGTCTGGCGCGCGAGCCTCAATCGGGAGGCGATGCCCCGGCTGCGGATAAACGGGCTTTATGCCTCGCTCCTGGCAGGCAGCCGCAACGGTTCGAACGCGATGACGGGCCAGTTCCAAGAGGCGCGCTGGCTGATCAAGAACGTACAACAGAGGTTCGACACCATCCTGCGCGTTTCGCAGGCGATCATCGACCGGCAGCGCCATTTTTTCGAGCACGGTGAAGTAGCCATGCGACCGATGGTGCTGCGTGAAATCGCCGAGACCCTGAGCCTTCATGAAAGCACCATTTCGCGCGTTACGACTCAGAAGTACATGGCCACGCCGCGTGGAACCTACGAGTTGAAGTATTTCTTCGGCAGCCACGTGGCCACCGAAACGGGCGGCGCGTGCTCGGCTACCGCAATTCGCGCCCTGATCAAGCAGCTGGTGGCGGCCGAGGACACAAAAACGCCGCTGTCGGATTCGCGCATCTCGCAAATTCTCAGCCAACAGGGTATTGTGGTCGCAAGGCGGACCATCGCGAAGTATCGCGAATCGCTGCAGATCCCGCCGGTCAACCTGCGAAAATCCCTTTAGACCAGAACCCCAAGCCCGGAGGCGCCAATGAATTTGAATGTCAGCGGCCATCATCTAGACATCACCCCGGCGATACGCACATACGTTAGCGGCAAGCTCGAGCGCGTTACGCGGCATTTCGACCACGTGATCGATGCGCACGTCATCCTCTCGGTCGAAAAACTTTTGCGAAAAGCGGAGATCACCCTGCATGTCCGGGGCAAGGACATCCATGCCGAATGCATCGATTCCGACCTGTACGCCGCGATCGACCTGCTCGTCGACAAGCTCGACCGGCAGGTTATCAAGCACAAGGACAAGACTCAGGCGAAGCCGCACGACGCCCTGAAACACCAGCCCGGCATCGACACCTGAGCGCTGCGGTCGACCGGGACGAAGGCAGTCCTCTCTCGCGCTCCGTCGCCCAGCTGCTTCCACTATAATTCGCCACGTCGCAGCACCCGCCTGCCGCCCTATTCGTGCGGCCTAGATCCATGACCCATTTCGCCAAGTTGCTCCCCCCGCACCACGTTGCGGTCGACGTCTCGGTATCGAGCAAAAAGCGCCTTTTCGAGCACCTTGGCCTCCTGTTCGAGAACACCAGCGCGATCGCGAGCAATGTCGTTTTTGAAAGCCTTTTTGCACGGGAGCGGCTTGGCTCGACGGGCCTCGGTCATGCCGTGGCCATTCCCCATGGCAGGATCAAGGGGCTGAAGGACGCCCACGGGGCGCTCGTCCGGCTGTCGACGCCAGTTCCTTTCGATGCGCCCGACTCCCTGCCCGTGATTCTGGTATTTGCGCTGCTTGTGCCGGAACAGGCGACCGAAACGCACCTGCAGATCCTGTCGGAACTCGCGCAAATGTTCAGCGACCGCGCCCTGCGCGCAAACATGCTGGCGGCAAACGACGCCGCGAAGCTTTACCAACTCGTAACCGCATGGCAACCCGATGCTGCAGGTCAACGTCACGCAGTTGCATGAAGACAACCGCGAGTCGCTGCAACTGTCCTGGATAGCAGGGCAGGACGGCAGCACCGCGGTGCGTCGCGAGGCAGCCGCCTCGGCATCGCTGATTGGTCACCTCAACCTGACCCATCCGAACAGCATTCAGGTGCTGGGAAGCTACGAGGCGTCGATGTTCGACGCCTTTTCCGCAAGCGCGCAGGCGGAGTTCGTCGCCAAGCTGTTCGCGGGCCCGCTCACAGCGGCTATAGTGGCTGACGGCATTAGCATACCGGCCGAGGTCCTCGCCGGTGCGCGCGAATCGCACACTCCCCTGTTTTCGACTCCGCTGGCCGCACCGCGCGTCATCGAGGCGCTTACGCGCTACCTCGCCAAGGCGCTCGCCGAAAAGACCACCCGCCATGGGGTCTTCATGGATGTGCTCGGCCTGGGCGTGCTCGTCACCGGGGAGTCAGGCGTCGGCAAGAGCGAACTGGGCCTCGAACTCATCAGCCGCGGCCACGGTCTCGTGGCGGACGACGTTGTGGAAATATCCCGCGTTGCACCGAAGATCCTGGAAGGCCGCTGTCCGCCGGTGCTAAAGGACTTCATCGAGGTGCGAGGCCTCGGCCTGCTCAATGTGCGCACCATCTTCGGCGAAACCGCGGTACGCCCGAAAATGCGACTCAAGCTCATCGTCCACCTGGAGAAGCCGGCTCCCGGCGGCGCCGAGGTCGAGCGACTCCCGCTCGCCGAACAATCGGAGGACATCCTCGGCATCACCGTGCGCAAGGTCGTGATCCCCGTGGCTGCCGGCCGCAACCTTGCCGTCCTGCTCGAGGCTGCGGTGCGCAATTACATCCTGCACCTGCGCGGAATCGACAGCACCGCCGAATTCATTACCCGCCAGCGGCAGGCCATAGAATACGATGGGCAAAGCGAAGAATAGTCGCTGCCAGGTTTCGCCAGCTTCCCTGCGATCATGGCGGGCCGGCGCTCCCGTTTCGTTATAAGGTTTCCGCATGGCCATGCAACTCGTCCTGGTAAGCGGAATGTCCGGTTCGGGCAAAAGCATCGTGCTGACCGTCCTCGAGGATGCGGGTTACTACTGTGTCGACAACCTCCCGGCTTCGCTGCTCGCCGAAGTTGTCGGATTCCTGTCCGAAGCCGGCCACGCGCATGTCGCCGTCAGCGTCGACGCGCGCAGCGTTGCGTTATCCGCGCTGCCCGAAAGCCTCGCGCAGTTGCGCGCTGCGGGTATCGACTCGCGCTTACTGTATCTCGAGGCCAGCCGGCAATCGCTCCTGCGCCGCTTCTCGGAAACACGGCGTCGTCATCCTTTGGCCGGACAGGGCCTCACCGTGGCCGAGGCAATCGACCGCGAGCGGGAGATGCTTGCGGGAGTATCCGAACTGGGTCACCGGATCGACACCAGTGACCTCCAGCCCAAGGCGCTGCGGCACTGGATCAAGGACCTGCTCGCGTTGCATTCCGGGTCCATGATGCTGCTTTTCGAGTCCTTCGGGTTCAAGGACGGCATCCCGCTGGACGCGAATTGGGTGATCGATGCGCGCATGCTGCCCAATCCCCACTACGTGCCAGAATTGCGCAACCTCACAGGAAAAGATCCAGCAGTCATCCGGTATCTCGAAAGCCAGGATCAAGTGGGCCGCCTCTTCGAGGACGTTCGCGGGTTTCTCATGCGCTGGTTGCCCGACATGGTGCGCGACAATCGATACCACGTCACTGTCGCTATCGGCTGCACCGGCGGCCAGCACCGCTCCGTCTATCTCGCGGAAAAACTGGCAACCGACTTCAGCCTTACGTGGCCTGTGCTTGTGCGGCATCGCGGCCTCGCCAACAAGGCAAGTGAAGAGTGAACTCGCAGGCGGCGGGTCTCGCAATATTTCCGTTGAACGTGGTGCTGTTTCCAGGGGGCATCCTGCCGCTGCGAGTATTCGAGCAACGCTACATGGACATGGCGAAGACTTGCCTGCGGGACGGCGAGCCTTTTGGCGTCTGCCTGATACGCAGCGGGCGCGAGGTCGGCGATCCCGCGATTCCCGAGCCCGTTGGTTGCACAGCCCGTATTTTCGAATGGGATATGCAGCAGCTTGGAGTACTTTCGATCAGGACTCAGGGCGAAGGTCGCTTTCGGATCCTTACTGCGACCGTGACGAGCGCCGGCTTGACGCGCGCGCAAGTAGAAATGATCGAACCGGAGTCCGACGCGCCACTGCCGGAAAGATACTTGGCATGCGCGACCTTGTTGCGGGCGGTGGCGGAGGAGCACGGCGCTACCCTCTTCGGGGAGCCGGCGCGCTACGATTCGACATCGTGGGTGAGCTCTCGCCTTACCGAGATCCTTCCGGTCCCGCTTCACGCAAAGCAAAAACTGCTCGAACTCGAGGACGCCATGCAGCGCATCGAGATCCTCGACAAGTTCCTGCAGCAGCATCGCCTCGCCGGCTAAAACGCCCGCAGCAGTTCCCTGACCGGCGCAGGTACGGCGGCACGGACCGCTGCTTCTGGCGCCATCCATGCACGGCCGGGCATCTCGAGCCTCGCATCGAGCGATCGCACGTCACACAGCAGCGGCGCGATTTCAAGCCGGAAATGGGTGAATGCGTGCGAAATGGAAGGCAATGGACGCCTCCCCGAAAGCTCACATCCGAACCTGGCGAAGCATTCCTTCACCGGGTCCCCACCACCCGATTCCGGAAAGGTCCACAACCCGCCCCACAAGCCCTGCGATGGGCGGCGTTCGAGCATCACCTTATCCTCATGGAGCAACACCAGCCACGTCGTCTCCCGGCTCGGGTAAACCTTGGAAGGGCGTGGTGTCGGCAGTTCGGCGGTGCGCCCGCCTTCGCGTGCGACGCACCCAGTAGCGAGCGGGCACAGTGCGCACAAAGGTTTGGTTCGCGTGCAGATCGTTGCGCCCAGGTCCATGACGCCCTGGGTGTAGATTCGAATGGCGGATCCGTCGTCCTGCAGGGGCAAAAGACCCTCGGCAAGGTCCCACAGGCGAGCTTCAACTTTCGTCGAGCCCGGGTAGCCCTCGATCCCGAATCTGCGCGCCAGGACCCGCTTCACATTGCCATCGAGGATCGCGCCGCGCTCGCCGAAGGCAAACGCCGCAATCGCACACGCTGTCGAGCGCCCTATCCCGGGCAACTCGGCAATCTCCCTCGCGGTGCGCGGAAATTTCCCGCCATGTTCCTCCACGACCCTGCTTGCCGCCAACCGAAGGTTGCGCGCCCGGGCGTAGTAACCAAGGCCGCTCCAAAGTTGGAGAACGTCATCCTCGGATGCGAGCGCCAGTGTGCGGATGTCGGGAAAACGACGCATGAACCGCTCAAAGTACGCCACCACCGCGCCGACCTGAGTCTGCTGGAGCATGATCTCGGACACCCAGATCGGATATGGGTCACGTGTGTCCTGCCACGGCAGTCCGTGGCGTCCATGGCTGACCTGCCAGTCAATGACCTTGGGGGCAAATTCGCTGAGCTTTTCGATCACGCCGCAATTTTAAGCGTTGGTTTGACGGGGGCGGTCGAATTCGGCACCATCGACCAGCGTCCATCCTGTGACGTCCCCGACACCACCAATGCTCGCCTTCATTCTGCGCCGGATCGCCCAGGCCGTGCTGGTCATGCTGGCGGTCGGACTCATCGCCTTTTCGCTGTTTACGTTCGTTGGGGATCCGGTCCTTTTCATGCTGGGGCAGGATGCGACCCCTGAAGACCGGGAGAGGATTACCAAGCTTCTCGGCCTCGACCAGCCGTTCTACGTCCAGTATGGCAATTTCGTAGTGCGCGCATTGCACGGTGATTTCGGGTTGAGCTTGCGCCAGGTGCAACCCGTCTCGCGACTGTTCGTGGAACGCCTGCCTGCCACGCTGGAGCTTTCGTTCGTTGCGGCATTCCTCGCCTTGGCTGCCGGGATCCCCATGGGGGTCTATACGGCGCTGCGGCGCGATTCCTGGTTGTCGCAGGTATTCCTCGCCATCTCCCTCATCGGGGTGTCGTTGCCGACATTCCTGATCGGCATCCTGTTGATCCTGGTCTTCGCAGTACTGCTGGGTTGGCTACCGTCGTTCGGACGGGGCGACACGGTGGCAATCGGCTGGTGGACCACCGGTCTCCTGACGGCTTCGGGGTTGAAGTCGCTGATCCTGCCGTCGATCACGCTCGGTTTGTTCCAGATGACCCTGATCATGCGTTTGGTGCGCTCGGAAATGCTCGAAGTGCTGCGCACCGACTACATCAAGTTTGCGCGCGCCCGAGGACTGTCCGACCGGGCGGTGCATTTTCGCCATGCCCTCAAGAACACCCTCGTCCCCGTCATCACCATTGCGGGCCTGCAACTCGGATCGATCATCGCATTCGCCATCATTACCGAGACGGTATTCCAGTGGCCGGGCATGGGACTGCTGTTCATCCAGTCGGTGACCGTGGCCGACATCCCGGTAATGGCAGCCTATCTTTGCCTCATCGCGCTGTTTTTCGTCGTGATCAACCTCGTCGTCGATCTGCTTTACTATGCAGTGGATCCGCGGCTGCGCCTTGACCGGGCGGTTGCTGCGCACTAGCGCAGCCAGGGCCGCCGGCCTCATCAGGAGTCAACCATGAACGCACCCCTCAAACTCGATACTCCCGTGGAGCGTATCCGGGCTTTCCACAAGGAACTCACCGATATCCGCCAGGATATCCATGCCCATCCCGAACTAGGATTCACGGAGCAGCGGACCTCCGACCTCGTGGCGGCTAAGCTGGAAGGTTGGGGTATCGAGGTGCATCGGGGCCTGGCGAAGACGGGGCTCGTAGGCGTAATCGAGGGGCGCAAAACCGCGAGCGGGCGAGCTGTCGGGTTGCGAGCCGACATGGACTGCCTGCCGATGCACGAACTGGGCAACATGCCATACAAATCGGTCAATCCCGGCTGCATGCACGCGTGCGGGCACGACGGGCATACCACCATGCTGCTGGGCGCCGCCCGCTATCTTGCAGAAAGCCGCAACTTCGACGGCACGGCCTACCTGATTTTCCAGCCCGCCGAAGAAGGCGGCGGCGGCGGCCGCGTGATGATCGAGGATGGCCTGTTCGAGCGCTTTCCGGCCAACGAGATCTACGCACTGCACAACTGGCCCAGCCTCCCGCCGGGCAAGATCGCGGTGCGCCCCGGACCGGTGATGGCCGCCACCGACGACCTGAAGATCACCGTGCGCGGCAAAGGCGGCCACGCGGCAATGCCGCACCTCACGGTGGATCCCGTCGTGGTCGTAGCGCACATCATCACCGCGCTGCAGACCATTGCCAGCCGCAATGCAATCCCAGTCGATGCCGTCGTGGTAAGCATGTGCTCGATGCAGACCAGCCAATTGGGAGCGAACAATGTCATCCCCGATGCAGTGGAGTTGTGCGGAACCGTCCGTACGTTCCGCGCCGAAACACGCGACATGGCCGAAAAGCGCCTGCATGAGATCGTCACGGGCGTCGCCACGGCCCTGGGCGCAACTGCCCGGGTGGAGTACCACCGCAACTATCCCGCCACGGTCAATACCGAGCGCGAAGCGCTGTTTGCTGCCAAGGTGGGCGAGCGCGTCTTCGGCGCCGAGAACGTGGTCACCAATGCCGACCCCACGATGGGGGGTGAGGACTTCTCGTACATGCTGCAGGCAAGGCCCGGGGCGTACATTTTTCTGGGGCAGGGAGGCGGACCAATGAGCTGTTTCCTTCACAATCCGAATTATGATTTCAACGACGACGTGATACCCATGGGAGCCGGTTACCTTGCGGCCCTCGTAGAGGAATCGCTGCCGATCAAGTAACACCAGACGGGGAGGAACCAATGACGTACGTACGCGCTGTCGCCGCGGCCATTGCCGCGCTTGCAATTTCCGCTGTTTGTGCCGCCCCCGCATCCGCTGCCACGTTGAGGTGGGGCGCCCAGAACGACATCCTCACGCTCGACCCGCATTCGCAAAACCATGCCACCACCCACAGCCTGCTTCAGCACACCTATGAAGGCCTGGTGCGCTACACGAAGGATTTCCAGGTCGAGCCCAGTCTTGCCACGAGCTGGCAGCAGGTCTCACCCACTCAATGGCGTTTCAATCTGCGCAAGGGGGTCAAGTTTCACGATGGCGCCCCGTTCACGGCCGATGACGTGGTTTTTTCATATGGCCGCATCATCCAGCCGCAGGGCACCAACCAGATCTATGTCTCCGGGGTGAAGGAGATCAAGAAGGTCGACGACCATACGGTCGACATGATCCTGTCCGGGCCCAACCCGGTGCTGCTGCGGCTGCTGGTCGATTTCCGCATCATGAACAAGGCGTGGTCCGTCAAGAACAAGTCCGAGAACGTGCAGAACTACGTTGCCAAGGAAGAGTCGTTTTCTTCACGCAACGCCAACGGGACCGGACCGTACGTGATCAAGCTGTGGGAACCGGACAAGCGCATCCTCATGTCGGCCAATCCCGCGTGGTGGGACAAGATCCAGGGCAATGCGACGGAAGTCATCTACACACCCATCAAGTCCGATGCCACGCGCGTTTCGGCGTTGCTCGCAGGTGATGTCGATCTGGTGACCGACCTGCCAACACAGGACGTTACCCGCCTGCGCAACGATCCGAAGCTCAAGGTTCTCGATGGCCACGAAGTGCGCACCATATTCATCGGCATGGACCAGCACAGTCCGGAGTTGCTGTACTCCAACATCAAGGGCAAGAACCCCTTCCAGGATATTCGCGTGCGCAAGGCGCTCAACCTCGCCGTCGACCGCGAGGCGATCAAGCGGGTGACGATGCGCGGCCTTTCGATTCCCGCCGCCATCATGGTTGCGCCCGGCGTCCACGGCTATACGCCAGAACTCGACCGCGTTTCGCCGGTGGACATCGAGGGCGCCAAGAAGCTCCTCGCCGAGGCCGGTTATCCCGGAGGGTTCGAGTTCGGCCTCGACTGCCCCAACAACCGTTACGTGAACGACGAGGAGATCTGCCAGGCGCTGGTAGGCATGTGGGCACGCATCGGCCTGAAAGTAAAACTCAACGCACAGCCCATGGCGACATTCATCGCCAAGATCCAGAAATTCGACCATAGCGCCTACATGCTCGGCTGGGGCGTCGCGACTTTCGACGCCAACTACACGCTGCAGTCGCTCATGCGCACCAAGACGACCGGGGCTGACGGCAGCTTCAACCTCGGGCGCATCAGCGACGCCAAGCTGGACGCGCTGATCGACGGCGCCAAGACGGAGACGGATATCAAGAAGCGCGACGCCATGCTGCGCGACGGCCTCGTCATTACGCGCGATAACTACTACTACGTCCCTTTGCACCACCAGCTGCGTCCCTGGGCCATGAAGAAAAACGTGACCACGGTCCACAAGGCCGACGACCGCCCGGAGTCGCGTTTTGCACGCATCGATTAGCGCAACGATTCCGTAATCGCCTTCCGCGCAGCGCGGCCCCACTTGACCTCCGGCAGGCTGCGCGCGCTCTGGGAGCACGACCTCGCCTGGAGTTTTCGCCGCTCGCCCGTGGTGATGGTCGCTGCGTTGCTGACTTTGGTTTGCGTCGGGGGTGCGCTGTTCGCCCCCTGGATCGCTCCGCACAACCCGTTCGACAGCGGGACGCTGGTCCTTACGGATGGGTTCACGCCCCCGGTCTGGACCGCCGGCGGCACGTCGCGATACCTGCTCGGGACCGACGACCAGGGCAGGGACCTGCTGTCGACGATCATGTTCGGCGCGCGCATCTCCCTCGCGGTCGGGGTCGCTTCGGTGTTGTTTTCGATGCTCCTTGGGGTGAGCCTCGGGCTGCTTGCGGGATATGTCGGCGGGAGGACCGACGCTCTCATCATGCGCATCGCCGACATCCAGCTTTCGTTCCCGCCGATCCTGATCGCGCTCCTCATCGACGGCGTGGCGCGGGTCGTGCTGCCTCGCGCGGCCCATGACGAAATCGCAATCTACGTGCTGATCCTGGCGATCGGGGTTTCGAGCTGGGTGCAATACGCACGAACCGTCCGCGGATCGACATTGGTCGAGCGCAACAAGGAGTACGTCCAGGCGGCGCGTGTCATCGGTCGCAGCCAGTTCTCGATCATGCTGCACCACGTCCTGCCCAATGTCATGGGTCCGGTGCTCGTCCTGGCGACGATTCACCTGGCGACCGCGATCATCACCGAGGCTACGCTGTCATTCCTGGGCGTTGGCGTGCCGGCCACGCAGCCTTCGCTCGGTACGCTGATCCGCGTGGGCAACGATTTCCTGCTGTCGGGCGAGTGGTGGATCACGGTATTTCCGGGCGTCGCACTGATCGTGCTGGTGCTGTCGGTGAACCTGCTTGGCGACTGGCTGCGCGATGCGCTCAATCCAAAGCTGCGCTGAGGCATTCCGCACGCTGGCGAGCACCTGGATGCTCCGGCGCTCCGCTTCCGAATTCGGCTGACATGACTTCGCCCCTCCTGGAAGTGTGCAACCTGCGCGTCGAGTTTCCAACCCGCCGCGGACGTCTTGTCGCGGTAGATGACCTCTCATTCGAGATCGCGCCGGGCGAAATACTGGGCGTGGTTGGCGAATCGGGAGCCGGAAAATCCCTCACCGGCATGGCCATCATCGGGCTGCTGGAGCCGCCTGGGCGCATTGCCGCCGGTGAGATCCGGTTGGAAGGGCAGCGGATCGACAACCTTTCCCCGGAAGCCCTGCGTCGCATTCGCGGCAAGCGCGTGGGAGCGATTTTCCAGGACCCGCTCACCTCGCTCAACCCCTTGTTCACCATCGGCGAGCAGCTGATCGAGACGATCCGGGTCCACCTCGGCCTGGGCGAAAGCAAGGCGCGCCGGCGCGCGATCGACCTGCTCGCCGAAGTCGGGATTCCAGCCCCCGAGGCGAGGATAGATAATTATCCCCACCATTTTTCGGGCGGCATGCGCCAGCGCGTGGTGATCGCGCTCGCGCTGTGTGCGCATCCGCGCCTGATCGTCGCCGATGAGCCGACCACGGCGCTCGATGTCTCCATCCAGGCGCAGATCATCGGCCTCCTCAGGACGCTCGCACGCGAGCATGGCACATCCATCATGCTGATCACCCATGACATGGGTGTCATCGCGGAAACGGCGGACCGGGTCGCCGTGTTGTACGCCGGTCGCCTGGCCGAGATCGGGCCGGTCAAGGAGGTCATTCATTCGCCCCGCCATCCGTACACCGCAGGGTTGATGAGCTCGATTCCGAAGCTGGGCGACGCGCGAGACAACCTTGCCCAGATCGACGGCGCGATGCCGCGATTGAATGCCATCCCGACAGGATGCGCCTTCAATCCGCGCTGCCCCGAGCGCTTTGATCGCTGCGTCAAGGAGCGCCCTTCCCCGATGCCGGCAGGCATCAACCAGGCCGCGTGCTGGCTGTATGCCCGCTGAGGCGCTGCTCGAGCTGCAGGGCGTGGGGCGCACTTTCGACGTCTCGCGTCCGTGGCTGAACCGCGTCCTCGAAGGCGAAGGTCGCCGGTTGCTCCGGGCGGTCGACGACGTGTCGTTCACAATAAGGCGGGCCGAGACGCTCGCGCTGGTAGGGGAGTCGGGATGCGGCAAATCCACTGTCGCCCGCCTGATCGTCGGGTTGCACACGCCAACGCGAGGTACGGTCAGGTTCGATGGCGCCGATCTCGCTGATGCCGCCTCGTCTTCCCTGCGTCGCCGTATGCAGATGATTTTCCAGGATCCCTATGCCAGCCTCAATCCGCGCTGGCGTGTGCGCGACATCGTTGCCGAGCCGATCGTTGCGCATGGTCTGGCCCCCGATCGCGCCGCGCTGGCGGTGCGGGTGGCTGAGCTCCTGACACAGGTTGGATTGTCCGCCGAGGACGGTGAAAGGTACCCGCACGAGTTCTCGGGCGGCCAGCGCCAGAGGGTATCGATCGCCCGGGCGCTCTCCTCCAATCCCGAGTTCCTGGTGTGCGACGAGCCCACTTCGGCGCTCGACGTGTCGGTGCAGGCGCAGATCCTCAACCTCATGAAGGAATTGCAGCAGCGCCTGGGCCTGACCTACCTGTTCATTTCGCACAATCTTGCCGTAGTCGCGCATATCGCGACGCGGGTCGGGGTCATGTACCTGGGCAAGCTGGTGGAGGTCGCTCCGGCCAAGGACCTGTTTGAGTCCCCGCGCCACCCTTACACACGCATGCTGATCGATGCGATCCCCGACCTCGAAATGAGCGGCAAGGCCCGAACGCCGGTCGCCGGCGAGGTCCCCAATCCCCTGTCCCCGCCTCCGGGCTGCACCTTCCATCCCCGCTGCCCTCATGCGAACGAGCGCTGCCGCATCGAGCAACCGGTGCGCCTGGACCTGGGCGGCGGGCGCAGCGTCGCCTGCCATGCAGTCGAAGAAGCCCGGATCAGCGCTTCAGCAGGTTAGACACGCCAAAAGGCACGTGACCAGTGGCCACCAGCTTTTGCGCGGACTCCACGTGGCTGCGCTGGTCGTCGAAGTAGATGTCGGGCTGGAACGCTGCAAGGAATGCACTTTTATCCAGCCCGCCGAGGAACATTGCCTCGTCCACGCCGATGTTCCAGTCCATCAGCGTGCGCACCGCCCGTTCGTGCGCCGGGGCGCTACGCGCCGTTACGAGCGCGGTGCGGACTCGCATGGGAACGTCCGCCCCGGCGTTTTGCAGTTTGTGCAATGCCTCCAGTAGCGGCTTGAAAGGCCCCGGTGGCAACGGCCGAAGGGCATGTTCGATTTCGTGCCGCTGGAACGCGTCGAGCCCGTCGCGCTGGTAGACCTGCTCCGCCTCATCGGAAAAGAGGACCGCATCTCCGTCGAAGGCGATGCGCACTTCGCCGGCGTGGCGCCCGGCCTCTCGCGCCGATTCCGGGATGACCCGGGCAGCGGGAAAGCGCGCGTCCAACGCGCCGCGCACATCCTCCTCATTGGCCGAAAGAAACAGATTCGCCTGCAGCGCTTCGAGGTATCGATAGGCATTGCGTCCGCGGGTGAAGACTCCCCTTTCCAGCTTGAGGCCCGCCTGCTTGGCCGAGCGGAACACGCGCAAGCCGGACACCGGGTCGTTCTTGGACAGGATGACGACTTCGACGCGATGCACCTCAGGCGTGTTGAACGCCAGGAGTTTCTGGACCAGCGGAAATGCGACCCCCTGCCGCGCGCATTCCTCGAGGCGCTGCAGTTGCAGTTCCATATAGGCGCGGTCGCCGCTCTCGTCGAACACCTTGTTCTCTTCCTCGAAATTGAACAAGGCTCGCGACGAGATCGCCACGACCAACTTTCCATCGAAAGACACGGGCATCCGGCATCCACGGGCGTCCTAGCGCCTCGCTGCGATTCTACTGCGTGTGCCGCTGCGGCAGCGGGGCGAACCGGGTACCAGCGAGCAGAATGCCTAGAAAGCCTGCGCCCCGAGCGCCGCGAGCGCGGCCCGCGCGACTTCGCAATCCTGCGCACCGGTGCCCGACCCCACGCCGATGGCACCCACGCAGATGCCGTCGATGACGATGGGGAACCCGCCCTCAAGGTTGGTCAGCCCGCCATCGGTGGCGATCGCCATCAGCACTTCGAGTTCGGCCTTGAGCTGACCCGACGGCTGGCGGTGCGACGCGGCCGAGATCGCCTTCTTCTGAGAGGTCCGGATCGACATTGTTTTGGCCCCATCCATCCGCACGAATGCGAGGAGGTTTCCGCCATCGTCCACGATGGTGATGTTCTGTGGCACGTCGAGCGACTCGGCTTTCTTGAGTGCGGCGTCAAGCGCGCAGAGCGCGCCATGGTGGGTGAGCTTCAGGAACGGTTTGGTGTTGCCCATGGGACCCTCAGGATTCCGGGAACAGGAAAGCCTGCTCCAGGTTTGCGCGTACACCGGCCTTGCTGCCGGCGGGGAAGCGTTCGATGGCGTCAAAACCGCCATGACGCGCCCGCAGGACTCGCCCGTCGTCGAACCGCACGTACACGTCGACATGCGTGCCCTGGTAAACATGCGTATCCACCGTGCCGGTGCCGAAGTTGGCGGCCTGGTCGTCCGCGCCGACCAGGGAAAGCTCCTCGGGACGCAGGAACATCAGCGCTTCGGCACCGGTTGCGAGGCCATTGGCCTGCGCCTTGGCCACCTCGCATCGCATCGAGCCCAGTTCCAGGGACAAGGTTGGGCCATTCGCAGGGCCCACTCTGCAGGCCAGGCGGTTGATGTCCCCGATAAACGAGGCCACAAAGCTGGTTGCCGGGCTGCGGTAGAGGCGGGCCGGTTCGGACAACTGCTCGATCCGGCCTTGCGACATCACCGCAATCCGATCGGAGAGCGACAGTGCCTCGGACTGGTCGTGCGTGACGAACAGCGTCGTGATTCCGATCGTTTTCTGGATCTGCTTGAGCTCGAACTGCATGTCGGCCCGCAGGTTCTTGTCGATCGCCGAGAACGGCTCGTCCAGCAGCAGGACCCTGGGGTTGATTACCAGCGCGCGAGCCAATGCAACCCGCTGTTGCTGCCCACCCGAGAGTTGGCGCGGGGTCCGTTCGCCCATTTGCGGCAACCGCACCATCTCGAGTGCTTCGGCGACGCGGCGCGCGATTTCGGCGCCGGGCACCTTGCGCATTTTGAGGCCGAAAGCCACGTTCTGGGCGACGGTCATGTGCGGGAACAGCGCATAGTTCTGGAACACGATGCCGATCGAGCGGCGATAGGGAGGAACGTCATTGACCGGTTCGCCGTCGATGAAAATCTCGCCGCGATCCGGCGACAGGAATCCGGCGACGAGGTTGAGCAGCGTGGTTTTTCCGCAACCGGAAGGTCCGAGCAGTGTCAGGAACTCACCCTTCCTGACTTCCAGGGTGACGTCATTCACCGCCGGCGCACCGCCGAAGGACTTCACCAACCCCTTGGCCGATACGCTGACAGCGTCGCTCATTGCCTGACCTCTACGGAGCGCTGGCGGGCGCCACGCCACTCCGCGACGTTTCGTGGCCCGTTAGAGGGAGTGACCCCGCCGCGCAGGCTCCCGCGCGCCGTATTTCCCCACAGGACGGCGTAGTCTTCGGGCAGTTCGCGGCTGCCCGGCGTAGTCAGCCAGAGCCTGTATACGAGGCGCTTGCGCTCGGTCTCTTCGTGGTCGACGATCGCTGTGCGTGAATGGTAGGTGACGTGATTGTTGAGGAACTGGATATCGCCCGGCTCCATGCGCGTCTGCAGGCACAGCTCGTCAGCCATCGCAGCGAGCATGTCGAGGGCTTCATCCTGCTCCGGACGCAGGCGTGGCGTGCGGTTGAATTTCTGCGCCGACTCGATGTAGGAGCGCGAGTACTGGCTGCTGAATCGACCCTTGTGCACTCCAAACACAGGGTTCACGTAGTACGGCAGCTCGCCTTCGGCTTCCTCGCTCTGCCGACTATGGTGGTAAGCGCCGAAGAGCTCCTCGAGCAGGTCCGGGCGGCGCTCCAGCATCGCGTTGTGGATTGCCGGTGTGCTCACGATGCGGCTTTCGCCCCCTTCGCGACACTGGCGTGCGCACAACAGCGCCACCACATCGCACCTGTCAGTATGGAACCGGAGCGACGACGCGGTCCGGTAGCCCCGCGAATCGGGCCGCCCGAGCCGTTCGCCGTAATCGCGCACCTCGGCAAAGAATTCGCCCGCCTTGTTTTGCGACACTGCGATGCCTAGGTGGGTCCCAATCCCCCAGAGGACCCAGCGCAGGTCATCCATCGAAAATTCGTCGGTCGGGATCCCACGGATATTAGCCACGCCGCACCCGTGCTCCAATGCCGACGAGATCGCAGCGAAACGACGCGAGAGGACCGGCAACGCAAATTCCTCCGCTGTCACCGTATTCATTTCTGATTGCGACTTGCGCACTTTGTCGATGGCGCGGTGGAGGTCCCCGATTTCCTCCCGGTCGAGCACGTGGATCCAATCCGTGCGTTGCTCCATTTCGCGTCCCAGCCAGACATCCGGTCCGGACAATGGCGCTCGACGATTCAGGCTTACTTCCATTTTCTCCCCACTGCTTCGATGTTATCGGCTGGATTCGACCGACAGGATGCGTTCAAGCCCGAGCCAGCGATTGGCCGCCAACAGGAACAGGACGGTGGCCGCAATGAGCATCGAGGATAGCGCGGCCATGGTCGGGTCGGCGTATTCGCGTACATAGGTATACATGGCGACCGGCAGGGTCTGGGTACGCTGTCCGGTTACGAACAGCGTCGCGGTGAATTCGTTGAACGACAGGATTGCGGCAAACAGCCATCCGCCGGCAAGCCCCGGCGCCAGCAGCGGAAGGTCGATGCGCAGGAACACCGTAAGCGGCGAGGCTCCGAGGCTGGCCGCCGAGCGCTCCAGGGCCGGGTCGATGTTCTTCAACGAAACGTAAACGCTGCGCATCACGAAAGGCAGCACCAGGATCACATGAGTGATTACGACAAGCGTAAATGTCCGCGAGAGGCTGAGCTCCGAGGCCAGGATCAGCATGGCGACGCCCAGGGTGAAGTGGGGAATCACGAGCGGTGACAGCAGCACCGCTTCCAGCAAACGCTTGCCCGCAAACTCGAAACGGTCGATCACGAAGGCCGCCAGGGTACCGCAAACCAGCGCGATGGCCGAAGCCCAAGCTGTGATGATGAGTCCGTTGACGATGCCCTTGCGAAAGTCGTCATATGCGAGGGCGCGTTCGAACCACTTGAGCGAAAAGCCCGTCGGCGGAAACACGAGCAGCGCCTTGTCGTTGAACGCCGTAATGACGACCACGACGGAAGGAAGCGTCACGTACACCAAGGTGGCCGCGATCAGCGTCCAGTAGAGGAAGCGCAGGACCTTTTCGCGCATCGTCAATGCAGCCCCACCTGCTCGAGCCTGCGCATTCCCAGGCCCATCAGGTAGAGCGTTGAGAAGATCAGCGCGAGCGCGACTATGCTGAGGACTGCGGCGAAGGGGAAATCGAAATTCGAGAAACCCAGCTGGTACACCATGTTGGAGATCATGTTCACTTTCCCCCCGCCCACCAGCTGCGGCGTGGCGAAGGCCGACAGCGTCCAGGCGAATATGGTCACCGTCCCGGACAGGATGCCGGGCATCGACAGGGGGAGCGTGACATTCCAGAGAACTTCCAGCGGCGCGGCACCGAGGCTTGCCGCAGCCTTCTCGAACGCGAAGTCGATATGGGTGATCGCAGCAGCCAGGATGATCACCATCACCGGCAGCGAATACTGCATGAGCGCAATCGCGACGCCCAGGGGCGTGTAGAGCAGCTCGAGCGGAGTGTCGATGATGCCTGCGGCCTTGAGCGTGCCGTTGATGAAGCCGTTCTTCCCCAGCACCACCAACCACGAGTAGGTGCGCACGATGTCGCCGGTGAACATCGGCACGATGGTGGTGATCAGGATGACCGATTTGAGCAGGCTCGACCTGGAGCGCACCAGCGCGTAAGCCAGCGGATAGCCGAGCAGGAGGTTTCCGACGGCGGTGATGGCGGAGAGCAGGAGGCTGTCGACGAACACGCGCAGGTACACCCAGTCGCCCATGCGACCGAAATTGCCCAGCGTGAACCCGCCGACCTGCAACGAACCCGGGATGTGCTCGCGAAACCCGTACTGCAGCAGCGACGCCATTGAGGCGGTCAGCGCGACCGCCAGGAAGACCGAAGGCAGCAGGAACCAGGCGAAGTACGCCGGCCGGTCCTGCGCCCTCATGCCAGGTGCTTGTGCGGTCTCGCTACCGTCAGCGTGCAATCACGTTTTCGGTGAACCACTTGCGCCACTCGCCCAGCAGTTCCGCACGCTGCTTGTGATCGATGACGAGAGCCTGATCTTTCCACTGCTTGGCGGTGGTGAACATCCCCGGCAGCTTCGCCACGGCAGGATCGACCTTGGCCAGCGGGCTGACGGGGCCCATTTTCTGCTTGTTGGCCACCAACGTCTGGATGGCGGGATCGAGTGCGATGTTGATGAACTTGTAGGCAAGGTCGAGTTTCTTGGTGCCCTTGTTGATGCCCACCGTGTCGACCCCAATGACGGCGCCTTCCTTGGGGACCACCAGGTTGATCTTCACCCCCTGGCTCATCATGTGATACGCGTTCCCCGAAAGCAGGACTTGGACCGGCGTCTCACCCGAGCCGATTTTCTCCTGGCTGGTCGCGTCCGAGCTGTAGAACGCCTTGATATTGGGCTTGAGCTCGAGCAGCTTCTTCTGCCCCATGGCCCAGTCTTTCGCGCCCTTGCCTCCCGAAAGCAGGGTGGCGGCATAGATGATGTGGCTGGGGTCGAAGTCCGGCAGCCCTATCATGCCCTTCAGTTTCGGGTTCCAGAGATCGGCCCAGGAGTTGAACTTGATGTCGGCCGGGACGAGGTCGGGGCGATAGGCGATGGTATAGACATACGACCATGTGCCGATGTGGAACGGGCTGATGATCGCTTCCGGGAACAGGCTCTTGGCATTCGGGATCTTCGCCATGTCCAGGCGTTCGTACAGGTCGTCCGAAGCGTACAGCCAGCCCACGTGGCTGGTGGTGAAGATCAGGTCGGTCTCGGGGTTCGACTTGGACAGCTTGGCCTTGTTCAGCCGGTCGATGGTCCCGCCCGTGATGTACTCGACGGGCACCCCGGTCTCGGCGGTGAACCGCTTGCCGATATTCTCCGCGACGAAGTCTTTCCAGCTCCCCCCCCAGATGCTTATTCGCAAAGGATCCTGAGCCAAGGCAGCGCCCGTGAAGGAAGCAGCGGCCAACGCCAATCCTAGCGCAGCCCCAAGTACCCGTGCCCTCGTTCCGAACAATGTCGATCCAGTCATGGCTCCCTCCCTGGGAAAAAACATTTGGAGTTACATAGCGACGAACAGCTTAACTACTTCCTGACGCGTGCGGCCTTCCTGACGCGCTTCGGTGCAACAGAAGGCGCATCCGGGATCACCGCGAAAACGTCGATCTCCATCAGCAGCTCGGGGCGGGCGAGCCCTTGAACGATGATCCCGGTGGATACCGGGTGCACACCCTTGAGCCATTTCCCGACCACGCGATAAACCGCTTCCCGGTAGGCGCGGTCGGTTACATAGATCACGATCTTGCAAATGTCCTCGAACTTGGAGCCTGCCTCCTCAAGAAGCGTCTTGAGGCAGCGCATGGCGTTTTCGGTTTGCGCCGCCGGATCGTTAATCCCGTGGATCCTGCCTTTTAGGTCCATGCCGGTCTGCCCCCGCACGAACACCATGTTGCCCGCCCGCACCGCCATGGCCAGGTCGTTGTCGAGGTCCTGGCCCTTCCAGACGTTGCGGGTGTTGAATTTCCTGATTCTCGTATGCACCATGTTTTTTCCTAAGCAATTCTCATGCCGCGGACTTCATGCCCGCCGGATGCGCCTGGACCGGCGCGTCTATCCTGTCCGACAGTCCGGCGCATTTCTTGACCAAATCGAGCGGACCGGAAAAGTCGAACGACCCGTACAGCGCAGCCAGGTGGTTGAAGTGCGGTGCTTGTGCGAACTGCACGAAAGTAAGGCGATGGCCGGCGTAGTCCGAATTGAGCAGGTCGCGCGCGAAGGCCAGCAGCTTCCTGCGGTCTTCGGCCACCCAGTTGTCGTTGAGCGAGTAGAACTTGTCCATCCACGACTTGGTCCCGTCCGACACAAATGTCGAATAGTTCGGCGTCACGCAAAGCTGGCCGCCGCATAGTTCGCGTGCGATGTGCATGATCTGTGGCAGGTTGGCACAGGCATGGATGCGGCCGGCGTAGAGCAGGGACTGGTTGGGCATCAATAACCCGCCGGGGCTCTTCTCGGCCAGCGCAATCGACGCGGCCAGGTGGGCGCGGATTCCTTCGCGATAGGCCACCATGTCGGCCAGCTTCTCCTTGACCGACTGCATCTTGTCCAGGCCGGTCTGCTTGCAGTTCCACATCGCCGCGCCGATCATCATGTCGGCCGTATAAAGGACGCGAAGCACGTACGGGAACGCAGAGTACCGATGGAGCGTGCCGCGGATATATCGTGCGCCCTCGGTGAAGCGATGGAAGAATACGTCCTCCCAGGGAATCAGGACGTTGTCGAGCACCATGAGGGTGTCGACCTCGTCAAACCGATTGCTCAAGGGGTAGTCTTCCTTGGAGCCACGCCCGACGAACCCCGAGCGGCAGATGTGCTTCACGCCCGGCGCGCCCATTTTCACGATGCATCCGAGCGCGTAGTCAGACAGCTTTTCATCCGCCCAGGCCCCTACCGTGGGCTTGAGGAAAGCCTGGTCGGCATAGGCGGCGGCGGTTTCGTACTTTGCGCCGCGGATGATGATCCCCTTGTCGGTCTCCTTGACCACGTGGCACAGCATGTCGGGATCCTGGTCCTGCGGCCGCTTGGAGCGGTCCCCCTTGGGATCGGTGTTGGCCGAAACATGGAACACGTCGTCGACGAGGACCTTGTGGATATGGCGGTCAATGTTGTCGGCAAACCGCGGGTCGATCTTGTTCAGCACCTCGCGCCCGTCGTGCAGCGACCACATTTCGCCGATAGTTTCGTCGCCGACCCGGGTCACCACGCCGCCGATGTCCTTGAAGAACACGTCGAGCGCATTCCACTTGTCCCACCAGTCCTGCTGGGTGTGGGGCAGCTTGAGCAGCAAGGGGTTGCGCTCCTTGCCCTCGTCATAGCCGAACACGGCTTTGTGCTGCGGCTCGTGCTGGATGTCGTACATGCGTGCCTTGACGTCGACGATCGGCTTGAACGCCGGATGGGTGGTGACGTCCTTGACGCGCTCGCCGTCCATCCACACCTCGCGTCCGTCGCGAATGCCTTCCTTGTATTGCTCGCCGGTTCGAAGCATGGCGGTGACTCCGGTGAAAAGTGGAATCGCCCACGTTAGCCCCCGCGTGGCATCGTATAAAATACTTTTTCCTGGTCATTTGTATAGGATTGCCCTATGCAAGAACCTGCCACCTCGGCCCCGCGCCTTTCATTTCGCGCCCTGCGCTATTTCGTCGCAGTCGCGGAGGCCGGCAGCGTCACGGGAGCAGCCCAGGAAGTCCGGGTTTCGCAGCCCTCGATCTCGGCGGCCATAGCGCGGCTGGAAACCGACCTGCAAGTGCAGCTTTTCGTGCGCCACCATGCCAGGGGGCTGTCGCTCACGCTGGCGGGCGACCGGCTGCTAGCGCAGGCGAGGGGCCTGCTCGCCCATGCCCGGGAGCTTGAGCAGTTCGCCGGGGCCATGAGCGAGGCCCAGCGCGGGGAGGTCAGCGCGGCGTGCTTTATCACCCTTGCCCCTTTCCTGCTCCCCGGCCTCCTCCCCGCTTTTGGGGCGCGCTACCCGGAAATCGACCTGAAGATCGAGGAAGGCAACCAGGCAGAAGTGCTGGAGCGCCTGCGCAGCGGGCGCTGCGAAGTCGCGCTCACGTATGCCTATGGGTTGTCGGACGAATTCGATGTCGAGCTGCTGGCCGAACTGCCGCCGCGCATCATCCTCGCCGAGGATCATCCCCTCGCCCGGCGGCGCAGCGTGAGCCTGAGGGAGTTGGCTGGCGCGCCCATGATCCTGCTCGACCTGCCCCACACGCGTGACTACTTCCTGTCGCTGTTCCGCAGCGTGAGGATCGAGCCGCGCATCGCGCACCGCACACGATCGTACGAAATGGTTCGGGGGCTCGCAGCGCGCGGACTCGGATTCGGGATTCTCAACGCCATACCGCGCCTGCCGTGGACCTACGACGGCAAACGCGTGGTCGCGGTGTCGATCGAGGAAGACCTGCCGAACATTCTTGTGGTCAGCCTGCGCCTCAAAAAACTGGCGCGGCGGCCCGCAGTCGCACTTTTCGCGGAATTTGCCAAGGTGCACTTTGCCAAAGTGTGGCCCAAGCTGATGCAATCCGCCCCGCGGCGGCGTGTTAGTACCCGCGCGCCGGGTCGACGACGTTGACCAGGGGTTCGCCAGCGCCGAGCCGGCGTAGGTTTTCGGCCACCTGGCGGGCAGCGGTGCGCGGGATGGCGACCGAAGCCAGGTGCGGCGTGATGAGAACTTGGTCGAACCCCCACAGGGGCGACTCGGGCGGTAGCGGCTCGGTGCGGAACACATCGAGGGTCGCTTCGGCGACCTGGCCCGAGCGAAGAGCCGCAATCAGCGCGTCCTCGTCCACAAGCCGGCCGCGCCCCACGTTGATGAACTTTGCCCCGCGCGGCAGCAGGGCCAGCGCCTTCGCATCGATGATGCCTTCTGTTTCCGGGGTGAGCGGCAGCATGGCCACGAGGATCTCGCTCCGGCGCAGGAAAGCGTCCAGGCCGTCGCGGCCGTGGAAAGACTCCACCGCCTCGATCGACTTCGGCGTCCGCGCCCACCCGGCGACCTGGAACCCCTGGCGCGCCAGTTCCTGCGTCGCTTTGGCGCCGAGGTTGCCCAGCCCCATTACGCCTACCCGGCAGGTCGGTGCCTCACGCGGATGGATGTAATGCCAGCGGCGCTCCTTCTGGGCGCGCGCGAACGACACAAAGTCGCGGTAGTGCCGCAGCACGGCCGCGAGGACATACTGCGCCATCATGCGGCTCATGTCGGGGTCCGATATACGCACGATAGGAATTCCGGCCGGCAGCGAGCGGTCCTGCACGATCGAATCGACCCCCGCGCCAAGGTTGATGATCAGCCGCAGGTTGGCAAACTTGCGCAGTTCACCCTCCGGCGCCTTCCAGACAATGGCGGCTTCGACTGCTGCCGGGTCGCCGACATCGGGCCAGACGCGGAAATCGAGGCCGGGGATCGCTTCGCGCAGGTGCTTGCCCCAGTCCTGCGGGTCGTCGAACTCGCTGTAGAAAAGCAGCGCCACTATTTCTTCCGGTCGAGCAGCCGACGCATCGCGGCTATGGCCAGCTCGTAGCCATCGGCCCCCAGGCCCGCGACGATGCCTGTAGCCGCCTTGGACAGGAATGAATGGTGGCGGAACGCCTCCCGCCGATAGATGTTGCTCATGTGGACTTCGACCACCGGCCCGGGAAATGCCAGCAACGCATCGAGAAGCGCGATCGAGGTATATGTGAGGCCCGCGCCGTTGATGATGAGGCCGTCGGCCTTGCCAATCGCCTCTTGTACCCAGTCGATCAACTGCCCCTCGGAATTGCTCTGGCGGAAAGCGAGGCTGATCGACAAGCGTTCGGCCTCGGCCAGGCAGCGCGATTCGAGCGTGGCGAAAGTGTCGCTGCCGTACGTGCCCTGGTCGGTCAGCCCGTAGAGGTTCGCGTTCGGACCGTTGAGGAAATAGACACTGCCTGAGGTCCCGTTCATGGCCCGCGTCACTTGTAGCCGGGCGCCTGCGTCGGGTCGACGGCACGCTGGATGTAGTCGTTCATCTGCGGGAAGTACTCGCCGAACACGCGCTGCATTTCGCCGACCGGGTCGTCATGCCAGTCGACCCGCAGGTCGATCACCGGCCACACGAAGCGGTCGACCACGTAGAGCCCGGCCGATCGCACCGGCGCGGTTTCGCCGCCCGCGTCCAGCCCTGCAACCAGCGCGGCCAATAGACGCTCGCCCATATGCCTGCCCGGATCGCGCTCGAATGCCTCGATCATTGCCTGCGGAACCGTATCGTTCGCGAGCAGGTTGCCGCAGGCCACGCTGTCCTTGCCGTGGTGCTCTTTGTACAGGCCCAGCGACCGGGCCCCCGAATAGCTCGCGGTAGCGCCGTTGACGTCGACCACAGCGAGCTGGCGGAACTCGGCGAAGGGACGCGCTGCAACCATGGATCGCAATACCGCCTCGGCGCCATAGCCTTCGGCCAAGAGGTCGAGGCCCAGTTGCCCCAGGCCCGGGTCGGTGATGTTCTGCGTCGCAACGGCCCCGACACCGGCGCGCGCCCAGCGACCGCAGCGGCTGGCCACAGCGATGCTCGAAGAGGTGACGACGACGCCATACCGGCCGGTCTCAGCGCAACGGGCTATAACGGAGAAAGTCACAACTGGATGTCCTCGCTGCGGATCTGGCCGTGGTTTTCGAGTGTGCGATAGGCTTGGTCGGAATACAGCAGGGGCGCGCCTTCGCGCGACTGAAGCCCGACCACAGTGCCCACGAAGACGGCATGCGTAGACACTACAATTTCCTGCGTGAGTTCGCAGTCGAGCACCAGCAGCCCGTCCAGCAGGACCGGCGCGCCCGTGGCGATCTGCGTCCACGTGTCGCAGGCGAAGCGGTCGGCGCGCCAGCGCTCGATACGCCCGGCAAACGAATCGGCCACATGGCGGTGTTTCCGGTCGAGGATATTGACCGCGAAACACCCGTTCGCCCGGACAGCGGCCGCGGTTGGGCCGCCCAGATGCACACACGCGAGGATCTGGGGGGGCTCGGCCGACGCGGTGCAGATCGAGCTGACCGTGACCCCGAATTGCCCGCCCGTGCCGGCAGTGGTGACGACCGAAACCGGCGTCGCGGCGCGGCGCATTGCGGAAGTGAACAGCTTGATGTCGACGGGATCCATGCTTGCTGGAAGTGGGTCAGCAGTCCGAGTCTACATTGCGTCGCGCGCAAGTCGGGGGACGTGCGGCGACTGGTTCGATGGGTGGAGCGGGTGAAGGGAATCGAACCCTCGTAACTAGCTTGGGAAGCTAGTGTTCTGCCATTGAACTACACCCGCGTGGCCGCGATTCTAACCTTTCGTCGGCGCACCGGCCGATGAACGGTCGGCTTATCGTCCAGTGGCTGAAAAATATTCCATTAATAATCATTGTTATACGAGGAGAGCGCGGAATTTACCTCACTTCGCAAGCGGCACTTTTTCCTATCTCTCCGCACACGGGGAGAGTACATTGCAAAGCGTTGGGGGCTCGTTCAGGAAGAAGGAGAACAACATGGTTGCCAGGACACTGATACTCGCCGCACTTGTGGCGCTCGGAGGTTGCTCCACCCTTGGGGATTTCGGGCCGATCAGCAAAAGCGGCCCGCTGAGCAAGAAAGCGGTCAAGAACGATCAGGGCCATGTCATCGGTTACAAGCAGATGCTGCGCAACCCGGAAACCGGTGAAGTCGTCGCCCAGGTCGCGCTGTTCACGCCGATGCTCGATGAAGCCGGCAACATCGTCGGGTACGAAGAGCCCGCCAAGGGCGGCGCCATCATCCACGACCTCGCCGGCCGCAGCATCGGCGGTCGCTTTTCCGACCTGCGCGGTCGCAGCACCAACTCCAGCAGCAAGGGGTTCACGCTGGTGGTTCGCGCGCGCGGATTCGACCAGGCGTCGGACACGGATACGGTCGCCGCGGCAAAACCGGCAAAGCCCGGTTTCATGGATCTGCTGGCGTCGTTGTCCAATTCGGACTTGAACAGGATCCGCTGACTCCTCCGGGATCCTGCTGAGGCTGGCCGCACGGCCAGCCTTTTTTATTGGCGCGCCGCCTGGCGGGCCGATTCCTTGCGGGTTTCCAGCATGCGCCTGAAAGCTTCGAAGATGCGACGCATCGCGGGCCCCTTGTAGGGGTACAGGTCCACCGGATCCATTGCGTGCACGAGCATCGCAGTGTCGGCCTCGAACACCAGCAGTGCGCCCTCGCGCGTCTCGGCGCAGTCGATCGCGTAGTAGTCCAGGCCCAGCGCCGCGTCGATGCCTTGCAGGGCACCCGCGTGCCGGGTTGCGAAGCCTGTGTCGAACTCCACCATGAAACGCGCCTCTTCGGCGCGCTTCCAATCGCTTGCATCCATGTCGGCATTCACGTAGTGGATCATCCATTGCGTGGAGATCGCCATGTGGCACGCCAGGGCCTGCCCTTCAACCATCACCACGCGGAACTTGCGGTAATGCCCGTCGGCGCCGCTGTAGTCAACAAACCGCGAAACGAAGTACGCCTCGAACGCCGTGCCGTCGAGGTAGCTCGCCAACGCGCCCGCGTCGTCCAGCTTTTCCAGGCCCGCGCCCCCTTGCGAATCGACCGGGCGGGCGATGATCGGGAAGGCGCCGCCTGGCAGCACCGCTTCGAGAAGCAGCGTCCCTGCGGCCACCATCAGCAGCCGGTCGCGCGCGACGCGCGTCGTCGGCGGCATGGTCACCCCGGGAATATCGCGCAGCATGCGCGACGCAGTGTCGCGCGTGAGCGCGAGGATGCGCGCGGCGGGATTGATGACCGGCCGCGACGAAAGCGTCGCGACCTCTTTGGCCAATGCGAGGACCTGGCGGTTCGGGCCGGATTCGCCTATCGCGACGAACACAAGATCGTGTTCGGGCAGTGACTGCGGCAAGGGCGAACCGGCGCGCAGGTAAAGCATCAACAGGTCGACGTCGGAACCCTCCAGCAGGCAGTCCAGGTGCGTAATCGCGGTCATGTCCCCTGGGCACGCCACGGCCAGGACACGCAGCGTGGCCGGCTGGCGCGGTGCCGGGATGGGGTACACCTGCTGCAGGTCGAGAGCGCGCGCCTGCATGGCGAATGCGTACGGGCGGTTCTCGGGGATCAGCGTGAGGATCGAAAGCGTCGCGATGTCCATCATCGCCTCGGCATTGCCAGGGTCGCTCGCGAGGCGCGCTTCGAGCATCGGCCCGAGCCTGGCAATCTCCAGGCCGGACGATTCCAGCCGCCACAGCCCCGCAAAGCCGAGATACGGCGGCAACCCGTCGCTCATCGCGAGGTCAATGCTCCGGCGCGGCTCCGCCGCTCATTTGCTTTCCAGTACCCACGCCCCGTCCCAGTCCTCGGGCGGGGGGTTTTCCTTGAGGTACTGGCTGCGCTCGACGTGGATCAGGCTCGGCTTGTCGGCGGGATGCAGCTCAAGCGCCTCGCCAAAGATGCGCGTGGCCTCGTCCCAGCGGCGGGCGCGATAGGCCGACAACCCGTTCCTGAACAGGCTGAGCACGTCGACGATGTGGGGGAAGCTCTTCTCGTCGTGGAAGTCGAGGACCTCGACCACCGCCACCGGCTTGGTCTTTCCCTTGACCACCGCGAGATCAATTTCGCGCGTGCGGTACGTTCCCTTGAGCTTGCGGAAGGTGAACTCGCTGATGAGAAGCTTGGCGCCGTACTGCTTGCACGCCGACTCCAGGCGCGCCGCGAGGTTCACCCCGTCACCGATGATGGTGAAATCCATGCGCTTCTGCGACCCGATGTTGCCGGACACGACGCGGTCGGTATTCAGGCCGATGCCGATCTCCACCGGGAGCTTGCCATCGGCGGCGCGCTGCTCGTTCCAGCGCGCGAGCGTGGTGAGCATGGCGATCGCGGTGCGCGTGGCCCGGTCGGGGTCATCATCGTGCGGCACCGGGATGCCGAAAGCGGCCATCACCGCGTCGCCGATGAACTTGTCGAGCATGCCCTCCTCTTTCTGCAGGCAGTCGACCATCAGCGTGAAGTACTCGTTGAGGAGCGCCACCGTACCCTGCGGGCCGAGCTGCTCGGTCAGCGTGGTGAAGCCGCGGATGTCCGAAAACAGGACGGTCGCCTCGAGATCCTGCCCGCCGAGGAGATCGGTGCCCTGCGCGAGCAGCCGGTCGGCAATGCCCGGGTCCATATAGCGCGACATCGTCGACTTGAGGCGCTTTTCCGAGCTGATGTCCTCCAGCACGATCATCGAGCCGATGCGCTGCTGGTCGACGTTGAGCAACGGCTGGACGGTGAAGTTGACCGACAGCGCGCTGTCGCCTACTTGCAACGGCGCGTCCACGCTGATCTGCTGCTCGCCGGTATCGGCCACTGCCTTGAGCTTGTCCAGCACCCAACCATTGGCCGGCCCGAAGAAATCGGCCACCGAGGACTGCACAATCGGCTTGCCCGCAGCCTGCAGGATGCGCAGCCCGGCGGCGTTGCAGGTCGCTATCCGGTCCTGTGCATCCAGCGTGATGAGGCCGTTGGACATCGATTCGAGCATCGCCTCGTTGTAATTCTTCATTGCCTGCACGTCGGCAAACAGCTTGGCGTTCTCGAGCGCGATCGACACCTGGGCGGTGAAGGCGCGCAAGCGCGCCTCGTCCTCGTTGGAGAACGGCCCGCCGCGCTTGTTGAGCACCTGCGTCACGCCTATCGTCTTGCCGAGCTTGTTGACCACCGGCACGCACAGGATTGAGCGCGTGAAGTAATTGGTCTTCTTGTCGAACGCCGGGTTGAAACGCAAGTCGGCATAGGCGTACGGGATGTTGATCGTCTTGCCCGACTTGAACACCGCGCCGGCGATGCCCATGTGGTTGGGCAGGCGGATCTGCAGCGATTCCAGACCCTGGCCGACCTCCGACCACAACTCGCTGGTTTTTTCGTCATTCAGGAACAGCGTCGAGCGCTCGGCGTTCAGCATCCGGGTGGCCTCGCCCATCACTTTCTGCAGCAGCGAGCCAAGCTTGATGTCGGAGGTCATCTCCGAGACGATGTTGACGAACTCGAGCTCCTGCTTGCGCACCCGCTCGACCCGCTCGATGACCTGTGCGCTTTGCAGCGCGACGGCCCCCTGCGCCGCCATCTGCCCGAGCAGCGCGAGGTCCGCCGCGGTGAACTTGCCCTTGCGCTTGTTCAGCAGCTGCGCCACGCCGATGACCAGCCCCTTGGCCGTGCGGATCGGCACGCACAGGAGGTCGCGCGTCACGAACCCGGTACGCTCGTCGACGCTGCGGTTGAAGCGCGGGTCGGCGTAGGCATCGTGGACGATGGTGCCCTGCCCGGTGGTGAAGACGTGGCCGGCCACGCCGGTGGTATTCAGGATGCGGATCTCGCGCCGGAACGAGCCCTGCGCAACGCGCGAATACAGCTCGTTGGTCTCGGCGTCGTTGAGGAACAGCGTGCCGCGCTCGGTATTGAGCTCGCCCGTCGTGGCGTCGAGCAGCGTGGTGAGGACCTCGTCGAGCGAATCGGTCACCGACATCTTGCGCGAAATTTCGAGCAGCAGTTCGGCCTCGCGCAGGCGGCGCTTCTGGGAGATCGAAACCGCACCCCGCTTGTCGTTGGCCGGGGGCTTGGTGCGCCGCTTGGGCGCGGAAAGCGTTTGTTCGCTCATTGGCGTGCGGTGTGCCTTTCCATGGAATCGCGCATTGCGACGATGGAAGCCTGCAACTGCGCTATTTCGTCCTGCGCCGCCTGGCGGGCGACCTGGACCCCGTTCTCGGCCGCGATCCGAACCATTTCGAGCTGCTCGCGCAGCGCCCCAGCCGTGGCCTTGAGCTGGCCGATCTCGGCCGCGGCGCTGGCATGGGCGGCCTGGACGCGCCCCTCGGCCGAGTTGCGCTCGAGCTCGAGCTGCTCGCGCAGCGCCGCCGAGGTGGCTTTCAACTGGGCGATCTCGTTGGCACCCGCGGCATGGGCGGCCTGCACGTCGGCGTCCCGCTTGATGGCGGCCTGTTCCAGCGCATCGCGCAGGCTGGCGGCCGTCGCCCGCAACAGCTTGATCTCGTCCTGGCCGGCGGCCACGGCATGCTGCACCTCGTCCTCGCGCCTGGCGTGCGCGAGTTCGAGTTCCCCGCGCAGGGCGATCACGGCACGCTGGACGTCGCGCAACTCCTTCTGCACGGCGAGCAACGGGTCTTCCGGGCTGGGCATTCCGGCGGCTGGCATTTTTGGGTTCCCTCGGCGTGCATTCTAAGCCACAGCTCGTCCGACCGGCCTCGCGGCGCGTTACGCCGCGCGGTATCATTCCGCCCATGATACAAGTCACCGTAAATGGCGCCGCGCATCGTTTCGACGAGGCGCTCGACGTGGCCGCCCTGATCGAGCGGCTGGAGCTCGCAGGGCGCAAGATCGCGGTCGAGCGCAATGGCGAAATCGTGCCGCGCAGCGCACATGGCGCCACGCGCCTGGCCAATGGCGACCGCCTCGAAATCGTCGTGGCCGTGGGCGGGGGCTGACCATGCAGGACCCCCTCGTCATTGCCGGCAAGTCGTACGCCTCGCGGTTGCTCGTCGGCACCGGAAAGTACAAGGACTTTGCCGAAACCCGCGCGGCCATCGACGCCTCGGGCGCGCAGATCGTCACCGTGGCGATCCGCCGCACCAACATCGGCCAGAATCCGGGCGAGCCCAACCTGCTCGATTCGCTGCCGCCTTCGCAGTTCACCCTGCTGCCGAACACGGCCGGCTGCTACACGGCCGACGACGCGGTGCGCACGCTTCGCCTTGCGCGCGAGCTGCTTGACGGCCACGACCTCGTCAAGCTCGAGGTCCTCGGCGACCCGCAATCCCTGTACCCCAACATGCCCGAGACCCTCGCCGCGGCGAAGACGCTGGTGGCCGACGGCTTCAAGGTCATGGTGTACTGCTCCGACGACCCCATCCAGGTCAAAATGCTCGAGGACATCGGCTGCGTCGCGGTGATGCCGCTCGCCTCGCTGATCGGTTCGGGCATGGGCATCCTCAACCCGTGGAACCTGCAACTCGTCATCGAGCGCGTCTCGGTGCCGGTGCTCGTCGACGCGGGCGTCGGGACCGCATCGGACGCGGCCATCGCAATGGAGCTGGGCTGTGACGGGGTGCTCATGAATACCGCCATCGCCGCTGCGCGCGACCCAGTGATGATGGCGCGCGCCATGAAGAAGGGCGTGGAAGCCGGCCGCGAGGCATTCCTCGCCGGGCGCATGCCGAAGAAGCTCTACTCGGCGGCGCCCTCCTCGCCCACCGGCGGGATGATCAGCGCTTCGGTGCAGACCAAGGCAGCCTAGGCTCCGGCGTGGAATCGCCGCGCAGGACGGTACGCAGTTTCGTCCTGCGCCAGGGGCGCGTCTCGAACGCGCAGCAACGCGCATGGGACACGCTCTACCCGCGCTACGGCATCGCATTCGTCGAACAGCCTCTCGACCCGGCGGCAGTGTTCGGGCGTACCGCTCCCCTGGTGCTGGAAATCGGCTCGGGCATGGGCGAAACCAGCGTCGTGATCGCGCAGCAACACCCGGAAAACGACTACATCGCGGTCGAGGTGCACCTGCCGGGCGTGGGCAGCCTGCTCAAGGCCATCGACGCCGAGGGCCTGCCAAACCTGCGCGTGATCCGCCACGATGCCGTCGAGGTGCTGGAGAAAATGCTGCCGGACGGCTCGCTCGCTGGCCTGCATGTGTTTTTCCCCGATCCGTGGCCCAAGAAGCGCCACAACAAGCGCCGGCTGATCCAGCCACCGCTGGTTTCGCTGGCGGCGTCGAAGCTCGCCCCCGGCGGCTACATCCATCTCGCCACCGACTGGGAGCCCTACGCCGAGCACATGCTCGAGGTGCTGTCGGCCGAGCCATTGCTGGAGAATTCCGCGCCGGGGTTCGCCCCGCGCCCAGCCTACCGTCCGCAGACCAAGTTCGAAACCCGCGGCCTCAGGCTGGGACACGGCGTGCGCGACCTGGTGTTCCTCCGCAAGCCCTGAATGTACTGGCACCAGTACACAAACTTCCATGAGAGCTAATCGGGGAGCCAGTCTACGAAAATGAATTCGCCAAAATCAGGGCAGGAACAGCTCCAGCAGTTGGTTCAGGAAACGCTGCCCGCGCAAGGTCGGGCGCAGGGTCTTCCAATCGCGCTCGAGCAGTCCCATCGCCTCGGCCTTGGTTAGCGCGGCCTCGAGCACCGTGGGATCGAGCCCGGTGCGCTCGCGGAACAGCGCCACCGGTACACCTTCCACCAGCCGCAGCGCATTGAGCATGAATTCGAACGGCACTTCGGCGGCGGCAAGGGTGCGCTGCTCGACGATTGACCGGCCTTCAGGCGCCATCGCCATGTACTCGCGCGGCTGCTTGGCCCGCGCGTGGCGCTCGATCCGGTCGGGGAAGCTGATCTTGCCGTGCGCCCCCGCCCCGAGCCCGAGGTAATCGCCGAACTGCCAGTAATTGAGGTTGTGCCGGCAGCGCATGCCCGGCCGCGCAAAAGCCGAGGTCTCGTAGTGCGCGAAGCCGGCTTGCGCCAGCAGTTCCTCAGCGGCTTCCTGCATCGCGGCGGCCTCGTCATGCCCGGGCAGGCGCGGCGGGTGGCTGAAGAAAACCGTATTGGGCTCGAGGGTCAGCTGGTAGGCCGACAGGTGCGAGGTGCCCCAGCGAATGCCCTCCTCCAGGTCGGCGCGCGCCTGGGCGAGGGTTTGCGAAGGCAGCCCGTACATCAGGTCGAGGTTGATGTTGGCGAAATTCTCCTGCGCTATGCCGATCGCGCGGCGCGCCTCGGCGGCGCTGTGGATGCGCCCGAGCGCCTTCAGGTGCGCATCGTCGAAACTCTGGATCCCGATCGACAGCCGATTGATCCCCGTGGCACGGAAATCCCTGAATTTCTGCGCCTCGAACGTGCCCGGGTTGGCTTCCAGCGTGATCTCCGCATCGGCGGCAATCGTGAGACGCGCGCGAAACGCCGCCAGCAGCCGGTCGATCGAGGCAGCGGAAAAAAGGCTGGGCGTGCCGCCACCGAAAAATATGCTGTAGATGCGCCGGCCCCAGATCCACGGCAACGCATGTTCGAGGTCTGCGACCAGCGCATCGCAATAGGCGTCTTCGGGCAGGTCGCCCTTTTTTTCGTGCGAGTTGAAATCGCAGTACGGGCATTTGCGCACGCACCACGGCATGTGGACGTAAAGCGCCAGCGGCGGCAGGGCCTCGAAGCGCATCTGGCCGGGTCGGGACAGTGCGACTGCGACAGGAGCGGGCATTAGTCGGCTGCGTGCAGGCGCGCCACCAGCTCCCGCAGGGCGATGCCGCGATGGCTGATGCGATTCTTGTGCGCGCTGTCGAGTTCGGCGGCGGTTTTGCCCAGGCCGCGAACAAGGAACAGGGGATCGTAGCCAAAGCCATTGCTGCCGCGCGGCCGATCGGTGACCTCGCCGTGCCAGTCACCCTGCGCCACAAGCGGCTGCGGGTCGGCGGCGTGGCGCACGAGCACCATCACGCAAACATAGTGCGCGGTTTTCACCACGTGGGCCCTGAGCGCCTCGATCAATTTCGCGTTGTTGCGCGCATCGCGCTCTCCGCGGTTGCCTTGGTGGCCGGCGAAATAGGCCGAATCGACGCCGGGTTCGCCAGCAAGGGCGTCGACGCAGATCCCCGAGTCGTCCGCCAGCGCCGGCAGTCCCGAGGCAAGGCTCGCGTGCCGCGCCTTGGCGAGCGCGTTCTCGAGGAACGTGCAGTGCGGTTCGTCGGCGTCGGCGATGCCGAGGTCGCCCTGAGAAACCACTTCGATCGCAAGCGGGTCCAGCATAGCGCGGATCTCGCCGAGCTTGCCGGGGTTGCCGCTCGCGAGGACGAGCTTTTTCACGCCGCGCGTTGCCCGCGTGGATTCACAAGTCGAGGGGTCACAGGCCGAGGCTGCGCTTTTGCATCGCCACGAGATCGCGGATGCCGTTGTCGGCCAGCACGAGCAATGCGTCGAGTTCGGCGCGCGAGAAAGCCGCACCTTCGGCGGTGCCCTGCACTTCCACGAACCCGCCGCTGCCGGTCATCACCACGTTCATGTCGGTCCCACAGGCGGAATCCTCTGCGTAGTCGAGGTCGAGCAAGGGCACGCCGTCGACCACGCCGACCGACACGGCGGCAACAAAATCTTTCAACGGCAGCTCGGCGATGGTGCCACGGGCCTTCAGCCACGTCAGGGCGTCGTGAACGGCGACGAATGCGCCGGTGATCGACGCCGTGCGCGTGCCGCCGTCGGCCTGCAACACGTCGCAGTCGATCTGAATCGTGCGCTCGCCCAGCCGGGCGAGGTCGACGACCGCGCGCATCGAGCGCCCGATGAGCCGCTGGATTTCCTGCGTGCGGCCGGATTGCTTGCCGCGCGCGGCCTCCCTGTCGCCACGCGTATTGGTCGCCCGCGGCAGCATGCCGTACTCCGCCGTCAGCCACCCCTGGCCGCGGCCTTTGAGGAACGGTGGGACCTTGGCTTCCACGCTCGCGGTGCACAGCACCTTGGTGTCGCCGAAGCACACCAGCACCGAGCCTTCCGCATGCTTGGTGTAGTTTCGCTCGATGGAAACCTTGCGAAGCTCGTCGGGCCGTCGATTGCTAAGTCTCATTTCTTTCCTTGGCTGTGCTGTTTAAGGACCACCTTGAGGTCGGCGATCGCCTGCTCGATCTCGGCGTCGGTCATCGGCACCTCGGCCAGCGCCGGATCGTCGGCACCTGGCGCGCGCGGGTCGGTGGGCAAATCGTACGAAGGCACGGTGATGGGGGCGGCCAGCGCGTGCTGCCCGGCGGCGTCGTCACCCCAGTCGATTGCGACGACGGACAGATTATCGCACCCCGGACCACCGCGAACTTGCGCGAGGCTCATCAAATCGGGCAACGCTTCGGCAAGACTCTTCTGGCCCAGCTTGCCCAGCATCACGCCCTGGGAAAGCGGTCCCCAGAACCCGTCCGAGCACAGGAGGAGGATGTCCTCCCGGGCCAGCGGCGCGCTCGACGCGGGTTCGATGACCGGTACATGCCCGCCCCCAAGGCATTGCAGCAACTGGTTGCGTTCGGGATGCGAGCTCACGGCTTCTTCGCGGATGCGGCCCTGGTCCACCAGTTGCTGCACGCGCGTGTGGTCGCGCGTGCGCGCGAGGACCGCGCCCCGGCGCACGAGGTAAAGGCGCGAATCCCCGACGTGGGTCCACCACGCCGTGCCGTCCTGCACGACGCAGGCGACGAGCGTGGTGCGCGGCGAATCCGGCAGGCGGAGCCTTTCGGTGTAGGCGTCGATGGCGGCGTGCGCACGGCGCACGCCGCGTTCAAGGAATGGCCCGGGGTCGGGGAGGCGGGTCTGCGCCTCGTTCTGGAACGCCGCTGCCAGCGTATCGACCGCGATCTGTGCCGCCACCTCGCCCAGCAGGTGGCCGCCCATCCCGTCGGCGAGCACGAGAAGGAGCGAATCGCGTGTGTACCAGTGCCCGAGGCGGTCCTGGTTGTACTCGCGCCCACCCGGGCGGCTGTCCTGGAAGATGGAAAATTTCATCGACGTGCCGCGGCCGGCGTTACTTGGTCGGTGCCTCGCCGGCAGCCACCTTCTCGTTCGCATCGGCCGCGCGCCTGGTGAACCTTCCGAGCATGCCCTTCAACTGGTCCATGAGCGGCGCCTCGCCCCGATGGCCCGGATCCTTCTGCCCGAGCAGCGCCTTCTGCAGGGCCAGCACGCTTTGCGGGCGCTCGAGGTGATCCAGGCGCATGCACCAGTCGATGGTGTCGAGCAGCTGGCTGGTGAACTTGCCGCTCCACGCCTTACGCGCCGGCTCGACCTTGTCGGACTCGATCCGCCGGTCGGCGGGCTGCGGCGCATCGGCCGACAGGCAGGCATACATGGCCGCGCCGACCGAATACATGTCGCTCCAAGGGCCGAGGTTCTGCCGGTTGGCGTAGTGCTCGGGCGACGCGTAACCCGGGGTGTACATCGGCGGGAGCTGGGTGCCCTCGGCGGTAAGCGTCTGGCGCGCGGCGCCGAAATCGATGAGCAGCGGCGAGCCGTCGTTACGCACGTAAATGTTGCCCGGCTTGATGTCCAGGTGCAGCAGCTTGTGCGAGTGCACTTCGCGCAGGCCGTGCAGGAGCTGGCTGAAAGTGCGCCGGATCCACGCTTCGGACAGCGGACCCCGGCGCGCCTGGATGTGCTCCTGCAGCGTGCGGCCGCGCTCGTAGCGCATGACCATGTACACCGTGTCGTTGGCGCGAAAGAAGTTGAGCACGCGCACCACGTTCGGGTGCGAGAGCGTCGCGAGGGCGCGGCCCTCTTCGAAAAAGCATTTCATGCCGTAGCGGAATATCGCGAGGTTTGCCTCCGGTACCGCGGGCGCGGGTTTGCCGTCGGTGCGCAGCGCAAGCGATGCAGGCAGGTACTCCTTGATCGCGACCGGGACTTCCTTCTCGTCGTGCGCGAGGTACACGAACGAAAATCCTCCCGCGGCGAGCACGCGCAGGATGCGGTAATCCTCGAGCTGGAAGCCTTCCGGCAGTGACTGGTTGGCCTGTTTGATTTCGGTCACGGAAGGTCGCGCGGCGGAGGCGGCGGGCGTGTGCGGCAGACTGTTATGATACGCGCCTGACTCCTGGGGGCTGCGCAGTAGTGCACACTCGCCCTCACATCACCTCACATTGCGTGCTCCATGATCCACAGCATGACCGGATACGCCACCGCGTCGGCGGAGATCACCGGCGGGACGCTCAATATCGAGCTGCGCTCGGTAAATTCGCGCTACCTCGACATCCAGTTTCGCGTACCCGACGAACTGCGCATGCTCGAAGCCGGCCTGCGCGAAGCGATCAGCGCGCGCCTTTCGCGCGGCAAGGTGGATTGCCGGCTGTCGATTTCCACCGCCGCCACCGGGCCGCGCGCCCAGGCACTCAACGTCACCGCGCTCGAGGAACTCGGCAAGCTCGCCGCCATCGTGCGCACCGCCATGCCCGAGGCTGGGCCGCTGCGCACCGCCGACATCCTGCGCTGGCCCGGCGTGCTCGCCGAAGGAACGGTGTCGGAAGCCGAATTGCGCGACAAGGCCGCCGCGCTCGGCGCGACCGCGATAGCTGAACTCGTCGCCGCGCGCGCGCGCGAAGGCGCGAGGCTCGCAACGGTGATCCGTGAACGCGTGGCCACCATGAAGAAGAGCGCCGCCGCGGTCGCGCCGCTGGTGCCGGAAGCCATCGCCGCCTACCAGGAGAAGATGGCGCAGCGGCTGCGCGAAGCGCTGGGTTCGGCCGACGACGAGCGCGTGCGCCAGGAGATCGCGCTGTTCGGCATCAAGATCGACGTGGACGAGGAGCTCCAGCGCCTGGTCACGCACCTGAGCGAGGTCGAGCGCGTGCTGGCCAAGGGCGGCGCGGCCGGCAAGCGCCTCGACTTCCTCATGCAGGAGCTCAACCGCGAGGCCAACACCCTCGGCTCCAAAGCCGCCTCGCAGGCCATTTCCGACTGCGCGCTCGAGCTCAAGCTCCTCATCGAGCAGATGCGCGAGCAGGTGCAGAACATCGAGTAGGCCATGAGCGGGCACCTGATCGTGATCACCGCGCCCTCAGGCGCAGGCAAATCCTCGCTGATTGGCGCGGCGCTGAAAGCCGACCCCGCGCTGCGGCTTTCGGTGTCCTACACCACGCGCACCCCGCGGCCCGGCGAGCAGGATGGGCGCGAATACCACTTCGTCGACGATCCGGCCTTCCTCGCCATGCTCGAGCGCGGCGAATTCCTCGAATCGGCCGAGGTGCATGGCTACCGGTACGGCACCTCGGAGGCCACGCTCAACCGCGAACTCGCCCTCGGGCACGACCTGATCCTCGAGATCGACTGGCAGGGCGCCCAGCAGGTGCGCCGCCTGTACCCTGATTGCACAGGCATTTTCGTCCTGCCGCCGTCGATCGAAGAGCTGGAGCGGCGCATGCAGAAGCGCGGCCAGGACTCCGCCGAGGTCATCCGCCGCCGCATGGCCGTCGCGAGGGACGAGATCAGCCACTCGCCGGAGTTCAATTATGCTATTATTAACAAGGACTTCGATGAGGCCTCCCAAGACCTCCTCGCGATCATACGCAGCGCGCGCCTGGGCACAGCCAGGCAACTTGCGCGGCATCCGGAACTCTTCAGACTCGGGAACTAGACCATGGCACGCATTACCGTCGACGATTGCCTCAAGCGCATCCCCAACCGTTTCCAGCTCACCCTGGCCGCGACCTACCGCGCACGCCAGGTCTGCACGGGTGCTTCCCCGCTGGTGGAGCCCAACAAGGACAAGCCCACGGTGATCGCGCTGCGCGAGATCGCCAGCGGCAAGGTCGGCCTCGAGGTGCTCAAGAAGAACCCCGCCTCGCCGATGCCGATCGCGACGCCCTGACCCCTGAGGTGTCCGGCGCCCGTCTGGCAAGAGGGGGCCAGCCGCACCGGACATCGATCCCGCACTGCAAACGCAGGCGCCCGCCTTAGCCCACCCCCCGATGGCTGCCGTCACCGCGCTGAACGAAGGCCTGTTCAGTTACCTGAAGCAGGCCGACATCGCCAAGATCGGCGAAGCGTACCGCTTCAGCGAAGCGGCTCATGCCGGCCAGACCCGCCAGTCGGGCGAGCCGTACATTTCCCACCCCCTCGCGGTCACCGAGATCCTCGCCGGCTGGCACATGGACAGCCAGGCGCTGATGGCCGCGCTGTTGCACGACGTGATGGAGGACACCTCCGTCACCAAGGACGAGATTTCCGACACCTTCGGCCGCCCCGTGGCCGACCTCGTCGATGGCCTGTCGAAGCTCGACAAGATCGAGTTCCAGTCGGCCGAGGATGCCCAGGCGGAAAACTTCCGCAAGATGCTGCTGGCGATGGCGCGCGACGTGCGCGTCATCCTGATCAAGCTGGCTGACCGGCTGCACAACATGCGCACGCTGGGGGCGGTCTCCAATGCCAAGCGCCGCCGCGTAGCGCGCGAAACGCGCGAGATCTATGCGCCGATCGCCAACCGGCTCGGCCTGAACAACCTGTACCAGGAGCTCGAGGAGCTGTCGTTTGCCCATTTGTACCCGCTGCGCCACAGCGTGCTCACCAAGGCGCAGCGCTCGGCGCGCGGCAACCGGCGCGAAGTCGTCGGCAAGACCCAGGAGGCGATCAAGGCGCGGCTGGCCGACGCGGTCATCGAAGCCGGCGTCAACGGGCGCGAGAAGCACATCTACAGCACCTACAAGAAGATGCTGGAAAAGCACCTCACGTTCTCCGAGGTCCACGACATCTATGGTTTTCGCGTGATCGTGAAGGAAGGCATCCCGGCCTGCTACCTCGCGCTCGGCGCGCTGCACAGCCTGTACAAGCCCGTGCCGGGCAAGTTCAAGGACTACATCGCGATTCCCAAGGCCAACGGCTACCAGTCTCTTCACACCACGCTGATCGGCCCGTTCGGCACGCCGGTGGAATTGCAGATCCGCACCGAGCAGATGCACCGCATCGCCGAGACCGGCGTTGCCTCGCACTGGATGTACAAGGACGAAGGCGCAACGCTGTCGGACCTGCAGAAGAAAACCCACCAGTGGCTGCAATCGCTGCTCGAGATCCAGAACCAGTCGGGCGATTCGGCCGAGTTCCTCGAGCACATCAAGGTGGATCTCTTTCCCGACGAGGTCTACGTGTTCACCCCGCTCGGGCGGATCCTTTCATTGCCCCGCGGGGCGACTGCGGTCGACATGGCCTATGCGGTGCACACCGACATCGGCAACCGCTGCGTGGCGGCCAAGGTCAACAGTGAGCTGGTCCCCTTGCGCACCGAACTGCGCAATGGCGACCGCGTGGAGATCGTGACTGCCAGCCACGCCAAGCCCAGCCCGGGCTGGCTGCAGTTCGTGCGCACCGGCAAGGCGCGCTCGAACATCCGCCATTTCCTCAAGACCATGCAGTACGACGAGTCCGCGGCGCTGGGCGAGCGCCTGCTCGAGCAGGCCCTGCGGCCGCTCGACATCGCAATCGGCGACATCGACGCGCAGAACTGGGACCGCGCCGTGCGCGACAGCGGGGCCCGGTCGCGCCAGGAAGTGCTGGCCGACATCGGCCTGGGCAAGCAACTCCCCGCGGTGATGGCGCGGCGCCTGCTGCGCTTTCGCGAGCACCCGAAGGACGAAGCCAAGGGCGCGGCGCGCCCCGTGGGCAGCGTAATCATCCGCGGCACCGAAGGCATGGCCGTGCAGCTGGCCTCCTGCTGCCGCCCGATCCCCGGCGACCACATCGTCGGGTCGATCAAGAAGGGCCAGGGCCTCGTCGTGCACGCCGCCGACTGCCACCAGATCGAGCGCTCGCTCAAGAACGAGCCCGACAACTGGATCGACGTGGAATGGGACGCGGCCACCGCCAAGCTCTTCCAGGCCGCGATCCAGGTCACGGTGACCAACCAGCGCGGCGTGCTCGCCAAGGTCGCGTCCGAAATCGCCGATGCCGGATCCAATATCGACTCGATCACCATGGACGAGGATCGCTCGCTCTACACCACGATGCTGTTCGTGCTCGAAGTCGCGCACCGCCAGCATCTCGCGCGTGTCATGCGCTCGCTGCGACGGCTGCCCGATGTGGTGAAGCTGGCGCGGATGCGGGAGTAGTCCCGCCACGGCGGGCTACTTCGCGACTGGCCCCGGACGTTGGGCCCCAACGGGAATAAACCGGTAAGGCTCGGGCATATGGGATGGCAGCGCCCGTTGCAGGACACTGGCGACATCAATCACGTAGTCATTTCCCGCCATCGGATACCTTTGCGCCGAATTCAGATAGTGAGCGATGCCCGGGGCGCTTAGAACCTTCTCATGCAGCACTGCCAGAAGGGAGCTGCCTTCAAGGATATCCGGCACCCAGTCCAAATAGGCGCTCAACGCCTCCGCCAGAACAACATCAGCGAACGTGAAGCGGGCACCGACGCAGAAACCCGTACCATTCTCGGCCAGCCGCGCCTCGAATCGTGGTCCGAATTTCTTAAACTGGCTGCGTAAGTTTGCTATCGCGATTTCTTTCGTCGGCTGGAACGCCGCCTGCATCGCGGTCTCGGCCAAGTCGGCGACGGCTCCGGCGATCAGGTCGCACCAGAGCGCCTCCGCATCAGTCTCGCCGTAATATCCACCGCGGCGAGCCAAATAGCGGATCATCGCGCTCGACTGGCTCAGGTTCAGCCCGTCAATCTCAAGCAGAGGCATCTGGTCGAACGGGAGTTTGCCTGAGGCACGCAGTGCGGCGAGCGCTTCCGGCGTGTCGACCGACACGTTCTCAAACGCAATCTGGCTGATCGCCAACATCCACCGCGTCGTTTCCGCCCGTCCACGGCCCTTGAAGTAGTGAAGTCGCACTTTGCCTGCGTGATCGTCGCTATGCATCCGAGTGAATGGCGCGCTCTTAAAAGGTGGGAACGGAAATGGGAGATGCCAAAGAAAAAGGG
>JBBQCV010000003.1:0-52670 GCA_038319115.1 Burkholderiales bacterium | reverse complement strand
CTTGCGGCGTTCCCGCGGATCGTCCGCGAGCCTGACCCAGGCCTTTACCCGCTCATTGTCGCGCGAGCGGATGACGCTCATCGCCTCGCCATCCGCACCGGCATGAAGGAATGGCGATAGATCTCGCAAACACCATGGATTCGAATCGCCGCCAGGTGGGCCACGGTCGGGTAACCCGTGTGCCGGTCGAGGCCATACTCGGGATAGATTGCATGCAACCTGACCATTTCGGCGTCGCGCGCAGTCTTGGCAAGGATCGAAGCCGCCGAAATGCACGGATGCAGGCGATCGCCGCCGACGATGGTGCGAATCGGCACGCCAAGCTGCGGCGGACGATTGCCGTCCACCCAGGCCTCGTCGGGTGCCATGGGCAACCCGGCCACCGCCCTTTGCATCGCAAGCAGCGAAGCCTGCAGGATGTTGAGCCGGTCGATCTCCTCCACCGTGGCGAATGCGATCGACCATGCAATGGCCTTGCGCTGGATGATGGCGAGCAACTCGCAGCGCCGCTCGGCAGACAGGAGTTTGGAGTCCTTGAGGCCAGGGATCCGCTTGCCCGGATCGAGGATTACCGCGGCGGCGTACACGGGACCTGCCAGCGGCCCGCGACCGGCCTCGTCGATGCCGCAGACCCTCACCGCGCCCGCCCTCCGGCGCTGTCGAGCACTTCCAGCACGGCATCTGCGGCCTTGGTTGCATTGTCCTGGCGCAGCATTTCATGCATTTCGGCAAATCGTTCGACCTGCTTCTGCTGGCGAGCCCTGTCCCGCATGAGCGCGAGGAGCGCGTTGGATACCGATTGCGGTGTGGCGGCATCCTGCAGCAATTCGTCGACCAGAAACTCACCCGCCAGGACATTGGGAAGCCCCACATAGGGCAGATAGAGCATGCGCCGCATGATGCGCCACGTGATCGGCGACATCTTGTACACGATCACCATGGGCGTGCGGTAGAGCGCCGTCTCGAGCGTGGCCGTCCCGCTGGCGACCAACGCCAGGTCGGAGGCCGCCAGCGCTTCGTGCGAATGACCGAACATCAGTGTGAGCGGAAGTTCGCTTGCCTCGTTGCGCCGGATGGCTTCCTTCATGAGCTCTCGCGTCGGGCGAGAAGCCGTCGGGCATACGAAATGGACATCGCCGATTTCGGCATGCATGCGCTGCGCGGCCTGGACGAAAACATCGGCCATAAAGTGCAGTTCGGACTGGCGGCTTCCGGGGAGCAGCGCGACGATCAGTTTTCCCGCCGGAAGCCGCAGTTGCTCGCGCGCCGCTGCCTTGTCCACATTCAGCGGCACCGTGTCGGCGACCGGGTGGCCGACGTAAGTGACCGGGACACCCGCCTCGCGATAGATTTCGGTTTCGAACGGAAACAGGACGAGCATGTGCGTCACCGACTTGGCGATGCGGCCCAGGCGCCCGCGTCGCCACGCCCATATCGAAGGGCTTACATAGTGCACCGCTGGGATGCCGGCCGACTTGAGGCGATATTCGAGGTCAAGGTTGAAATCCGGCGCATCCACGCCAATGAAGATTCGTGGGCGCTCACGCTGCAGCCGATCGAGCAACGCGCGCCGGATCGCCATGATCTCTCGGTAATGGCGGAAGACTTCGGCATAACCGCGAACCGACAACTTTTCCATCGGGTAGAAGGTGTCGAACCCCTGCCCGATCATGCGCGGCCCGCCGATGCCGTGAAAGGCGGTGCCAGGCCTGCGTTCTTCAAGCGCCTGCAGCAAGTGGGCGCCAAGAAGGTCCCCGGATGCCTCGCCCGCGACCATCCCGATCGTCGTGCCGCTCATTTCCCTGCCGCTCTGCGCATCGACCGTACCAGCTAGCGCACGATGCCGCGCGTCGATTCGCCAAGGAAGTCGCGCATCAAAGCGACCTCCGCGCAAGTTTCCGCCTGCCCCTGCATCTCGGCCTTGGCCTCCTCGAGCGAGAGGCTGGAGCGGTAGAGGGTCCGGTAGGCGCGTTTCAGCGCATTGATCGCGTCCGCGGAGAACCCGCGCCGGCGCAGCCCTTCGCTGTTGATGCCGTACGGCTTGGCAGCGTTGCCCGCGGCGGTCACGTAGGGCGGCAGGTCCTGCTGCAGGAACGTTCCCATCGCGGTGAAACTGTGCGCGCCGATCTTCACGAACTGGTGCACGAGCGTCGTCGCGCCAAGGATCGCCCAGTCCCCCACATGCACATGGCCGGCCACCTGGCAGGCATTGGCGAATATTGTGTGGCTGCCAACCCGGCAATCATGCGCGAAATGCACATAGGCCATGATCCAGTTGTCGTCGCCGACCCGCGTAGTACCCGAATCCTGCGCCGTACCACGATTGATGGTCACGTATTCCCGTATCGTGTTGCCGTCGCCCAGATGGACGGCGGTCGGCTCCCCGCGGTATTTCTTGTCCTGCGGCGGTCCGCCTATCGAGGCAAATTGGTGGATGCGGTTGTTGCGCCCGATGCGGGTGTGCCCCTCCACGACGACGTGCGGCCCGATCCACGTGCCCTCGGCAATCGAGACATCCGCGCCGATGATCGAATACGCGCCGACCTCCACGCCGGGCGCGAGCTGCGCCCCCGGCGCGACGATCGCCGTCGGGTGGACCAAGACGGGTTCCATCAAGCCCCGGCGACCTTGCTCACCGAGCAAAGCAGCTGCGACTCGCACACCACGGCGCCGTCTACGCGCGCCTTGCACGAGAATTTCCACACGCCCCGCAAACTTCGCTCTATGAGGACCTCGATCTCGAGCTGGTCGCCGGGAACGACCGGCCGCTTGAATCGCGCCTTGTCGACACCGGCGAGGTAATAGACGGAATCAGCCTCGGGCTTGTTGCCCTGCGTGCGGAAAACGAGGATGCCGGCGGCCTGTGCCATTGCTTCGAGGATGAGCACTCCCGGCATGATCGGCCGCTGCGGGAAATGGCCCTGGAAGAACGGCTCGTTGATGGTCACGTTCTTCAGCGCAACGATCCGTTTGCCGGGCTCGACCTCCTTCACGCGGTCGATCAGGAGAAACGGGTAGCGATGGGGCAGATGCTCCATTACGGCGGCGATGTCCATGGCATCAGTCATCCTTGCTCTCCTTGGCGGCCAGGCGTTTTTCCAGCGCCCTGACGCGGTTCGCGAGTTTCGCGAGGTGCCTGGCCCAGGCGGTGTTCCGGGCCCAGGATTCATTGTCGTCGAACGGGTACATGCCGGTATACGTCCCGGGCTTTCGGATCGAACGCGAAATGACCGTCGAAGCCGATACGTGGACTTCATCAGCGATTTCGAGGTGCCCGAGGATGATCGCCCCCGCGCCTACCGTGCAGCGGCGGCCGATGCGCGCGCTTCCCGCGACGGCCACGCAACCCGCCATTGCGGTGTGCGCCCCCACCCGGCAGTTGTGCCCGATCTGGATCTGGTTATCCAGCTTCACGCCATCCTCGATCACGGTGTCGTCGATTGCGCCGCGATCGATCGTGGTATTGGCACCGACTTCTACGTCTTCGCCGAGGATCACCCGTCCGACCTGGGGAATCTTCACCCAGCGCCCCTCCTCCTGTGCGATGCCAAAGCCATCGGCACCGATCACCACGCCCGAATGCAGGATGGCGCGAGCACCGACCATGCAATGCTCGTAAATCACGACTGAAGGGTACAGGGTGCAACCGGAGCCGATTTCGGCACCCTCGCCGATGTGGCAGCCTGAGCCTATCCTTACCTTCGCGCCAATGACCGCGCCAGCACCGATCACAGTTCCGGCACCGACCTGCGCGGACGGATCGACCTGCGCGCCCGGGTGTACGACAGCCATCGGATGGATCCCTGGTTCTATGGACGCCTCGGGATTGAACAGCCGCGAAACGCGGGCGAAGTACGCATAAGGGTTCCCCGCTACGATGCGCGGAATCGTGGTCAGCGCTTCGGCATCAGGCGACACGATAACCGCTCCCGCGCGCGTCTGCGCGAGTTGCGACCGGTAGCGTGGATTGGAAAAGAAGGCGACCTCACCTGGCCCCGCACTCTCCAGCGTGCCTACCTGGGAGACGACGGTTGAGGAGTCGCCTGATACGCGGCCGCCGATCTTTTCAACGATGGCAGCGAGCGAGAGGGTCGCCCTGCCCGTGTTGGCGCGCATATCTTCGCGCGGGCGGTCAGCGCGCCGGCGGCTTGCCTTCGAGCGTCTTGATCACCTTGTCGGTGATGTCGATGCGCGGGTTTGCGTAGACCGCGTCCTGGAAGATGATGTCGTACTTCTCGGCCTCGGCGATCTGCCGGATCACGCGGTTCGCCTGCTCCACGACCTGGGCGAGTTCCTCGTTGCGGCGCGAATTGAGGTCCTCGCGGAACTCGCGCTGCTTGCGCTGGAATTCGCGGTTGACATCGGCGAACTCGCGCTCCTTGTTGCGGCGCGCCGTCTCCGCCATGGTGACGCTGTTCTTCTCGAGGTCGTCCTGCATCTTCTTCAGCTGGTCGGCCATCTTGGAGAGTTCCTGGTCGCGCTTGGCGAATTCGGCCTCGATTTTCTTCTGCGCCCGCTGCGCGGGGATCGCATCCCGCAGGATGCGCTCGGTATTCACGAAACCGATGCGGCCTTCGGCCTGCGCAGACGCCGCGCCAGTGAACAGCGCGCCGGAAGAAAGCGACAGGGCAACGGCGAGTAGGATTTTATTGCGATGCATGACGTGGGTGCCGATCAGAAGCCAGTGCCAAAAGTGAATTGTAACCTTTGTACGCGATCCGTGACTGTGGCATTGAGCGGCTGCGCGATGGACAAGCGCAATGGGCCGAATGGTGAACTCCAGCTCAGAGCCAACCCGGTTGCGTACCTGAGGTCGCCGAGCGCGATCTTCTCGTTGGCGCCAAAAACCTGGCCACCGTCGAGAAATACCGCAAGGCGCAACGATTTCTCCTGCGCGGCGCCGGGAACTGGAAACAGCAGTTCGGCCTGGCCGACGATGCGGCGGGTTCCGCCGAGCACGTTGCCCAGTCCGTCCTGGGGGCCGAGTGCCGAATAGTTATAGCCGCGCACCGTGCCCGGACCGCCGGCGTAGAAGTTCTTGAAGAATGGCAAAGGCCTGTTGCCCAAGCCGTTGGCGACGCCCACGTCGGCATTGAGGAACAACGTGACGGTACGGCTCAGAGGGCGGAAGTACTGGTGCTGGTATCCGAGCCGGTAGTACTGCAGGTCCCCGGCCCCCACTTCGGAGGTGACTTTCTGCAGGCTGCCGACCTTCGGCAGGATCAGGCTGTCGCGCGAGTCGCGCTGCCAACCCGCCGTAGCCGCTGCGTAGGTGTACTTATTGCCGAACGCATTCACAAAGCTGACGTAGTTGACAGGACTTGTCGCGAACGTCTCCAGATTGACGTGTTCCGCGTTCAACCCGAAGCTTAGCGAATCCCGCTCGGCGATCGGGTAGCTCCAGCGCATTCCACCGCCGATCGTCTTGGTCTTGTAGGGTCCGATCGTCAGCGCGGAAGCATCGGTGTCGCGCTTGTACACGTCGAATCCGCGGCTCACGCCATCGACGGTGTAATAGGGGTCGGTGTAGGAGACGGAATAGATCCGGTTGATCTTTCCGCTCTGCACCTGCGTGGACAGGAACTTTCCACTGCCGAACACGTTGCCCTGCGAGATGGAGCCGGACAGGATGACTTTTTCCACCGTCGAGAAGCCCGCTCCCAGCAACAGCGCGCCGGTGGGTTTCTCCTCCACGGTGAAGTTCACGTCCACCTGGTCGGCAAGGCCGGCCACCGGCACCGTCTCTACGTTCACGTCCTTGAAATAGGTGGTCCTGTCGACCCGCTGCTTGGAAAGCTGGATCTTCGACGCATCGTAATAGCCGCCTTCGAGCTGGCGCATTTCGCGCCGGACCACCTCGTCGCGCGTCTTGGTATTGCCCGCCACATTGATGCGGCGGACATACACACGTCGACCCGGGTCGACAAATATAGTGAACGCAACCTCGCGCTTTTCCTTGTCGATCTGCGGCACGGCATTCGCATTGGCGAAAGCGTACCCGTCGTTTCCAAGGCGGTCGACGATTGCCTTGGTGGTCTGGGTCAGCTTGTCGCGCGCGAACACATCGCCTGGCTTGAGCTTGATCAGCTTGTTGATTTCTTCCTCGGGTAACAGCAGCTGCCCGGCCACCTTCACACCCGACACCGAGTACTTCTCGCCTTCAGTGATGTTGACGGTGATATAGATGTCCTTCTTGTCCGGCGTGATCGAAACCTGGGTCGAATCGATATTGAAATCGAGGTAGCCGCGGTTCTGGTAGAACGAGCGCAGCGACTCCAGGTCGCCGGCCAGCTTCTGGCGAGAATACTGGTCGTGTTTCGTGTACCAGGTGATCCAGCCGGGCGTGCGCAGGACGAACTCATCGAGGAGGTTCTTTTCGTCGAATGCAGTGGCTCCGACGATATTGATGCCGCGGATCTTCGCAACCTCGCCTTCCTTGACGGCAAAATTGATGCCGACGCGATTTCGCTCGAGCGGCGTGACCGTCGTCTGCACGTCGACCCCGTACAAACCGCGTGACAGGTACTGGCGCTTCAGTTCCTGCTCGGCCTGCTCGAGGAGCGACCTGTCGAAGATGCGCGACTCGGCAAGACCAAGCTCGCGAAAACTGCGCCGCAGATTTTCGGGCTCGAATTCCTTGATGCCGGAAAAATCGATCTGGGCGATCGCCGGACGCTCTTCGACCAGGACCACGAGGACACCGTTCTCGACCTCAAGGCGCACGTCGCGGAAAAAGCCGGTGGCGAAGAGCGAGCGGATCGCCTGCTGCGCCTTTTCCTCTGTCATGGTCTCGCCGACCTTGACCGGGAGGTAGCTGAAAATTGTTCCGGGCTCGGTGCGCTGCAAGCCTTCTACGCGGATGTCCTTGACCGTGAACGGGTCGAACGCCAGTGCCGAAGCGCTGAGAAGGAGGCCAAGAATTCCGGATACGAGCGCGGCGCAATGCCGGTGGCGGTTCATTCAGCTGGATATCAGGCGATTGATGTCGTTGTAAAAGGCGAAGGCCATCATAACCAGCAACAGCGCGAAACCCACACGCTGCCCGAGCTCCATTACACGCTCGGATACCGGGCTGCCCTTCAATATTTCCGCGCAATAATACATCAAGTGCCCACCGTCCAGCAGCGGGATGGGAAGCAGGTTGAGCACCCCGAGACTGATGCTTATGAGGGCGAGGAAGGTCAGGTAGGAAACCCACCCGAGCTGCGCCGACTGGCCGGCGAAGTCGGCGATCGTGACCGGCCCGGACAGGTGTTTCCATGAGACTTCCCCGACCAGCATCTTGCCGAGCATCTTCAGGCTGAACAACGAGATGTCCCACGTTTTCTGCACGCTGCGCGACACCGCTTCCACCGGGCCATAGCTGATCCGCACGAACATTTGCTCGGCATGGCCGGGAGATACTTCGGGTGCGACGCCGATGCGACCGATGCGCCGATCCCCGGAGGTCACCGGTTCGGGCGTGACGGTGAACTCAAGCGGATTGCCATTGCGCTGCACGCCAAGCCTTACTGGCTTGCCGGGCTTGTCGCGGATGGCGAGAACCAACGCGTCCCAAGAACCAATGGGCATGCCGTCGCCCGCTACGATGCGGTCGCCCGGGCGCAGGCCCGCCCCCTCTGCGACGCTGCCGCTTACCACCTTGCCGAGCACCGCCGGAAGATGCGGACGATGCAGCCGGAATCCCAGCCTCTCAAGAAGGTCGCTCTCCACGTCTTCGCCCGACATGCTGCCCAGGTCGAGACGCAGGATGGAGATCTGCTGCATCGAATTGAGCACTTCCACGCTGAGCGACTGGCGCTGCAATGCGCCCTGGAGCAACCGCCAGCGAAACTCCTGCCAGGTGGCGATGGCGTGGTCGTCGATCTGCCGAACGGTATCACCGGCCTGAAAGCCGGCGGATTTTGCAATGCTCCCGGCCGGGGGCTCGCCCACCACCGGGCGGGCTTCGGGCAATCCATACATGTAAAGCCCGGAATAGACCGAGATCGCGAACAGGAAATTGAAAAGCGGCCCCGCCACCACGATTGCGAACCTGCGCCAAACGCTTTTGCGGTTGAAGGCGCGATCGAGTTCGGCGGGCGCCACCGGGGCCTCCCTCTCGTCGAGCATCTTGACGTAACCGCCGAACGGCACGATCGAAAGCACCCATTCGGTCCGGTCCGCCCCGGCCCGAACGACGAGCAGCGGACGGCCGAAGCCGACCGAAAAGCGCAGCACCTTGACGCCGCACCAGCGCGCGACGATGAAATGGCCGAACTCATGAACTACGATGAGCACGCCAAGCGCGACGATGAACGCCATGACGGTCTGGAAAAGCATCACGCGGCGCGCCCCAGTCTCGTCGTGACGAGTTTGCAGGCCCGCGCACGCGCCTCGCGGTCGGCATCGACGACTGCTTCGAGCGTGTTTGCGGCGCGAGCCGGCATGGCGTCGAGCACGCCGGCGTCGACTGCGGCAATTTCCATGAAGCCAAGCCGGCCGGCGAGGAATGCTTCCACCGCGATTTCGTTCGCAGCATTGAGGATGGCGGGAGCCGTCCCGCCCGCTCGCAATGCGTCATAGGCGAGTTGAAGGCACGGAAATCGCTCGACATCGGGATGTTCGAAATTCAGCAGGCCGACCGCGGCAAGGTCGAGCATGCTTGCGCCGGACTCTATCCGGTCGGGATAGGCCAAGGCGTGGGCAATCGGGATGCGCATGTCGGGATTGGAAAGCTGGGCGATGGTCGACCCATCCACATACTCGACGAGGGAATGCACGACGCTTTGGGGATGGATGACCACTTCGATGCGCGCGGGCTCGATGTCGAACAGCCACCGTGCCTCGATGACTTCGAGGCCCTTGTTCATCATGGTCGCCGAATCCACCGATATCTTGCGGCCCATCACCCAATTGGGGTGCGCGCACGCCTCATCCGGTGTCACGGATTTCAGCTTTTCAGCACTCGCCGTCCTGAAGGGACCGCCCGACGCGGTCAGCACGATCCGGCGAACGCGCCCTGTGTCGGCCCGCCCTGCAGCATCGGTCGGGAGGCATTGGAAGACAGCGTTATGCTCGCTGTCGATCGGAAGCAGTACGGCGCCAGCCTCTCGTGCCGCCCGCATGAAAAGCGGGCCGGCCATAACCAAGGCTTCCTTGTTTGCTAGCAGAACCTGCTTGCCCGCCCGGGCTGCGGCCAGGGTCGGCGCAAGTCCCGCCGCACCCACGATCGCGGCCATCACGACATCGCATCCCTCGACCGCGCTCGCGAGCATTTCACTGCCGAACCGCAATTCGGTGCGACAGCCCGCCTCGCGCAGACGGCGCTCGAGGGCGGTATCCCCGGCGACCCCGGAAAGAACCGCGACACGTGGATGGTGGCGTACGCATAGCTCCAGAAGCGCTTCGGCGGATTTATGCGCAGTTATCGCCTCCAGCGTGAACCTTGCCGGATGCCGCGAGAGAACGTCCAGCGTACTGCGCCCGACCGATCCCGTCGCACCGAGAATCGTGATGGCCCGCGAGCCCTTCGAGACGCGACTGGCCTCGCCCGCATTCATTGGCCGGCCGTCATGGGATAAAAGAAAAGTGCGCTGACCGGCAGCGTCGAGGTCAGGCTGTCAATGCGATCCAGCACCCCGCCGTGGCCGGGCAGAAGCGTCCCGCTGTCCTTGACCCCCGCCTGGCGCTTGACGAGCGATTCGAACAAGTCGCCCATGATGCTCAGCGCCCAAAGCACGCACGCTGCTGCGACGCAGGCAAACCAGAGGCCGCCCCGGGCAATGATGCTGAGCTGCGGCAAAACCATGGCGCAAATGATAGCGTAGATGACAGTGGCGACGAGCGCGCCAACCGCGCCTTCCCAGCTCTTGCCGGGACTGATCCGGGGTGCAAGCTTGTGCCTGCCGTATTTGCGGCCCACGAAAAAGGCCGCGATGTCGGCGATCCAGACGAATGCAAGCAGCGCGAGCAGCATCACCGGGGCAATCGAATGCAGGCTGACGACTGCAATCCCCGTCGGCAGGACCACGACCAGCCCGATGGCGAGCGATGCAGCCTTCGATCGGAACACGACACCAAGCCCGCGCGACAGCCAGTACGGCACGAGGAATACCCAGAAAGCGGCCGAAATGGCAAATACCAGTGCGACTTCGCGCCGCGATGGATCGATCGCCTGGAATATCCAGACCGCGGAACCAAACAGGGCGGTCGCCAAGGCCGAAAACACGTAGCGTCCGGGCCGGCCGATTCCGGCGAGGGCGGCCCACTCGACTGCACCCAGCGCAACTACGGCGGCCACGAGGATGGCGAACTGCCGGGTAGGCAGCGCAAGGAGCGCCGCCAAGAAGACCCCCAGCAGGACGATTGCGGTGGCGATCCGCTCCTTAAGCATTCGCCCGCGTGCGTCGCGGAGCATCGGCAGCGGCAACCGCAGCGCCATTGCGGCCCTGCCTGCCGGCCTCGAGCTGCTCGCTCGTGCGCCCGAACCTGCGTTCGCGCGCGCCATACCACGCGATGGCTTCGTCGAGAACCTCGGCTCCGAAGTCCGGCCAGAGCGCATCGGTGAAATAGAGCTCGGTATAGGCGAGCTGCCACAACAGGAAATTGCTGATGCGATGCTCGCCGCCGGTGCGGATGAATAAGTCCGGCTCCGGCGCATAGCTCATGGACAGATAGGGCGCAAGGTCTTCCTCGGACAACTGCCTCGATGCAGCGCCGGGACGCTCCTTCATGAGGCGGCTCAGGGCCTGGAGCATGTCCCAGCGACCGCCGTAATTGGCGGCGATGGTGAGCGTGAGTGTACGGTTGCCCGAGGTCATGCGCTCGGCTTCGGCCACCAGCGACTGGATGCGGGAGTCGAACCGCCCGAGATCGCCGACTACTCGCAGCTGCACCCCGTTACGGTGCATTTTCACCATTTCCTTGGTGAGCGCGCCGGTAAACAATTCCATCAGCAGGGCTACCTCTTCGGCGGGTCTGCGCCAGTTTTCCGAGCTGAAAGCAAACAGCGTGAGGTATTCGATGCCGCGATCGACGCAGCATTTCACCGCGGTGCGCACTGCCTCGACGCCGCGCTGGTGACCGGCGAATCGCGGCAGGTGGCGGCGCTTCGCCCAGCGGCCGTTTCCGTCCATGATGACCGCGACGTGGCGCGGAATCGCGCCCGCGTCCGGCAGTGTAAGTGTTGAGCTCTTGTGCATCGTTAGCGGTCCGCCTCAGACGGCGAGGAGTTCCGCCTCCTTGTGCTGAAGCATCCTGTCGACCTCAGCCACATGGCGGTCGGTCAGTTTCTGCACCTCGTCCTGGGCGCGGCGCTCGTCATCCTCGGAAATCTCCTTCTCCTTGAGGGCCTCCTTGAGCGAATGGTTGGCATCGCGGCGAAGGTTGCGTACTGCGACCCGGGCGTTTTCGCCCTCGCCGCGCACCACCTTGATGAGTTCCTTGCGCCGCTCTTCGGTCAGCGCGGGCATGGGGACGCGGATCGTTTCGCCCATGGCGGACGGGTTCAGGCCCAGCCCCGATTCGCGGATTGCCTTTTCGATGGCGGCGACCATCTTCTTTTCCCACGGCGTGATGCCTATCGTGCGCGCGTCGATCAGCGAAACGCTGGCAACCCCGCTCAGCGGGGTCTGCGCGCCGTAGTAATCGACCATCACGTGGTCGAGAAGTCCGGTGTGGGCGCGCCCAGTGCGTACTTTCCCCAAGTCGTTCTTCAACGCCTCGAGCGTCTTCTTCATCTTGGCTTCGGTATTTCTTTTCAGCTCGGCAATGTCCACTGTCATCTCCCGCACGTTCTCAGATATGCACCAGCGTGCCCTCATCTTCCCCCGCCACCACGCGCTGCAGGGCGCCGGGCTTGAAGATGCTGAACACATTGATGGGTAGCTTCTGGTCACGGCACAGCGTCAGGGCGGTTGCATCCATGACCTTCAGGTTCTGGTGGATCGCGTCGTCGAAACTGATGCGGCTGTATCGCCGGGCCGACGGGTCCTTGCGTGGATCGGCGGTATACACCCCATCCACCTTGGTGGCCTTCAACACGATCTCGGCGCCCATTTCGCTTCCGCGCAACGCCGCCGCCGTATCGGTGGTGAAGAAAGGATTGCCGGTTCCGGCGGCAAAAATAACGATCTTGCCTTCCTCGAGGTAGCGAATCGCCTTCCCGCGAATGTACGGCTCGACCACCTGTTCGATGTTGAGCGCCGACTGCACGCGGCTGGCGATTCCGGCGTGGCGCATCGCATCCTGCAATGCGAGCGCATTCATGACCGTGGCCAGCATCCCCATGTAATCGGCTGTGGCCCGGTCCATCCCCGCCGCGCCCGGCGCCACGCCGCGGAAGATGTTCCCCCCGCCGATGACAGCCCCGATTTCGACGCCCATGCGCACCACGGTTGCGACTTCACCGACGATGGCCTCTATCGTTTGCCGGTTGATGCCGTACGCGTCCTCGCCCATGAGGGCTTCGCCCGAAAGCTTGAGGAGGATGCGCTTGTATTTTGGCGTCACGGGGGCCCTTTGTTCAGCGGGTGACGCCGGCCACCTCGGCCGCGAAGTCGGTGCTCTTCTTCTCGATGCCTTCGCCGACGACGAAGAAGGCATACCCGTGCAGCTTGGCTTTTCGCGCCAGGAGCATCTTCTCGACCGTTTGCTTGTCGTCCTTGACGAACGGCTGGCCGAGCAGCGAAATCTCGCCGAGGAACTTGTTGATGCCACCCTCGATCATCTTGGCGACGATCTCCGGAGGCTTGCCTGATTCGCTCGCACGGGCGGCCAGGATCTCGCGCTCCTTGGCTGCAACTTCGGCGGGAACATCTTCCTTGCGCATGTAGCGCGGTTTGGAGAACGCGACATGCATCGCCACGTCCTTGCCCGCTTCCTCTGGGCCGTCGTAGTCGACGAGCACACCGATCTTCACGCCATGCAGGTACTGCGCAAGTTTGCCGGTTGCGGCGAGGCGATGAAGGCGCCGGATCGAGATGTTTTCACCGATTTTCTGGACCAGCGCCTGCCTGCGGGCCTCGACGCCTTCGCCTCCGACCGAGAGAGCGGCAAGCGCAGCAGCGTCTGCAGGGTTCTCCCTGGCCACAACTTCCGCAAGCGCGTTGGCAAACGACAGGAAATCCTCGTTCCGGGCGACGAAATCGATCTCGCAGTTGACTTCGACGAGGGCGCCGAGCTTGCCATCCCCCGACACGAACGCGCCGACCACGCCCTCGGCCGCCACGCGGGCCGCCGCCTTGCTTGCCTTCGCTCCGCTGCGGATCCGCAGGAATTCCTCGGCCTTGGCGATATCGCCGCCGGTCTCCTGCAGCGCCTTCTTGCATTCCATCATCCCAAGCCCGGTCATTTCGCGCAATTCCTTGACCAGACCCGCTGTAATTTCCGCCATTACCCTACTCCTGCCGATTGTCCTGCCTTGGATTTAAAAAAGGGGCCCGCGGCCCCTTGTACTCTTACCGCAACGCACCCGCCTCAGGCGCCGACCTCGTCGTTGACCTCGACGAACTCGTCGCGCGAGGCGGCTATCACCCGCTCGACCGATTGGGTCCGGCCTTCTAGCACCGCATCCGCCACGCCACGTGCATACAGCCTGATTGCGCGGCTCGAGTCATCATTGCCGGGGATCACGTAATCGATTCCCTCGGGCGTGTGGTTCGTGTCGACAACTGCCACCACCGGGATGCCGAGTTTGTTGGCCTCGGTGATCGCGCCCTTGTGGTACCCGACGTCGATGACGAACAAAGCATCCGGAAGGCTGACCAAATCCTTGATCCCGCCCAGGCTGCGCTGCAGCTTGTCCATTTCGCGTTGCAGGCCCAGGGCCTCCTTCTTGGCGATCTTCTCGAACGACCCGTCCTGCGCCATCTGTTCCATTTCCTTCAGGCGCTTGATTGACTGCTTGACCGTCTTGAAGTTCGTGAGCATGCCGCCCAGCCAGCGGTGGTCGACGAAGGGGGAACCGCAGCGCAGTGCTTCCTCGTGCACGATCTCGCGCGCCTGGCGCTTGGTGCCGACGAAAAGCAGGTTGCCCTTGTTCGCGGACAACTGGCGGATGAACTTGAGCGCCCCTTGGTACATCACAAGGGTCTTCTCGAGGTTGATGATATGGATCTTGTTGCGGTGGCCGAAAATGAACTGCTCCATCTTCGGGTTCCAGTAGCGGGTCTGGTGCCCGAAATGGACGCCCGCCTCCAGCATTTCACGCATCGTTACAGACATTGTCGTTTCCTTTTAGGGTTGTTCACTGCCGCCTGCGGGTCGTGCAACCCCGGTTTCTGCGAACCGGGGCACCCTAAGACCGCGGGCGGGAAATTTGGCCTAGCAGCGTTTCTACTCAGCCAGCCCGAAATTCTAGCATAATCAGGGCTCAAGGCCCAATCTATCGTTGCCCCTGCGGCACCATTCCCGTATTCTCGCGCCCTGCCCGTCAGCATCCGTTCCCCGACCCACCCCAAGCCCATGGCCGTCACGCTCAAGACCCCCGAAGAAATAGAGAATATGCGCCTGGCTGGCCGCTTGGCGTCCGAAGTGCTGGACTACATCACGCCATTCGTGAAGCCGGGCGTCACGACCGGCCGGCTCAATGACCTGTGCCACGCCTACATGGTCAGCGAGCAGAAAACCGTGCCGGCCCCGCTCAACTACGCCCCACCCGGCTACAAGCCCTTCCCGAAATCGATCTGCACCTCGGTCAATCATCAGGTATGCCACGGGATCCCGGGCGACCGGATCCTCAAGGCGTCGGACGTGCTGAATATAGACGTCACGGTGATCAAGGACGGGTTTCACGGCGACTCCAGCCGGATGTATTACGTCGCTGAGCCAAGCATCCAGGCGCGCCGCCTGTGCGATGTCACATACGAGTGCATGTGGGTCGGCATTTCCCGCATCCGTCCGGGCACGAGGCTGGGAGACATTGGCGCGGCCATACAGGCACATGCCGAAAGGCACGGCTATTCGGTGGTGCGCGAATTCTGCGGGCACGGGATCGGGCGCAAGTTCCACGAGGATCCGCAGATCCTCCATTACGGAAAAGCCGGTACCGGCCTGCAACTCGAGCAGGGCATGACCTTTACCGTCGAGCCCATGATCAACGCGGGCAACCCCGCGATACGCGAACTCGCGGACGGCTGGACCATCGTGACCAAGGATCACAGCCTGTCGGCGCAATGGGAACACACCGTGCTTGTCACGGAGTCCGGATTCGACGTGCTGACCCAGTCCGCGGGGACACCCCTTCCACCGCCTGTAATCGGGTAGCCCGTGGTCGCGTCGCTCCGAGCGGCTGCGGCCACTGACACGGCGACGGTCGACGCCACAAAAGCCATCTTGCAGGCAGGGCGCGACGAACTGCGCGCAGCATTTTTCGCCGGCCCCAATCCCAAGGCGCTCCTGCGCCGCCATGCGAAGCTGATCGACAGGGTGCTGCTCTCGCTCTGGCGGAGTGCGGGCATGCCGCGGGGAGCGGCATTGGTCGCCGTGGGGGGGTATGGCCGCAGTGAACTATTCCCTTATTCGGACATCGACCTCCTCGTCCTGCTGGAGCATGAGCCGGGGCCGGACGAGAAATCCAGGCTCGAATCGCTGGTCGGACTGTTCTGGGACGTCGGACTGGAGGCAGGCCATAGCGTCCGCACCGTAGACGCCTGCGCGGAAGCGGCGGCTGCAGACATCACAGTACAGACCTCCCTCCTTGAAGCCAGGCTCATTGGCGGAAGCCGCACCCTTTTTTCGCGCCTGGCGACCTGCATGAGCGAACTCCTTGACGGCGAGGCTTTTTTCGAAGCCAAGCGGCTCGAGCAGGAACATCGCCATGCCAAGCACCAGGACACGCCGTACGCGTTGGAGCCCAACCTGAAGGAAGCCCCCGGGGGCCTTCGCGATCTGCAGACGATCCGCTGGATCGCGGTCGCCTCGGGCATCGGCAAGCGATGGCGCGACCTGGAGCTCTGTGCGCTGATCACGCGGGCCGAATCTACCGAGCTCGCACGCAACGAAGTGCTGCTCGATGAACTCCGGATCCGGCTGCACTACCTTGCCGGGCGGCGTGAAGACCGGATCGTATTCGATTACCAGACTGCGCTCGCCGGGCAGATGCGATGCATGGCGACCGGCACGCGACGCGCAAGCGAAGTGCTCATGCAGCGCTATTTCCGCGCTGCCAAGGCGATCACCCAGTTGAACACGATCCTGCTGCAGAACCTCGGCGCACGGCTGTCCCAGGGGCCGCTGCACCCGCCGCGCGTGCTCAACGAGCGCTTTCAGGCACGCGGCGACCTGCTTGACGCCCGCAGCGAGCGGATCTTCGAAACCGAACCCTCGGCGATCCTCGAAAGTTTCCTCCTGATGCAACAGCACCAGCAGTTGCGCGGCATGACCGCCCCCACCCTGCGCGCACTTTGGCGTGCACGGATGCGCATCGATGCCGCGTACCGCCGGGTGCCGCTGCACAAGCTGCTTTTCCTGCAGATCCTCCAGCAGCCGCGCGGCATCGTCCATGAGTTCAGGCGCATGAACCAGTACGACATCCTCGGCCGGTACATGCCGGAATTCGGGCGCATCGTCGGCCAGATGCAGCACGACCTGTTCCACGTCTATACAGTGGACCAGCACATCCTCATGGTGGTGCGCAACCTTCGTCGCTTCACCATTCCCGAACTGGCCCACGAATTCCCCCTTGCCAGCCGCCTCATGAGCGGGTTCGACCGCAAATGGCTGCTATACGTAGCGGCTCTTTATCACGACATCGCCAAGGGAAGGGGCGGCGACCACTCGACCCTCGGCGCGTCAGACGCGCGGCGCTTCGGCCGCAGCCATGGACTTGCAGCCGAGGACATCGAGCTGGTCACGTTCCTCGTCGTGCACCACCTGACGATGTCGTCGGTGGCGCAGAAGCAGGATATCGCCGATCCCGATGTGGTCAGCTCTTTCGCCGCGGTGGTGGGCACCGAAAGGCGCCTCGTCGCGCTGTATCTCCTCACCGTCGCCGACGTGCGCGGCACCAGCCCCAAGGTGTGGAACGCATGGAAGGCGAAGCTGCTCGAAGACCTGTTCCGTGCGGCTCGGCATTTGCTCACCGGCGGCGTGCTCAAGCCCGACTCCGCCGTCGCGGATACCCAGGCCGAAGCCATGCGCCTCCTGCGGCTGTATGCGCTGTCCGATTCGGTCAAGGACAAATTCTGGGCGCAGCTCGACACGGCTTATTTCCTGCGCCACGACGCGCAGGAAATTGCCTGGCAGACGCGCAACCTGCATTACCGCGCCGACTCCGGCAAGCCAGTGGTGCGCGCCCGGCTTTCGAGCTTCGGCGAAGGCCTGCAGGTGATGATCTACACGCCGGACCGCAAAGAACTTTTCGCACGCATCTGCGGCTACTTCGAACGCGCCAATTTCAACATTGTCGAAGCAAAGATCCACACCACTCGGCATGGATACGCGCTCGACACTTTCCTCATAATGGGTCGGGGCAAGGCGGCGCATTATCGCGACATGATCGGCCTCATCGAATCCGAGCTGGCGCTGGAACTGCTCGACGATGCGCCGCTTCCGCCATCAGCCCGCGGCAGAATTTCGCGCCGGGTGAGGCACTTCCCGGTCACCCCGTCGGTGGACGTACGGCCGGATGAGCGCGGCACCCTGCATGTTCTTTCGATCGTCGCCAGTGATAGAACCGGATTGCTGTACGGGATCGCACGCGTCCTGTCCAGATACAACGTCAATCTGCGCAGCGCGAAAGTCAATACGCTGGGCGATCGCGCGGAGGACGTTTTCCTTATTGCGGGCGAATTGTTATCCAACCAGCGCGTTGTCCTCCTGCTGGAACAGGACCTGCTGGAAGAACTGCACGTCTGATGCAGAGGGTCCCGGACGCGATCAATCGTCCGCGACTTCCTGGCCGGGGAACAATGCATCAATGAAGCCGAACCGGGAGAAGTCGCGAACCCGCATTGGGTACAGGATGCCGTCGAGATGGTCGCACTCGTGCTGGACCACGCGCGCATGGAAGCCTTCCGCCGCCCGGTCGATTGCCGCGCCAGTCGCATCGAAGCCACGGTAACGCAGGCGTGAATGGCGCGGCACGACTGCGCGCAAGCCGGGAACCGAGAGACACCCTTCCCAGCCCTCCTCCATCTCGTCCGACAACGGCTCGATCACCGGGTTGATCAACACGGTATACGGCACTTCTTCCGCCTGCGGGTAGCGGGGGTTGTTCTTCAGGCCGAAGATCACCACCCGAAGGCCCACCCCGATCTGCGGAGCGGCCAGCCCGGCCCCGTCCAGATGCGCCATGGTGTCGTGCATGTCGGCAAGGAGCCCATCGAGGTCGGGTGTGCCGAATTTAGTTACCGGCCGGGACACTTCGAGAAGCCTCGCGTCCCCCATCTTGAGCACTTGGCGAATCATTGGGCCGCCATCTTTTCTATGATCCTGCGCACCTTCACCATCGCCCCGTCCAGCACCTGCATGATCTGCTCCATGGAAATCGCGTGGGCGCTGTCTCCCCGTCCCGCCGCATGGTTGGCGACGACCGCAATCGCCGCGTAGTCCAGACCGAGTTCGCGCGCGAGCGCAGCTTCCGGCATCGCGGTCATGCCGACAACATCAGCCCCATCCCTTTCCAGCCGATCGATTTCGGCGGCGGTTTCGAGACGCGGGCCTTGCGTTGCCGCATAAACCGCGCCATCCACAACCCTCATATCACATGCGAGCGCGGCCTCCAGGATTTCCTTTCGCATCGACTGGCTATATGGCTCGGTGAAATCGATATGCGTAACAGGCTTGCCGGGACCTTCGAAAAACGTCGACGGACGACCCCACGTGTAGTCGATGAGCTGGTGCGGGACCGCTAGGCAGCCCGGACCGAAGTCCGGGCCGATTCCGCCGACCGCGGCGACCGCCAGCACCTTGCTAACCCCCCGCTCCTTCAGCAGCCAGATATTCGCGCGGTAATTGACCTCGTGGGGGGGAATCCGGTGCGACTCCCCGTGACGCGCCAGGAACGCGACCTCGCGGCCCCCGAGCTGCCCCATCGTGAGCGGACCGGAAGGCGGCCCATACGGCGTTTCCGCCGAGGGGCGGGAAGTTTGCGTCGCGTGGCCGAACAACGAGGACAGCCCGCTTCCGCCGATGATGCCGAGCACTCTCAGGCCTCCTTGAGCGCATAGATTTCGGGCAGGTTACGCCAATTGCCACGCGCATCCATGCCACAACCGAAAACGAAGCGGTTGGGAATGTGCAGCCCGACGAAATCCGCTTTCGCCGCCTTTTCGGTGCCGTGCATTTTTTCCGTGAGCACCGCCGAAAAAAACTCGGCGGCCCCCTGCGCCAGGATTCGCTCTCGAATTGCCGCCAAAGTGTTGCCGCCATCGAGAATGTCATCGAGCACCAGCACGGTCCTGCCCCGCACGGATTCAGGCGGATGCACCCGCCAACGGATATCGCTCCCGGCGATGGAGTCGCCATACCGGCTGGCATGAATGTAGTCCTGATCGAGCGGGAATCGCAGCCTGGGAAGGAGCTGCCCGGCGAAGAACACCGCCCCTCCCATGACCGTCAGCACAAGCGGGTACGCGCCAGAAAGTCGCCCGGAGATGGCCTCTGCGAGCTTCTCGATTGCACGTGTGACTTCGGCGGCATCGCAGACGAGTTCAGCGTTGCGCAGCATTTGCCACGCTTGGGCGGGATCGCGCAATCAGCCCCGCCGCTTGAGGAAGTCGCCGAAATCGGCACCGACTTCGGGATGGCAAAGGCCCAGTTCGACCGTGGCCTTCAGGTAACCGAGCTTCGAACCGCAGTCGTAGCGAGTACCCGAAAATCGGTACGCAAGTACGCGCTCGGACGACAGCAGCGCCGAAATTCCGTCGGTGAGCTGGATTTCACCGCCGCGCCCGGGCCGGACGTTCGCGAGCCGATCGAAAATGGCGGGTGTCAGCACATATCGGCCGACCACGGCCAGCGTGGAAGGCGCCTCGGCCGGCGCGGGCTTTTCGACGATCGCATTGATCGCCACGCATTTTCCGCCGGATTTTTCCGGGCTCACGATGCCGTAACTCGCAGTCTGGTCGGCCGGCACGTCCTCCACTCCGAGGATCGAGCATTGCTCGGCTTCGTACAGGGTGGCCATTTGCGCCATCACGGGAGGTTCGCCGGCGATCAGGTCATCGGCCAGGATCACTGCGAATGCTTCATCGCCGATCGCAGGCCGGGCGCACAGGACCGCGTGACCCAGTCCCAGCGGTTCGGACTGGCGGATGTAAATGCAACGGCACCCTCGCGGCAGGACCTGCTGGACGACGTCGAGCAATTCCTGCTTTCCCTTGGCGGAAAGCTCGCTTTCCATTTCGTATGCCTTGTCGAAATGGTCTTCGATTGCGCGTTTGTTGCGCCCGGTGATGAAGACGAGGTCGGTGATTCCCGCCGCGGCCGCCTCTTCAACGGCGTACTGGATGAGCGGCTTGTCGACCACCGGCATCATTTCCTTCGGGCTCGCCTTGGTGGCGGGCAGGAATCGGGTTCCCATCCCCGCCACCGGGAAGACGGCCTTCCTGAGCGGTCGCACTGGTTTCATTCGGTCCCTTCCATGAGTTGGAGGAATTGCTTTTCGTCGAGGATTCGCACGCCCAGTGCCGCGGCCGTGTCGAGCTTGCTGCCGGCATCGGCGCCCGCGACGACGTAGTTGGTCTTCTTGGACACGGACCCGACGACCTTGTGCCCCTTGCCCTCAATCATCGCCCTTGCCACGTCGCGCGTCATCCCCGCCAGGGTCCCGGTCAGGACAAAAGTCATCGCTTGGCCCGACGCGGGGGCCTTCCGCGCTTCCCCTTCCTTCCACGTGACCCCCGCCGCCCGAAGCGCGCCGATCACTTCCAGGTTGTGTGGTTCATCGAAAAAAGCACGAATGGAGCCGGCCACGACCGAACCGATGTCAGGCACGGTCTCCAAGACTTCCGCTCCGGCAGCCATGATGCGGTCCAGGCTGCCAAAATGGGCTGCAAGGTCGCGCGCGGTGCTTTCCCCGACGTTGCGAATTCCCAATGCAAACATGAATCGCTGCAGCGTCGTATGGCGGGACCGATCGAGAGCCGCCAGCACGTTCGCCGCCGACTTTTCGGCCATGCGATCCAACCCCGCCAACTCTGCGAGATCCAGCTTGTACAAATCGGCAGGCGTGTGCACGAGGCCGGCATCGACCAGTTGCTCCACCAGCTTTTCCCCCAGGCCTTCAATGTCCATTGCCCTGCGGCTGGCAAAGTGCAGGAGCGCCTGCTTGCGCTGTGCAGCGCAGATAAGGCCGCCGGTGCAACGGGCCACCACCTCGTCAGGCGAACGGCTTACCGCGGAGCCACATACCGGACACGCGGAGGGCATCGAGAAGGGGCGGGTTCCAGTAGGCCGCCTTTCGGCGACGACGGAAACGACTTCCGGAATGACATCTCCGGCGCGCCTTACGATCACGCAGTCGCCCACCCTGACATCCTTCCGCCTAAGCTCGTCTTCGTTATGCAATGTGGCGCTTGTGACCGTAACCCCGCCCACGAAGACCGGCTTCAGACGCGCCACAGGAGTCATTGCGCCCGTGCGTCCGACCTGAACGTCAATGCCGAGAACCTCGGTGAGTTCCTCTTCCGCGGGAAACTTGTGTGCGATCGCATAACGTGGGGCACGCGAAATGAACCCGAGCTCGCGCTGCCAGTCCAGCCTGTCCACCTTGTAAACCACGCCATCGATGCCGTAGGGCAGCTTGTCGCGCAGTGTTGCAACGCGCGCGAAATACTCCAGGAGTCCTTCCACACCGGTTACTCTGGCCCGCTCTCCGGCCACCGGGAACCCCATGGCTTCGAGCCAGTCGAGGACGCCTGACTGCGTGGAATGCGAAGCCGGAGGCTCACCAACCCCGTACGAAAAAAATCGCAACGGCCGGCGCGCCGTCGCACGGGAATCGAGTTGACGCAGGCTGCCCGCGGCCGCATTGCGCGGGTTAATGAACTCCTTTTTCCCGTCCGCCCTCTGGCGTGCATTCATCTTGTCGAAATCCGCCCGGTACATAAGAACCTCGCCGCGCACTTCGAGGTCACTGGCGAGCGCGCTATCGGGAAGCCGCAGCGGGATCGATCGTACCGTACGCAGGTTCGGCGTAACGTCTTCACCGACCTGGCCGTCTCCGCGCGTCGCCCCTTGAACGAAGAGGCCATCGCGGTACATGAGGCTGATGGCAAGCCCGTCGAATTTCGGCTCCACGACGTAATCGACGTTGTCCACCGCGAGGGCTTTGCGAATGCGTTCGTCGAACGAGCGGACCTCGGAATCGGAAAATGCGTTGTTCAGGGACAGCATCGGCGTGCGATGCAGGACCGCGGCGAATTGCGGTAGTGGCCCGGCCCCCACGCGCAGGGTGGGGGAATCGCGCGTGGCGAGGGAAGGGTCACTCGTCTCGATTTCCTGCAACCGCCGGAAGATCCGGTCATATTCCGCATCAGGGATCGTCGGCTGGTCGAGCACGTAGTACCGGCGGTTGTGCGCTTCGATTTCGCGTCGCAAAGCCTCGGCCTCTTCACGCAGGCGCGTTGGAATCGCCATGGGCCGGGATCAGGAAAACAGCCGTTGCGCCAGCGCGCTGCCTGGGGCGATGCCTTGCGCGTCGAGGCTCTGGCGAACCAGTGCGAGCTGCGAATTGATTGCGGCAATGGACCGCTCGTCGAGCGGCTGGTTATTGTCATCCACCAAGCTGCCACCGAGCAGCGACGCAAGCTGCCTTGCGAAGCGCACCATCGAGTCGAATGTGCGTTGCGTGTCCGGGGCCCGCGGAACGTCCATGGAAAGCGTAAGCGCCTCCGGCGCGGCGTCCTTCATCGTCGCAGGGGTGAACTTCGCGCCGTTGCGGTCACCCAGCTCGTAGAGTTCGCGCCCGGCTTCGTCCATCAAGGTGAAACGGCCGCGGGGATCCAGGACGAATCCGGCGGCCTCCGCCGACGCGCGCACTTTCGTGCCCGCGAATACCGATCCAGAGGCTGCCACGACATGGAAGGCGACCTGGATGTCGGCTTCGGCGCAGATCCCATCGAGCACCCTGGCCGCTTCGAGCGCGTCGCGCATTTCGGCTGCCCTCGCCGTGAGGGCCAGACGCGCCGCGAAGGTCTCGATGGCGGAGCGGAATTCGAGCAGTTCCGATTCGCTGATGACGCCCCTTCGGCTGACAAGCTGCAAGGCTGCCTGAAGCTTGCGGCATGCCCCAGTGGGTGTGAGCGGGGCCCACTGCCCGTCTATCCAGCAGGCGAGGCTCGCCTGGCGGGAAAAGCGATGCGCTATGTCCCCCCAGAGCTCCGCGGTCGAAGCCACGTTTAACGGCACAGCCGCATCCAGCTCGATCACATAGTCGATGCGGGGATTTGGCATCGGGGCAGGCGCAAACTCCCCCGATCGATTGTCTCCTCCTCGTATAGCACCGTGCGCGCCCTCCGGGGCATGTCCCGGGTCCAGCACGGGCTCGATCCGCGAATCGGAAGTCGCGCGCCCGCCCGAGTGGCTCGATTCGGGAGCCTTACCGTCTAGGACGTCCGGGTGGCGCGATCGGAAAGTTTCGTCAGCCGTTTGCGCTGCTCGATGCTCCTGCCACTTATTGAACGCGAAGACACCCGCAATCGCGAGCGCACCGACGACGAGCAGGCTGGCCTGGAATTCACTCATCGCTGGCCGTTGGCGGTCAGGCCGCCAGTTCCTCGCGCATGCGCAGCGCTTCGTCGATGTCGACAGCCACGACGCGCGAGACGCCCGACTCCTGCATCGTGACCCCGACCAATTGGCTGGCCATTTCCATGGTGATCTTGTTGTGGCTGATATACAGGAACTGGGTCTGGGTCGACATCTTGCGCACCAGGTCGCAGAATCGCTGCGTGTTCGAATCGTCGAGCGGCGCGTCGACCTCATCGAGCAGGCAGAAAGGTGCCGGGTTGAGCTGGAACATGGCGAACACAAGCGAGATGGCGGTAAGCGCCTTTTCGCCCCCCGAAAGCAGGTGAATGCTGCTGTTGCGCTTGCCCGGCGGCTGCGCCATGACCTGCACGCCCGCATCGAGGATCTCCTCGCCCGTCATGGTGAGCTTGGCCTCGCCGCCTCCGAAAAGCAGGGGGAACAGCGAACCGAAATGGCGATTCACGCTTTCGAAGGTCTCGCGCAGCAATTCGCGGGTCTCGCGATCAATGCGACGGATCGCGTCTTCGAGCGTTTTTACTGCCTCGTCGAGATCCGCCGACTGGGCATCGAGGAAGCCCTTGCGCTCCGAACTTGACTTGAGTTCCTCGAGCGCCGCAAGGTTGACCGCGCCGAGTTCGCTGATGGACTGCGTCAGCCTGGTGATCTCCGATTGCAGCGCCGAGGGGCGCGGCGCCGTTTCTGCGGCCGGCCCGAGCGCTGCCTCGTCTGCGCCCGCCTCGGCGAGCTGGGCGGCGAATTGCTCGTAGTTGATCCGGGCGGCTTGCTCCTTCAGTTTGAGCTCCCCGACGCGCTCACGCAAAGGCTCGATGCGTGCCTCGATCTGCGAGCGCTCGTCTTCCAGCGCGCGCAGCGCTGCGGCCGCCGCCTCGACTACGTTGCGCGCCTCGCCCAGCGTCTTTTCGCAGCCGATGCGCGTCTCGATCGCTGCATCGAGTGACGCGCGGACTTCGGGGATTGGATCAACAGCGAGTTCCTCGGTGAGCTTGACGATCTCAAGATCCGCCCTTTCGATCTGCTGGTCGATGATCTTGACCGAGTTATCGATCTCGCTGATCTTCGAGATGCATTCCCTTTCCGCGAAGACCGCCTCTTGCGCAGCCCGCTCGGCCTGTTGGAGGGCCCGCCTTTGCTCCGCAAGCCCGACTTCCGCGCCGGTGTGGGCCGCCCTGGCTTCGGCAAGCACCGTCTTGAACCGCCCAATCTGCGACTCGATCTCCGCAATGGCCTGGTGCGACTCCGCCTTGCGGGCACCCGCCTTTTGAAGCTCGGCAGCGATCCCTTCGAGTTCCGCACCGATCTGTCCGCTGCGCTCGCGATAACGCTCCGAGACCTGGACCAGCTTGAGAAGCTCTATGTTCGCTTCGTGCGCGCTGCCCTGCAGCCCGGCGGCCGCGTCCCTAGCCGCTGCCAGTTCCGCCTGCCTCGACGCCAGCCGCAGCTCGGACTCATCGACTTTCACACGCGCCGCATCGAGTTGCGACTTGAGCGCAGAGCAGCGCTTCTCGAGGGCTTCGATTTCCGCTTGCCTCAGGAGGAGGCCGGAGTCGGTAGCGTCGGGTGCATGGAAACTCACTGTATGCCTGGAAAAGGCGTGTCCGTCACGATTGATCAATGCCACCCCGGCCGGCAGCGCGGTACGCGCCTCATCGGCCGGCATGCCTTCGATCGCGAACACACCGGACAGCCAGTCCTCCAGCGCCCCGCCCAGTCCTTCGTCGGCGGTCCTGACCTTGCGCGCAAGCGGCTCGTGCCCATGAAGCTGGGCGCCTTCGACGCGCAGAGCGCTTTCGTAAAAACTGGCCTTTGCCGGGGGCCTGTCGCTTTCGAACTGCCGCAGCGCTTCCGAAGCGGGCAATTCGTGCGCGTGCAGTCTCTCGCGGAGCACCGCTTCGACAGCAGTTTCCCAACCGGGCTCGATACGCAGCTTTTCCCAGAAGCGGGGAAGGCCCGCCAAACCATGGCGTTCCAGCCACGCAGCGATCTTGCTATCTTCGGCCAGTGACGACTGGATCTGCTTCAGCGTACCAAGCTGGGCGTCCGCGGCGCTGTGCTCACGGAGTGCCTCGTTCAGCCCGCTCACCGCCGCCTGACGCTCCTTGTCGAGCGCGCTGCAAGCCGCCTGCAAAGCGGACGTTTCGTCCTGCGCTGCCTCGATGCCCTGGCGCAGTTCCTCGACTCGCCGTTCGTGCTCGCGCTGTCCCTGCTCGTCCGGCCGGTCGAGGGTTTCCAGCTCGGCCTTGAGTCGCAGGTCGCGCTGCTGCAGCCCCTGCAGAGCACGATCGGCGTGCCCGAGATTGGTCTGCTCCAGCTGGAAGCGGCTTTCGGCCTGCATCGACTGGCTGCGCACTTCGTTGAGCTTGTCCTGCACCCCCCGGAAAACCTGCTCCGCGTGCGGCAGCTTCTCGGTCTCGGCCGCAAGGCTCGCACGGGAGACGTCCACACGTTGCATGGCACCGACCTGCCGGGTCGCCCACATGTGCAGGGCCTGCGTAAGCTGGGAGCGCTGCTCGCGCCACGAACTCAGCTGGGCGCGCAATTCGATATGCCTGTTCTCAAGGCGCTGGCGCGTTTCCTCCACATGGCGCAGTTCTGATTCATGCCGGGCGACCTCGGAATTCGCCCCATACAACGCGGCCTGGGCCGCATTGAGCGCGTCTCCGGCGGCGTAGTGGGCGCTGCGCGCCGTTTCTATGCTGCTTTCGGACTCCCTGAGATTCGCCGTCTCCGATTCGACCTCATTGCCCGTGCGCACGATTTCCTGTGCATGCCTTTCGCGCTCGGTGGCGGCGTCGCGCCTGCGCAGGTACCAAAGCAACTGCTGCTTGGCTTGCAGGTCGGCGTGAAAATCCTGGTAGCGGCCGGCCACCTCGGCCTGCTTTTCGAGCTTCTCGATCTGGGTGCCCAACTCAAGGCGGATGTCGGTGACACGGTCAAGGTTCTCGCGTGTATCGGAGAGGCGGTTCTCTGTTTCGCGGCGCCTTTCCTTGTACTTAGAGACCCCGGCCGCCTCTTCCAGGAAAATGCGCAGGTCTTCGGGCTTGGCTTCGATGATGCGCGAAATCATGCCCTGCTCGACGATGGCATAGGCCCTCGGCCCCAGACCCGTGCCAAGGAAAATGTCGGTGATGTCTCGCCTGCGGACGTGCGTATTGTTGATGTGGTATGACGATTCGCCGTCACGCTGCAGGACCCGCTTAACGGAGATCTCCGCGTACTGGGACCACTGGCCCGCGGCCCGGCCCAGGGTGTTATCGAAAATCAGTTCGACGCTTGCGCGTGCCACCGGCTTACGGTTGACCGAACCGTTGAAGATGACATCCATCATCGAATCCCCGCGCAAGGCGGAGGCGCGACTCTCGCCAAGGACCCAGCGCACGGCATCGATGACATTCGACTTGCCGCAGCCGTTTGGGCCGACGATGCCGACCAACTGCCCCGGCACATGGATCGCGGTGGGATCTACGAACGATTTGAAGCCGGAGAGCTTGATCTGGGTGAGGCGCACGGAAAATTGATTTATTCGGAGTTCGACAGGCCGTGGCAAGAGCGAAAATCGCCCAAAGCGGGCGACGACCAAGCCATGGAAATTGAGCGGGCTATGATACCATTTTCGCGCTTCGAGCCTGTCCCCCTTCTCCCTTACCCGCGCGTCGTCGATGCCCTCCCGGCCCAGCAACAAACTGCAGTCGTTTCCCAATCCGAACCCGAAGCGGGATTACCGGATCCACATGGAAATCCCGGAGTTCAGCTGCCTGTGCCCGATGACCGGGCAACCGGATTTCGCTACGCTGATGCTCGACTACGTGCCCGACCGGGCGTGTGTCGAGTTGAAGTCGCTGAAGCTATATGTCTGGTCGTATCGCGATCAGGGCGCGTTCCACGAGGCGGTTTCCAATTTGATCCTCGACGACCTCGTCCGGGCGACCCAGCCACGTTACATGAGGCTGACATCGCGGTTCAACGTGCGAGGCGGGATATTCACCACGGTTGTGGTCGAACATCGCAAGCGCGGGTGGCGTCCGCTTGCCCCAGTGTCCCTGGACGCGTTGCCTGGCGGGAATCCGCATGCGGCAGAGTAGTCCCTTGGCCGCTCCCGATGCATTGCCAATAGGCAGTCCACTTGCCAATCCGCGTCTCGCCCACCTGCAGGCCTACCCCTTCGAGAAGCTTCGCCTGCTCCTCGACGGCGTCGTGCCCAATTCTGGCCTCAAGCCGATCAACCTTTCGATAGGGGAGCCCAAACACGCAACACCCGAACTGGTGAAGGAGGCGATCAGGGAGAACCTCGCCGGCCTCGCGGCGTATCCGACTACGGCGGGACTACCGGCACTGCGCGAGGCGATTGCCGCCTGGCTATCGCGCCGCTACAGCCTGGCGCGTATCGATGCGGGCAGCCAGGTCCTGCCCGTGAACGGATCGCGTGAAGCGCTGTTCGCGTTTGCGCAAACGGTGATCGATCCGTCGCGCGGGCGTGCGCTGGTGGTTTGTCCCAACCCTTTCTACCAGATCTACGAAGGCGCGGCCGTCCTTGCCGGGGCCACCCCCATTTTCGTGGACACCACATCGGCTACCGGCTTCAAGCCCGACTACCGCGGCCTCGCCTCGGACGCGTGGCGCGATGTTCAGCTCGTATATGCCTGCTCGCCGGGCAACCCGAGCGGCGCCGTCATGGGGCTCGAGGACTGGCGCGTCCTGTTCGAGCTGTCGGACCGGCATGGCTTCATCATCGCCGCCGACGAATGCTACTCGGAACTTTACTACGACGAATCGGCGCCGCCGATCGGTGCACTGCAAGCCGCCGAGCTGCTCGGGCGCGCGGGATTTCCCCGGCTGGTGGTTTTTTCCAGCCTCTCGAAGCGCTCCAATGCGCCCGGCATGCGCTCTGGATTCGTGGCCGGAGACGCCGCAATCCTGAAGAATTTCCTCCTGTATCGCACATATCACGGCAGCGCGATGAGCGTCACGGTCCAGCAGGCGTCCATCGCGGCGTGGCGCGACGAGGCGCACGTCATCGAGAACCGGCGCCTCTACGCGGAAAAATACCGCGCTGTCCTGCCGCTGATTCGCCCCCCGCTGCAATCCGCCATGCCCGAAGGCGGCTTTTACCTGTGGATGCGAACACCCCACGACGACACCCGCTTCGCGAGGCAATTGCACCACGACTATAATGTGCTGGTCCTGCCGGGAAGCTTCCTCGGCCGCGAAAACAGCGGGCCCAATCCTGGAAACAATTATGTTCGAATCGCCCTCGTGCAACCCTTGGCGGAATGCGTAGAGGCCATGCAACGCATCGTCACGTACTCTGAAAGCTTCTAAGCCAATGCAAGCAATCCAGAAAGTCATCGACCAAGCGTGGGAAGAACGCGCAACGCTGGGGCCCGCCTCCGCCCCTGCGCCGGTTCGGGAGGCAGTCGAAAGCGTCATCGCCGGCCTGGACGCAGGAACGCTGCGGGTATGCGAGAGAATCGAGGGGAAATGGACCACGCACCAGTGGATCAAGAAAGCGGTGCTGATTTCCTTCCGGCTCGCGGACAACAGCGTCATGCCCGGAGGCGCCACCCAGTACTTTGACAAGGTGCCGAGCAAGTTCGCATCGTACGATGCTGCTGCTTTCTCCGCCGGTGGCTTTCGCGTCGTGCCGCCCGCCATGGCCAGGCGGGGCTCCTTCATCGCCCGCAATGTGGTGCTCATGCCTTCCTACGTGAATATCGGGGCGTATGTGGACGAAGGCACGATGGTCGACACGTGGGCAACGGTCGGGTCATGCGCGCAGATCGGCAAGAACGTCCACCTGTCAGGCGGCGTCGGGATCGGCGGCGTGCTCGAGCCGATCCAGGGCAATCCGGTCATCATCGAGGACAACTGCTTCATCGGCGCGCGCTCGGAAGTGGTCGAAGGCGTGATCGTGGAAGAAAACAGCGTCCTTTCCATGGGCGTCTTCATCGGCCAGAGCACCCGGATCTACGATCGCGCATCGGGCGAGATCCTCTACGGCCGGGTGCCTTCGGGTTCGGTAGTCGTCCCCGGCAGCCTGCCCTCGCCTGACGGCAAGTACGGCCTGTACTGCGCGGTGATCGTGAAGCGCGTCGATGCGAAAACGCGTGCCAAGACCAGCCTGAACGAGCTGCTGCGCGGCGACTAGGCGCGCATTCCCTCACCGATCCGGGGAGAACACGATGTCGGCAATGAAACGGTTGTTCCAGCTGATGGCCGAGAAGAAAGCCTCTGACATCTTCCTGTCGGTTGGTGCGCCGATCAACATCAAGATCAACGGCAACGCGGTCCCGGTCAACCAGACCGTCATGACGGCTGATTCGGTCAAGGCGCTCCTCTACGAGGTGCTCAACGAAAAGCAGATCAAGGAGTACGAGGAAGAGTTCGAGCTCAACACCGCATATGCGCTCGACGGGGTCGGGGCGTTTCGCATCAGCGCGTTCCGGCAGAAGAGCAGTCCGGCCGTGGTAGTGCGCTTCATTCCCGGCAGCATCCCGCCGCTCGACAGCCTCGGCGTGCCCGAGATTCTCAAGGAAGTGATCATGGCCAAGCGGGGCCTCATCCTCATGGTTGGGGCGACGGGCTCGGGCAAGTCCACCTCGCTTTCGGCCATGATCGATTACCGCAACGAGCGCAAGGCCGGCCACATCCTCACGCTGGAGGACCCAGTCGAGTTCATATTTCAGAACAAGAAGTCGATCGTCAACCAGCGCGAAGTCGGCACCGATACCAAGAGCTTCTCCGTGGCGCTCAAGAACGCCCTGCGCCAGGCCCCGGACATCATCCTGATCGGCGAGATCCGCGACAAGGACACCATGGGCATGGCGCTCGCCTATGCGCAATCGGGGCATCTCGCGCTCGCCACCCTGCACGCGAACAACAGCTACCACGCGATGAACAGGATCATCAACTTCTACCCGCTGGAGAACCGGCCGAGCCTGCTTCTCGACCTCTCGGCGGCCCTGCAGTCGATCATCTCGCAACGCCTGATCCGCACCAAGACCGGCGGCCGCATGGCGGCGGTCGAAGTTCTGCTCAACACGCGCCACGTTTCGGAGCTCATAGAGAAGGGCGAGATCAACGAAATCAAGGAAGCGCTGGAAAAAAGCATGTCGCCGGGTTCTCAGACATTCGAGCAGGCGCTGTTCAAGCTGTTCATGGATGGCAAGATCTCGCAGGAGGAGGCGATGGCCAATGCGGACTCTGCAACCAACATGTTATGGCTCATCAACCAGGCTACCGCAGGCGACATCACCGGCGCGCCGTTAGCCCCGCCGTCGGCCACCGAGCAGGGCAAGGAGACCGAGAAAAAGGAGTCGGTATTCGCGGCGGCTGCCAGCGCCGGCGCGTCCTTCGACTCGATCAAGATCGACGCCACCGCCGGGTGAGGCCGGGGACCGGGATTTCCCCTCCAGCGCAAGACATCCCTTTGCGGTGGCACCGGTGAAAGCGACGCCTGCCCGAGGGGCCGGTACCGAAGTAACCGTGAGTGCTGTGACGAAAGACATCGCACGCCGGTTTCGGGCGGCCCACCTCACCTACGGCCACGGGACTTTCAACGCCAAAGAAGAATCGGCTTGGCTGGTGCTGCATGCATGCGGGCTGCCCCCCGGCGCGCTGGAAGAGCACGCCGATCGAGTCGTGCCCCCCGCAAAACTGCGGCGCATCAAAAAAATGGCATCCGAACGGATCGATCGCAAGGTGCCCGCCGCCTACCTCACCAACGAGGCGTGGCTGGGAGAATTCCGCTTCTACGTGGATCGCCGCGTGATCGTCCCGCGGTCTTTCATAGCGGAACTGCTCCCGGACGGCATCGAACCATTCATCGGTCGCCCGGTACGAAAAGCTCTCGACCTGTGCACGGGCTCGGGATGCCTTGCAATCCTGCTCGCGCTCGCCTTTCCCCGAGCCAGGGTCGATGCGGTGGACCTTTCCTCAGGCGCTTTGACAGTGGCAGGGCGCAACGTCCGTAACTACCGCCTGGGCCGGCGTGTGAAGCTGGTTCGGTCCAACCTGTTCGAGACGCTGGCGGAGCGCCGCTTCGACCTGGTCGTGAGCAATCCACCATACGTCGATGAGTCCAGCATGCGGGCCCTGCCGCCCGAGTACCGCGCCGAGCCACGAATGGCGCTCGCCGGCGGCCGCGACGGGCTCTCGCTGGTGCGCAAAATCCTGTTGGAGGCCGATCGGCACCTCGAACCCGGTGGCGTGCTGGTGTGCGAAATCGGCCACAACCGGCGCGCCCTGGAAAAGGCCTTCCCGCGAGTGCCCTTCACCTGGCTCGATACGAGTGCCGGCGACCGACTGGTGTTCCTGCTCGAGAAAAAGAACCTGCCGCGACCGCAGGACTAGCCGTCGCGCGCCACGACGGCATTGCGTCAGGGTTTCTGCGCGAGGGGACGCTTTTCCTGCACGTGAAATCCGATCCGTTCCCAGTCGTTGGTTCCCTCGATGACACGGTTCATGCGGATGATGTACTCGCGTGCCGTGCTGCGGAGGCGGAAATTCCGCGCCCCCTTGAACGTTCCTGCCGCGCACAGCAGGCTGTCGGCACGATTGTTGTGTTCATCCCCGGGAAGGAAGAAAACTCGATATGTGCGCGGTGGCGCTTCGATCTCCCAGTCCTCGCTGGGACGTCGCGCGGCGCCGCGCACCGGGACATCGACAACCTCTTCGATCGAAATCAGGGTTGGCCCTGTACCCTTGAGCCGCACGCCCGCCAGGCGCTCTCCTTGCGATTGCAGGATGATGACGCGCACCAGCGTTCCGATTCGCCAGGCGGTTTCCCCTTGCATGCGAAGCGCAATTACCTGCAGCGTCGCCGGCGCGCGATCGGTTTGCCTCGGCACGGCAAGACCCACCCCGCCCTCACTGTAGTCGCGCAACGTCCACAGCCCCGCGTCAGTTCGCCCGCCGGAGCGCTGTTCATGCAAGGCGAGGATCCTGTCGAAGCCCTGCACGACTTCCACAGGAGTGCCTGCGGGCGTCGCCAAGCGCGGACTCGAGCGGCGCAACGTGTCGGCCGGCGCGGAGGCCCAAGCGCGCTGTAACTGATCGAGCAGGTCCAGGTATTCACGCAACGGATTTTTTGCATACAACCCGAGGCTCGATGCGATCGATTCACCGAGAAAATTGGAGCGTGCCTTTACGATCTCGCCGTACAGGTGACTGGTCCGCAGGTACACGGGCCGGGCGGCCGGCAGTCCGGAACCAGCGCGCTGCGCACCGGCATCCGCCCCGAGGTCGACGCAATACAGGTGAAGTGACGGATCCTGCTTCTCGTCGATGGCTATGCCCTTGCACCATTCGGCGAGCCATCTTTCCGAACGGTCGATCTGGCGCGGCGACAGGTTGCCGGTGTTGAGGGTCATGACCATCACCGCACGCAACCAGAGCTGGGCGCATGTCGCGATCTGTTCCTCTGACCGGAACAGCAGCAGCGGCCGGACGGCCAGCCGCCTGCGCGCGGCCATTTCGAAGAGCTGGTGCATCTCCTGCCACATGCCTGTGCGCGGATGTTCGCGATTGCATCCGAGCCACTTCACGTACTGCCCGTAGTGGAATAGAGCATGCGCTATCGACTGCAGCAGGAGATCGTCGGCGAGCGCAGTGGCGCCCTCGACAGCTGCGAGTGCATGGGCGCACGCCGCGAATGCCTGCCCGAACTGGTTGCCGATCTCGCTCATTTCCCAGTGGAACCGCTCCGGGGTAGGGCGAGCCGAAAACGAGTCGTGGCGATATTTCCTGGAGGCAGCCTCCGCGTCGACAAACCACGCGCAATCGGCTTCCAGCAGGCCGGCCAGCATATGCGAAGGATCGTCCGGTGACTGGAGAATTTCGCGCAGCGCAAAGATGAGCGGGGCTCGCCTCCCTTCGGGCGCCATGGCGTTCATTCCCGCCATCCAGTCGGCCAGCATCGCCATTCCCTTGTTACCGGGCTGCGCCACGCGGTCCTGGTTGTCCGGCAACTCCCCGTCAGGGCAGATAATTGCATTCACTATCGAACCGGCCTCACTGTGCGACTGCTACCCTGAGGTCGGCGCGCAGGTCGAGGGCCAACATGTGGCTCGTCATGTCCAATTGGGCGTTCAGCCAGTTGGGCCGCCGCTCATCGGCGGCGGGCAGGTCTTTGGCGCTGTACAGCGAGTTGCCCTCCTCCATTTCGCGCCCCAGCTTTGCAATCATGGGCCAGTGCTCGTTGGTGCGGGAAAATGTCTCGCGGTACTGTCGCGCCAGATCCGAAAACTCGAGGCGCAGTCCTTCGAGGCTGAAGATCTCCAGCAGCGCCAGCCAGAGTCCCGCGTGACCGGTGTTCGCATACAGCGCCATCTGCAGCAGGCCGACTGCCCTTGGGACGTCCAGGTCTTCCTGGTAAACGATCCTGGCCACTTCAATCACGGATGCGGGCTTGTCGAGCGACAAGCCCCCGGCGGCGATTTCCGGAAAGCGCTCAAAAAAGTAAGCGGTCCGGTATTCGGCGGCGCGGCGGGCCGCAAATACAGGATCGATCGCGGGCTCGTCCTGCCCGACCGATCCAGTCCCGGGCTCCGCCGGCATCAACGACAGTCCCAGCACCCCGGCGGGTGCCGTCGATCCGGCATCCAATTCGAGCGGGGCAGAAGTCGGGGCCACGACCTTTTCTGCTTTCGCCCCGAACGCCGGGTCGACAACGTCAAAAAAATTCGCCGCGAGGCCTTCGCTGGGCTCAACCACGGAAAGCGCAGCGACTGTCGCGGGGCCCGACCCCGGGACGGTCACAGGCTCAGGCTCCAATGGCAGGTCAAGCTTGAAATCAAGTCCGACGATTTCGTCCGGGGGGCGATCCCCATCCAGGCTGAGGTCGACATCCAGGGCCGGCGCGCGCGCGTCCGGGTCGGCGGCGACCTCCACGAACGATGGGGAATACTCCAACCCGGCGCCGGGATCGGTGCCCGCGACCTCGGGGAGCGAATGCGGCGCTTTGGCAACGTCCTCGTCGCGTGAGGGCCTCAGGTCCGCCAGGAAAACCTTTTGCGTGCGCTCGTACTCAGGCACGTACCGATCAGGCACAGCCTCGGGCTCCCGGTTCGCCAACGCGACCGCCACAGCCCCGGCCGTAGACGGTTCGTATGCACGCGCCGGCTCTTCCAGCGCGGCAGCCTGCATTTCGTACTCGGGAGTTGCCCTCTCGGCGTGACTTTCAGGCTTTGGTGATGGTTCCACGCGCGCCGAATCCGTGGCGAACCCATCGAACATGCTCGCCTGAAACGGATGTCGTCTGCCACGCCTCTTGCGTACCCACAAGGCCGCGCCCGCGATCACGGTCGCGAGCGCGCCATAGGCCAGCATGGAAAGGCGCGCGGCCCGCACTTCCTCTACGCGCCGCACCTCGGAACTGCGCAAGTCGCCGGAGAGCTGGGCGATCTCGCGCCTTTGCCTGGCCGTGCTGTCCTGGAGCGTGAGGATGCGCGGAACCAAGTCACCTTCCGCCATTCGCTCGTGGTATTCCCTGCGCAGGATCTCGCGCTCGGCGTCGCTGGTCGAGTCGGGACTCTTCTCGGTCAACGAGTACGAAAGTCGCATGCAGCATTGCTTGCTGTCGTTATCCCGCCGGGCGTCCGGCTCGTCCCCCGATGCCGAAAGCCGCAACATGTCGCGCGGAGCCTTGCGCTGGGCGGGTGCATTGCGCACTTCGCGCGGCGTCCGCAGCGCGGGCGGCGATGCGGCTATCGTCGCCGCCGGCTGGGTCGCAGGGGGAGTCACGCGCTTTTCCCCGGAAGGGGACGTCGGTTCAGGCTTACCCGATGACGAGGACGAAGGCATTTGCGGTGACGCTGTCGGCGAAGGCACCAACGCCTTTGCCACTGCTGCCGCAGCGGGCCTCTGCGCCGGTTCGGCGACAGCCACCGCCCCCTCTCGCGCAGCCGTGTCCTGCCCTCCCGTGCGCGCTGCAGGGCGCGCGGCCGGTTTCGGCAGGTCAAGAAGGACGATGAACTCCCGCGAAAGCAAGCTCGCCCCGCGGCAGGCCACCTCGACGCTCAGCCATAAGATCGGCTCGTTCACGCGCTCTGAAGACTCGAGGATGATGTAGCTGCGCCCGCCGCTGGCCTCGAGCCGGGCGCGCGCAAGCGGCATTACCGGCATGTCGAAGCCCGCCTCCGACCGCGCCGATCGCAGTCGGATGCATTCGGGCTCGATCTCCTCGTCACGCGCGAGCTGGTAGGGCAAACGCACCCGGAATGGCTCGCCCAGCGCAGATTGCTGCTGCATTTCTCCAAGCGACAGGGCCTGGGCGAAATCGCACAGAAGGAACAAGCCGAACGCGCTCGCCGCAAGGCGCGCGGCGCGCAGGTGGCCCATTTTCCCGGGTGGGTGCGGGATGTCGATTTCCAGCGGGTTCCCCCCTTGCGAGTTTCTTAGAAGCTGGTTGGCGCCGTTTGCGGGTTCATCCCGGAGAACGCCTCCGGAAAAGAATCCCCTGCGCTCAAGAGGGGGAGGATGCCATACCAGGGGACCGCAACTGGGCGTGTACGCGAGTGTGCTGCGTACCGGGATGATACCCGCCCGGGGCACTGGGGTGGCCGATGGGATTCGAACCCACAACAACCAGAATCACAATCTGGGACTCTACCGTTGAGCTACGGCCACCACTGTTCACTGCATCCTTTCTGGCCTGCCCGGCGGGAATCGAACCCACAACCCCCAGCTTAGAAGGCTGGTGCTCTATCCAGTTGAGCTACGGGCAGCCGGGCCTGCTTTTGACACCTTGCAACTTCCAACGTCACTACGCTGCAACTTTTCCAACCTTGCAACTTCACCGCATGCAACCCTGCAACCCGGTCGCACTGGTCGGGGTGGAGAGATTTGAACTCCCGACATCCTGGTCCCAAACCAGGCGCGCTACCAGGCTGCGCTACACCCCGAAAAGGGCACGAATGATACGCCGTTTCGCCCCGCCCCGGCAAAGCGCGATGGGGTAGCTTTTCTTTACTTGCCCGGGGAGGGCTTTTCTGCTACAAAGCCGCTTCCCTTTTTCCCGAACAGGACTGAAATGGCACTGGATTTGGCCCGGAAGAGCTTCACGCCGTACGCTCCCAAAAAGGGAGAGGAGTACATGAGCGCGAAGCAGCGCCAGCACTTCCGCAAGATCCTCGAACAGCTGAAGTCCGAGCTGTCCGAAGAGATCGACCGCACGGTGCACACGATGCAGGACGAGGCGACGGTTTTCGCCGATCCCAACGATCGCGCGAGCCAGGAATCCGATATCGCACTCGAGTTGCGCAACCGCGACCGCGAGAGGAAACTCATCAAGAAGATCGACGAGACCATCGCGCGCATCGAGGCCGACGAGTACGGGTACTGCGACAGTTGCGGGGTCGAGATCGGCCTGAAGAGGCTGGAGGCGCGCCCCACGGCCACGCTGTGCATCGACTGCAAGACGCTCGATGAACTGCGGGAGAAGCAGGTCGCCAAGTAAGCCGGCGGGAGATAAAAAAAGGGCGCCGCGGCGCCCTTTTTCATTTGCCGCGACCGTTCTAGCTTTGCTGCGCGGCCGGTGCCGGTGCGTTGACGGCCTTCATCGACAGGCGCAGGCGGCCCTTGTCATCGGCCTCCAGAACCTTGACCTTGACCGCCTGGCCTTCTTTCAGATGGTCGGCGACGGCGTTGACCCGCTCGTTGCTGATCTGGGAGATGTGCAGCAGGCCATCGCGGCCCGGGAGGATGCTCACAATCGCGCCGAAATCCAGCAGGCGCAGGACCGTGCCGTCGTAGACCTTGCCGACTTCCACGTCCGCCGTGAGCTCAAGGATTTTCTTCTTGGCCAGTTCGCCTCCATCGGCGCTTGTCGAGGCGATGGAAATCGTGCCATCGTCCTGAATCTCGATCGTCGTCCCGGTCTCCTCCTGGAGGCCGCGAATCACCACCCCGCCCTTGCCGATCACGTCGCGGATTTTTTCCGGGTTGATCTTGATCTTGAGGATGCGCGGCGCGAAAGTCGAGATCTCGGTACGCGAACCCCCCATCGCCTGCTTCATGTGATCGAGGATGAATACTCGTCCTTCGCGCGCCTGGTTCAGGGCCACGAGCATGATTTCCTTGGTGATTGACTCGATCTTAAGGTCCATCTGCAGCGCGGTGATGCCTTTCTCTGTGCCCGCCACCTTGAAATCCATGTCGCCCAGGTGGTCCTCGTCGCCGAGGATGTCGGTCAGCACGGCGAAGCGGTTGCCTTCCTTGATGAGGCCCATTGCGATACCCGCAACATGCGACTTCATCGGCACGCCAGCGTCCATCAGGGCGAGGCTGCCGCCGCACACCGAGGCCATCGATGAGGACCCGTTCGATTCCGTGACTTCGGAAACCACGCGCATCGAATAGCCGAACTCCTCCGCGCTCGGCAGGGTCGCCAGCAGCGCGCGCTTTGCCAGGCGCCCGTGCCCGATCTCGCGGCGCTTTGACGAGCCCATGCGCCCGGTCTCGCCGGTCGCATACGGGGGCATGTTGTAGTGAAGCATGAAGCGGTCGCGGTATTCGCCCATCAGCGCGTCGATGATCTGCTCGTCGCGGCCGGTGCCGAGGGTCGCAACCACCAGCGCCTGGGTTTCGCCGCGCGTGAACAGCGCCGAACCGTGCGTGCGCGGAAGGACACCCGTGCGGATCGTGATCGGACGTACCGTGCGCGTGTCGCGCCCGTCAATGCGCGGCTCGCCGTCGAGGATCTGGCTGCGCACGATCTTCGATTCGAGCGCGAAACAAATGTCCTTCACCGTGTTGGCATCCGGGCCGCCTTCGCCCCCCACGCCGACATCGGCAAACACACGCTTCCAAATGCCGTCGATGGCGGTGGAGCGGGCCTGCTTTTGTTTGATCGCGAAAGCATCGCGCAGGTCCTTCTCAGCCACTTCGCCGATCCGCGCGATGAGTGCATCGTCCTTGGCCGGCGCTTTCCAGTCCCACGCGGGCTTGCCGGCCACTTCGGCGAGGCCGTGGATTGCCTCGATCGCCGCCTGCATCTGCTGGTGGCCGAAAGTCACGGCGCCCAACATGACGTCCTCGGGCAGCTCCATTGCTTCCGATTCGACCATCAGGACGCCCTGCTCCGTGCCGGCAACCACCAGGTTGAGCTTGGAATCGGCCAGCGAGCTCGCCGCCGGGTTGAGGACGTACTCGCCGTTGATGTAGCCCACGCGTGCAGCGCCGATGGGGCCGTTGAACGGAACGCCCGATAGCGTGAGCGCCGCCGAAACCGCGAGCATGGCGACGATGTCCGGGTCGACCTCCGGGTTGACTGACATTACCGTCGCCACCACCTGCACTTCGTTGTAGAAGCCGTCGGGAAACAGCGGGCGGATCGGGCGATCGATGAGGCGGCAGGTCAGGGTCTCTTTCTCCGAGGGCCGGCCCTCGCGCTTGAAGAAGCCGCCGGGGATCTTGCCCGCGGCATAGGTCTTCTCGACGTAATCGACGGTCAGCGGGAAAAAATCCTGACCGGGCTTCGCCTCTTTCCTGGCGACGACGGTGGCGAGCACCACCGTGTCGTCCACAGAGCACATCACCGCACCGTGCGACTGGCGGGCGATCTCACCGGTTTCGAGGGTGACCTGCTGGGAGCCGTACGTAAATGTCTTCTTGATGGGATTCAAAGGGGTGTCCTTATGGAACTGGTTGATTCGCGCCGGGACGGGTGCCGCAGCCGCTACTGCAGGCGCGCGGCGAAAGCCGAAGGCGGACGTATGCCGAAAACAAAAACGCTCACCGGGTCGATGAGCGTTTCTGGGCGGAACATCTCGTGATTACTTGCGCAGACCGAGCCGCCCGATCACGTCGCGGTACTTGTCCGCATCCGTGCGCTTCAGGTAGTCGAGCAGCTTGCGTCTCTGGCTGACCATCTTCAGCAGCCCGCGGCGCGAATGGAAGTCCTTGCTGTGCGCCTTGAAATGCTCGGTAAGGCCGTTGATGCGCTCGGTGAGCAGGGCAACCTGGACTTCTGACGAGCCGGTATCGGTAACCGCCCGCTGGAATTGTTTGACTACTTGCGCTTTCTGCGCGACCTGCAAAGCCATGATTTCTCCTCGCGAAACCGCGATTTTAGCCGAATTCGCCGGCAATTCGCAAGTTTTCCGATGATTTTCAGCCGCTTGGCAGGGGCTCGCTACGCCCCGCAAGCAGCCGCTTGGGCACCAGGCGCCCGTCCCCCGGCGATTCGCCCAGGCCGACGAACTGCCGACCCTCCCCGTAGACCCGGTACAACGCCGCGCGCAGACCCTCGACCGCCACCGTCTGGCCATGGCAAAAGCGCGTCCTGGTGGCACGATCCAGGTCGACTTCGGGCAATTGCGCCACGATCCGGTCGGTCGGCGCCAGCATCCTGTCCCGCTCGGCTTCCTCCATGCCTTCGAGCGCTTCGAGCGTGACCGCCTGGCCGAGGTCGAACGGGCCAGTTGCCGTGCGTCGAAGGCCCCCAAGGTGGGCGCCGCATCCCAAGGCCGCGCCGATGTCTTCGGCCAAGGTGCGTATATACGTCCCTTTGCTGCATGCCACCTGGACCCTCAAGAGGTCGCCTTCGTACGCCAGGAGATCCAGCGACGATATGACGATATCGCGGGGCTTGCGCTCGACGCTTTCGCCGCGCCGCGCCAACACATACAGCGGCACGCCTTCGCGCTTGATCGCCGAGTGCATGGGCGGCACCTGCTGCTGCGGGCCAAGAAAACGCGCGAGGACCGCATCGACCTGCGCACGGTCGACCTCGACAGGCCTGGTCTCGAGCACTTCACCCTCGGCATCGGCCGTTGCGGTAGTCACTCCCAGCCGAATGTCGGCAGCGTAGCCCTTGGGCGCGTCGAGGAGATAGGCGGAAAAACGCGTCGCGTCGCCCAGCAGCACCGGCAACAGGCCCGAGGCCAACGGGTCAAGCGTGCCGGCATGGCCCGCCTTTTCCGCGCGGAACAATCGTTTTACCGCCTGCAGGGCGTGGTTGGACGAGATCCGTAGCGGCTTGTCGAGCAGCAGGATGCCGCTGATCTGCCGCCGCGGCGGCCGGGCGGGCTGCGTTTCAGCCCTCGGTGGGTTCGGGGGGCTTGGCAGGGTCGCTGTTCGCCTTGTCGATCAGGCGCGACAATCGGTCGCCGCGCTCGACGGACTCGTCGTACACGAACTTGAGTTCAGGGGTCATCCACAACTTGACCCGCTTACCCAGCTGGGTGCGCAGGAACCCGGTGGCGCGCCGCAATCCGGCCACAGCTTCCTTGACGTGTTCGGCATCCAGGCAGGTGAAATAAACGGTTGCATACGCGCAGTCCGAGGACACGTCCACGGACGTCAGCGTGATCAGCCCGACCCTGGGGTCGCGCAGCTCCCGGTGGATGATCTCCGAGAGCTCGCGCTGGATCTGGTCGCCGACCTTCTGCGAGCGTCCCGAGGAGCGAGGCATGGTCGCACCGGCGCGCTTAGAGCGTGCGCGCCACCTCCTGCACCTCGAACACCTCGAACTGGTCGCCTTCCTTGAGGTCGTTGAAATTCTTGAGCGATATGCCGCACTCGAACCCCGCCTTGACCTCGCGCTGGTCGTCCTTGAAGCGCTTGAGCGCGTCGATTTCGCCGGTATGGATAACGACGTTGTCGCGCAGGAGGCGTATCTGAGCATTGCGCTTGACCAGCCCCTCCAGGACGTAGCAGCCGGCCACCGTGCCAACCTTCGAGATGCGGAACACCTGGCGCACCTCGACGATGCCCAGCACGCTCTCCTTCTTCTCGGGCGAAAGCATCCCGGACAAGGCAGCCTTGATCTCGTCGACGGCCTCGTAAATGATGTTGTAGTAGCGCACATCGACCCCGGAAGACTCGATCAGCTTGCGCGCGGTCACGTCGGCGCGCGTATTGAAACCGATGATGACGGCGCCCGAGGCCATGGCGAGGTTGACGTCCGACTCCGTGATGCCGCCAACGCCCGAGTGCACGACCGTTACCCGCACCTCCTCGTTCGACAGCCTCGACAGCGCGTGGACCAGGGCTTCCTGCGACCCTTGCACGTCGGACTTGACCACCAGCGCGAGCGACTTCTTGCCGCCCTCGCCCATGTTCTCGAAGATCCCATCGAGCTTGGCCGCGCGCTGCTTGGCCAGCTTGACGTCGCGGAACTTGCCCTGGCGGAACAGCGCGATCTCACGCGCCTTGCGCTCGTCGGTGAGCACTGCCATCTCCTCACCGGCCTGTGGGACATCGGACAGTCCCTGGATCTCCACCGGAATCGAGGGGCCTGCGCTCTGCACCGGCCGGGCCGTCTCGTCCAGCATTGCACGCACGCGCCCGAACACCGAGCCCGTCAGCACCACGTCGCCGCGCTTGAGCGTGCCCGACTGAACCAGCAGCGTGGCCACCGGCCCGCGGCCCTTGTCCAGACGCGCCTCGATCACAACGCCGCGAGCGAGGGCCTCGACCGGCGCCTTCAGTTCGAGCACTTCGGCCTGCAGCAGCACCTGCTCGAGCAGCGCGTCGATGCCTTGCCCGGTCTTGGCCGACACGCCGACGAAGGGGGACTCCCCGCCGTACTCTTCAGGGATCACGCCGTGACTCACGAGCTCTTGGCGGACCTTTTCGGGAGTCGCCTCGGGCTTGTCGATCTTGTTGAGCGCGACCACGATCGGCACGTTGGCGGCCTTGGCGTGGTTGATCGCCTCGATCGTCTGCGGCATTACGCCGTCGTCCGCCGCCACCACCAGGATCACGATGTCGGTGGCCTTAGCGCCGCGCGCACGCATGGCGGTAAAGGCCTCGTGGCCCGGCGTGTCGAGGAAGGTCACCACGCCGCGCTCGGTCTCGACGTGATACGCGCCGATGTGCTGCGTGATTCCGCCCGCTTCGCCTGCGGCAACCTTGGTGCGGCGGATGTAATCCAGCAGCGAAGTCTTGCCGTGGTCGACGTGGCCCATGACGGTCACCACCGGCGGGCGAGGCAGCTGCTCCGCCGCCGTGGCTTCGGGATGCTCCTCGATATAGGCTTCCGGGTCGTCGAGTTTGGCCGCCTTGGCCTTGTGCCCCATTTCCTCAACGAGGATGATCGCAGTCTCCTGGTCGAGCACCTGGTTGATGGTGACCATCGAGCCCAGCTTCATGAGGGCCTTGATGACTTCGGCGGCCTTGATCGACATCTTGTGGGCGAGCTCGCCCACGGTGATCGTCTCGGGAACCAATACCTCGCGGATGACGGGTTCCGTCGGGGCGGTGAATGCGGGGCTCTCGCTTTCCGCGTGTCCCGTCTTGTGGCGACCGCCGCGCGCATGCCAGCCGGCAACCCCGCCGCCGGCATCGCCGCGGGTCTTGATCATGCGGCGACGCGCCGAATCGTCCTTGAGGACGGTCGTGGTCTTGACCTTCTTCGGCTTCTTGTCGGCCTTGGCGGCGTCTGCCGCACTCAGTTTGGGCTTGTGCAGCGTGCCTTCGGTCGTCGGTGCCACCGCCGGCCTCAGGGCGGCTTCGGCCTTCGCCTTTTCCAGTACGGCCTGCGCCTCGCGCTCGGCCGCCTTCTGCTCGGAATCGCGTTTCTCGCGATCCTGCTTTTCACGCAGCTCGGCTTCCTGGAAGTCGGAAAGCTTCTTGTGGCGCTTGGCTTCCTCGCGCCGCAGTTCGATCTGTTTCGGGTCGAGCCCGAACACCGGTGGAGGCGCCGCCGCAGGCGGCTCGGCCTTCTTGGCCGGCGCGGGCGCAGGCGCGGCCTCGACAGGCGGCGGCGGGGCCACGGGCTCGGGCACCACGACCGGCGGGGCGACAGGCTCGGGCGCTGCGGCCTGCACGGGCTCGGGGGCGGGCGCGGCGGGCGGTGCCGCGACGGGGGCCGGTGCAACGGCGGGCGCCTCGACTTCCGGCGCCTCGTTGGGGTCGCGCTTGATGAATACGCGGCGCTTGCGCACCTCGACCTGGATGGTCCTCGCCTTGCCGGTCGAGTCCGACTTCTTGATCTCGCTGGTCTGCTTGCGCGTCAGCGTGATTTTGTTCTTGGGCTCCTGCGAGCCGTGGGAGCGGCGCAGGTACTCGAGCAGGAGCGATTTGTCCTGTTCGCTGAGCGAATCTTCGGGAACGGCCTTGTTCACGCCGGCAGCCTTGAGCTGCTCGAGCAGGACCGAAGGCTGGACCTTGAGCTCGGTTGCGAATTGGGCGACGCTGGTATGTGCCATGCTCAGGACGCCTCCTTCCCGGCGGCAGCGGGCTGCGCCTCGGGTTCGTCGGCGAACCAGTGCGCCCGGGCCGCCATGATGAGGCTCTTGGCGCGCTCGTCCTCGACACCGGTGAGTTCGGAGAGCTCGTCCACGGCCAGGTCGGCGAGGTCGTCGCGCGTCTTGATCCCGCCTTCGGCCAGCTTGGCCGCAAGCGCGGTATCCATGCCTTCGAGCTGTAGCAGGTTCTGGTCCACGCCCTCGACCTTCTCTTCGCTGGCGATCGCCTGCACGAGCAGCGCGTTGCGCGCACGGCTGCGCAGTTCGTTCACCGTGTCTTCATCGAATGCTTCGATTTCCATCATTTCCGTGATCGGCACGTAGGCAATTTCCTCAAGTGTCGAGAAGCCCTCCTGGATCAGGATGTCGGCGACCTCCTCGTCGACGTCGATCTTCTCCATGAACAGGTCCTTGATGCTGCGGCCCTCTTCCTGCTGCTTTTTCTCGGACTCTTCCTGGGTCATGAGGTTCAGCGTCCAGCCGGTGAGCTCGGAGGCGAGGCGCACGTTCTGCCCGCTGCGGCCGATCGCGATGGCGAGGTTTTCCTCGTCGACCACGACGTCCATGCTGTGCTTTTCCTCGTCCACGACGATGGAGCTCACTTCGGCCGGCGCGAGGGCGCCGATCACGAACTGCGCCGGGTCTGCCGACCACAGGACGATGTCGACGCGCTCGCCGGCCAACTCCTGGGTGACGGCCTGCACGCGCGAACCGCGCATGCCAACGCACGTGCCGATCGGGTCGATGCGCCGGTCATTCGTATGCACGCCGATCTTGGCGCGCACGCCCGCGTCGCGGGCGGCGGACTTGATCTCGAGCAGGCCTTCCTCGATCTCGGGCACCTCGAGCTCGAACAGCTTCATGATGAATTCAGGCGCGGTGCGCGACAGGATGAGCTGCGGGCCCCGGGCCGAACGGTCGATCTTCATGACCCAGGCGCGCACGCGGTCGCCAACGCGCAGGTTCTCCTTCGGGATCATGTGCTCGCGCGGCAACAGGGCTTCCATGCGGCCGGATTCGACAATCGCGCTGCCGCGCTCCATGCGCTTCACCGTCCCCGTAACGAGTTCGTCACCGCGCGACAGAAAATCGTTGAGGATCTGCTCGCGCTCGGCGTCGCGGATGCGCTGCAGGATCACCTGCTTGGCGGTCTGCGCGCCGATGCGCCCGAACGGCACGTCCTCGACGCGCTCCTCGATGTACTCGTCCATCAGCGCGTCGGGCTTCTTTTCCTGCGCCTCCTCGAGCGAAGTCATCTGCGCCGTGTTGTACTCGGCCGTGTCGTCCGGCACCACGTGCCAGCGCCGGAAGGCCTCGTGCGCCCCGGTGTTGCGATCGATGGCAACCCGTATGTCGACGTCTTGCGTAAAGCGCTTTTTCGTCGCCGAGGCAATAGCCATCTCGAGCGCGGCGAACACCGTGTCGCGGTTGACGTTCTTTTCGCGCGCCAGCGCGTCCACCAAAAGCAGAATTTCCCGGCTCATCTTCCCACTCCCACCATTGCTTACAGGTCCGGAACGAGCTTTGCCCGATCCACACCATCGAGTTCAAGCGCAACCCTGGCGCCATCCACTTCCATCGTTACCACCGCCCCGTCGACGCCCTGCAGCACGCCGATGAAGCGCTTGCGGCCATCGGGCCGCGCCTGCGACATCCTTACATCGGCCATCTGCCCGGCAAACCGGGCAAAGTCCTCGGCCTTGCGCAACGGCCGATCGAGCCCCGGCGACGAAACTTCCAGCCGGTCGTAGTCCACGCCCTCCACCGCCAGCACCCGCGCCAGATGCCGGCTCACGTCGGCACAATCGTCGACAGTGATCCCACCCGGCTTATCGATGAATATGCGCAAAAACCGCCCGTGGTTGGCCGCCTGCGCGTCCACCAGTTCGTAGCCCAGTCCCGCGAGGGTAGGCTCCACCCTGTTTGCCAAAGGCCCCATCGAGCGTTCCCAATCCGTTTCCAGTCGCATTTCGAGTCGGCATTCGGGCGACGGAAATAAAAAATGGGCCAAAAAGCCCATTTCCAGTCGATCCGCCGACTCGATCAATAAATCATTGGAAGTATAACGTATTTTGGGTCGCTAAACAACGCCGGGGAGGGTTCAGGAACTCTCCCCGGCGCCCTTTCCGGCCGGCAGGCTGGCCAGCAGCGCCGCAACCCCTTCCGGTGCGAGTTCGCGCCACTCCCCGGCGCGCAGATCTTCCGGCAGCGCCACCGTGCCGTAGCGCAGGCGCATCAGGCGCGTCACCTGCTTGCCGAGGGCCTCGACCAGGCGGCGGACTTCCCGGTTGCGTCCCTCCTTGAGGCTGACCCGGTACCAGCGGTTGGCGCCCTCCCCGCCCGCGGAGGTGACCTTGCCGAAGGCGGCCAGCCCGTCGTCGAGCCGAATGCCGCTGCGCAGGCGGTCCATCTCCTCGTTGTTCAGGCCGCCCAGGATGCGCACTGCGTATTCGCGCTCGATGCCAAAGCGCGGGTGCATCATGCCGTTGGCCAGTTCGCCGGAGCTTGTGAACAGCAAAAGGCCGCTGGTGTTGAAGTCCAGCCGGCCGATCGACATCCACTTGGCTCCCTTGATCTGCGGCAGGCGCGTAAACACCGTCGGCCGCCCTTCCGGGTCATGGCGCGAAACGAGTTCGCCCTCGGGCTTGTGATACATCAGCACACGGGTTTCCTCCGGCGGGCGCTCGAACACCAGCGCCTTGCCGTCGAGCTCGATGCGGTCGCGCGGCGTGGCTCGGTTGCCCAACTGTGCGAGCCGCCCGTTCAGGGTGAGGCGGCCCCCGGTGATCCAGTCCTCGATCTCGCGGCGCGAGCCGAAGCCCGCCTGCGCCATCAGCTTCTGCAGCCGGACCGGCTCGGCCAGCGCGGCGGCGGCAGCCCGGCGATGGACGGCAGTCTGCGTGCGGGAAGGGCCTGCGCCCTCGTCCGCCTCCGGGCGTTTCCTATGCGCCGGCTGCGTCCGCCTCGGCGGGCGCAGCGGCGAGTTCGGGCGCGCCTTCGTCGTCGGGTTGCTCGGGCGCCGGCTGGGTTTCGACGGCGGTTTCTGCGGGGGTCGTTGACTCAAGGGGCAAGGTCCTCGCGACTTCCTCCAGCGGCGGCAGTTCCTGCAGCGAACGCAGGCCCAGATCGTCGAGGAAGGACTTGGTGGTGGCATAAAGCGCCGGGCGACCCGGCGCTTCACGATGGCCGACGACGTCGATCCAGCCGCGGTTTTCAAGCGATTGCACGATCTGCGCCGATACCGCGACGCCACGGATGTCTTCGATGTCACCGCGCGTAACCGGCTGGCGGTACGCGATGATCGCGAGGGTTTCCATTACTGCCCGCGAATAACGCGGTGCCTTCTCCGGCACGATGCGATCGACGAATTTCTGGAACTCCGGCCGCGTCTGGAACCGCCAGCCGGTGGCAAGGTTCACGAGTTCGACGGCGCGGCCCGACCACTCTTCGCGCAGCTCGCCGAGCAGGCGCCGCAGCGTGTCGGCGCCGATTTCCTCGTCGAACAGCCGCCGGATGCCGGTGAGCGGCACGGGCTCCTGCGAAGCGAGCAACCCGGCTTCGATGATGCGTTTGGCTTCAGTGGGATTGAGCATGGGCCAATTTTACGTAAATCGGGGCGAAACATTCCGACTGGGTGATCTCCACCAGCGACTCGCGCACCAGCTCGAGCAGCGCGATGAACGTGACCACCAGGATGGGCGCGCCGCGCGCCGGGTCGAACAGTTCCCTGAACTCGCGCAGGCCGGATTCGTTCAGCTTGCGCAGGATGATCGTCATGTACTCGCGCACCGACAGCTCCTCCTTGGTGACATGGTGGTGGGCGGAGAGCCGCGCCCGGTGCAGGAGCGAGCGCCACGCATCGGCCAGATCCTGGGGGTTCACGTCGGGCAGGCGATCGACCACCGCCTTCTCGATCCACACCGACACCGCCAGCACGTCGCGCCCGACCTGCGGCATTTCGTCGAGCTTCCTCGCGGCCTTTTTCATCTGCTCGTATTCGAGCAAACGCCGCACCAGCTCGGCTCGCGGATCCTCTTCCTCCCCGGCGGCCGACGGCGGGCGCGGCAGCAGCATGCGCGACTTGATCTCGATCAGCATCGCGGCCATCACGAGGTAATCGGCCGCCAGCTCGAGGTTCTTGGCGCGGGCGGCATCCACGTACTCGAGGTACTGGCGCGTGAGCGGCGCCATGGCGACGTCCAGCACGTCGAGGTTCTGCTTGCGGATCAGGTACAGAAGCAGGTCGAGGGGTCCCTCGAACGCGTCGAGGAACACCTCGAGCGCATCGGGCGGGATGTACAGGTCGAGCGGCAGCTGGATGATCCGCTCGCCGTAGATCCTGGCGCCACGCGGCGCCACCTCGGCGTCGGGATCCTCCAGCGCAATCGCTGCCTGGGGGGAGGCGTCGCTCATCTCAGGACGCCGCCAGCCCCATCGACTCGCGTACGTCGCGCATCGTTTCGGTGGCCAGGCGACGGGCCCTTTCGCAGCCGTCGGCGATGATGTTCCTCACCAGCGTCGGGTCGTCGAGATAGGTCTGGGCGCGCTCACGCATCGGTGCCTGCTCGGCCAGCACGGCGTCGATCACCGGCTGCTTGCAATCGAGGCAGCCGATCCCGGCCGTGGTGCAGCCTTTGCGCACCCACTCCCTGCGTGCATCGTCGGAGTAAACCAGGTGGAACTGCCACACCGGGCAGACATCGGGATTGCCCGGGTCGGTGCGCTTCACGCGCGCCGGGTCGGTGGGCATGGTGCGGATCTTTTTGGTCACCGAGGCGGCCTCTTCGCGCAGCGAGATGTCGTTGGCGTAGGACTTGGACATTTTCTGCCCGTCCAGGCCCGGCAGGCGCGAGGACTCGGTCAGCAGCGCATCGGGCTCGACAAGTATCTTGCGCCCGCTGCCCTCCAGCCAGCCGAACAGGCGCTCGCGGTCGCCGCGCTGCAGGTTCTGCGTCTCGTCGAGTAGCGCACGCGCCGAGCCCAACGCTTCGTCGTTGCCCTGCTCCAGGTAGCGCGTGCGCAATTCGTTGAAAAGGCGCGCCTTCTTGCTGCCCATTTTCTTCACCGCCGCCTTGGCCTTGTCCTCGAAGCCGGGCTCGCGCCCGTACAGGTGGTTGAAGCGCCGCGCGACTTCACGCGTGAATTCAACGTGAGGCACCTGGTCTTCGCCCACCGGCACCATGTTGGCCCGGTAGATGAGGATGTCGGCCGACTGCAGCAGCGGGTAGCCGAGGAAGCCGTAGGTCGACAGGTCCTTGTTGGAGAGCTTTTCCTGCTGGTCCTTGTAGGTCGGCACGCGCTCGAGCCAGCCCAGCGGCGTGATCATCGACAGCAGCAGGTGCAGCTCTGCATGCTCAGGTACCCGCGACTGGATGAAGAGCGTCGCCTGCGCCGGGTCGACCCCGGCGGCCAGCCAGTCGACCACCATATCCCAGGTGTTCTGCTCGATCGCGGCCGTTTCGTCGTAGTTGGTGGTGAGCGCATGCCAGTCGGCGACAAAGAACAGGCACGGGTATTCCGCCTGCAGCCGCACCCAGTTCTTCAACACGCCGTGGTAGTGCCCCAGGTGCAGCGCACCGGTGGGGCGCATGCCGGACAGGACTCGTGGTTCGTACATGGGCTCGGGACTCTAAAGGAATACGAACGCGTGGATCAGCGATTCGGAAAACATCAGCAGCGGCGCCAGCACGGCGTCGAGCATGTTGGTGACCACCAGCACGAGGAGCAGGGGCAATCCCCACGGCTCGAGTTTCGCGTACTGCCAGGACATGCGGTTGGGCAGCAGGCTGGCGAGGATGCGCCCGCCATCGAGCGGCAGGATGGGCAGCAGGTTGAGGAACATGAAAATGAGGTTCACGCGCACCCCCGCCTCACACATTCGCACCAACGGCTCGAAATAGCTGGTTTCGGGCAGCACCAGGCCGGTCTTGAGCATCAGCGCCCAGCCCATCGCCATCGCCAGGTTGGCCGCCGGCCCGGCCGCGGCTACGAGCGCCATGTGCTGCCTGGGCTTGCGCAGTGCCGAGTAGTTGACCGGCACGGGCTTGGCCCAGCCGAACAGGAACCGGCCGCCTGAGAGCAGCAGCATCGCCAGCGGGACCAGCAGCGTGCCCACCAGGTCGAGGTGACGCATCGGGTTCAGGCTTACCCGCCCTTGCGCAAATGCCGTCATGTCACCGAAATGGCGGGCAACGTAGCCATGCGCGGCCTCGTGCAGCGTGATCGCCAACAGCACCGGCAGCGCGTAGATGGCAATGGTCTGTATGAGTTGATTGAATTCCATCGCCGTGGGACGAACTTAAGCGCGCGATTTTAACAGATCGGCCCGGTTGCCCCGGCCCGGCCGCAGCGAGCCGACGGCGGGGCGGGAACTTAGCCCACCGGCTCCAGGCCGAGGATCTCGACCGGCCCGCTTCCCTGGCGCAAAACCACGGGCGCCTCGCCGGTCAGGTCGAGGACAGTGCTCGGCACGATGCCGCAGTGGCCGGCGTCGAGGATCAGGTCGAGTTCATGCTCCAACCGTTCGCGGATCTCGCTGCCTTCGGACAGCGGCGTGGCATCGCCGGGCAACTGCAGCGTGGCCGAGAGCATGGGCTCGCCGAGTTCGGCCAGCAGCGCATGGGCCACCGGGTGCTGCGGCACGCGCACGCCGATCGACTTGCGGCGCGGGTGCATGAGGCGCCGCGGCACTTCGCGCGTGGCGCGAAGGATGAACGTATAACTCCCCGGCGTGGCCGCCTTGAGCAACCGGTACTGCACGTTGTCGACCATCGCGTACGTGGCGATGTCCGACAGGTCGCGGCACATCAGGGTCAGGTGGCGCTTGTCGTCCAGCCCGCGCACGCCGCGCAGGCGGTCCATCGCATCCTTGTCGCCGATGTGGCATCCGATCGCGTAGCAGGAATCGGTCGGGTACGCGATGAGGCCGCCCTTGCGCACGATCTCGGCGGCCTGGCGCAGCAAGCGCGGTTGGGGATGCGTCGGGTGGACGCTGAAAAACTGCGCCATGCCTCACACCGGCCAATCGTGCCACACGGGGGTCAGCCGCGCGTCGAGCGCCGGCAGGGTGCCGAAATCGGCGTTCCCTTCGCCCGGGCCGTGGAAGTCCGAGCCACGCGAGGCGAGGAGGCCCTGGTCTGCGGCGATGGCCGCGAACATTGCGTACTGGTCGGGAGAATGGCTGCCCGTGACGACCTCGATCGCCTCACCGCCCGCCGCGCGGAACTCCGTCAGGAGGTCGGCCAGCGCGCCGGCCGACAACGAGTAGCGGCCGGGATGCGCGAGCACCGCACGGCCGCCCGAGGCGCGGATCCAGCCCACCGCAGTGACGATGTCGGTCCACTCGTGCGCGACGTAGCCCGGCTTGCCGGGCACAAGGAATCGCTTGAAGGCGGACTTGGAATCGGGAACCACGCCGATCTCGGCCAGGAAGCGCGCGAAATGCGTGCGCCCGACGAGGCTGCGGTTGGCGGCGAACTTGAGCGCGCCTTCGAACGCGCCCTTGATTCCCGCGCGGGCCAGTTCCTCGCCGATGCGCTGCGCGCGACCGATCCGGCCGCTGCGCACGGACTCCAAGCCGCAGATCATGGCCGGGTGCGCCGGATCGATGCGCAGGCCGACGATGTGCACGGTGGTGCCGCGCCACGTGACCGACACTTCGACGCCATTGATGAATTCGATGCCTGCCGTGCGCGCCGCCTGGCGCGCTTCGTCGAGCCCGCCGATTTCGTCGTGATCGGTCAGCGCGAGCACGTTTACGCCTTGCGCGGCGGCACGCGCGACCACCGCCGCGGGCCGCATGGCCCCATCGGAAACCGACGAATGGCAGTGCAGGTCGAAATCCCTGCGCGCGGCGCCCATCACTCCGCCCCTTGTGTAGCGGCCGGCGACGCAAGGAACACTTCGATCAGCCGGGCCACCGCCTCGGGCTGGTCGTGGTGCAGCATGTGGCCCGCGTCCTGCACGGTTTCGTAGCGCAAATTCCTGAAGGCCGCGCGGCGATGCGCGTAATCCTCGGAATCGATGCCGATCTGCTTGAGCGTCTTGGATTGCGCCGCGTCCACCCACAGCACCGGGGCGGTGACGTGCTGCCAGAAAGCGAGCATTTCCTCGAGGCGCGACAGCGTCGCATTGACGATCTTGTGGGCCGGGTCGCTGCGCAGCTGGACCGAACCGTCCGGGCCCTCCTTCCCCCAGTGGTGGGCCAGGAACTCGGCTCGCTCGCGCAACAGGCGCGGGTTGCTTTTCTGCATCCGGTCAGCCAGCGCAGCGTAGCCGTCGTAAGGACGCAGCGTCGGCGGCTCACGCAGCTCGTCGAGCCATCGCGCGAGCCGCTTGGGCGCCTGCTCGGGGCTGGTGCGCGCCATGCCGAAGCCTTCGAGGTTGACGAACCGGGCAATGCGCTCCGGGCGGGTCCCCGCGTACACCGAGGCAACGTTGCCGCCCAGGCTGTGTCCGACGAGGTTGACGGGAGACCCGGGCTGGATGCGCTCGAGCACATGGTCGAGGTCGGCGACGTAATCCTGGAACCAGTACGCGTCGGCGTTGACCCAGTCGGTCAGGCCGTAGCCACGCCAGTCCGGGGCATACACCTCCCACGCCGGATCGAGCGCATCGACGAGGAACTGGAACGAGGCCGAGACGTCCATCCAGCCGTGCAGCAGCACCATGCGGCGCGCTGGTTCGCCCACGCCATCGCCCGCCCATCGCCTGACGTGATAGCGCAGGCCGCGGATGTCGAAGAAAAGGGATTCGCTCGGGCGCATGGCGGGCGCGATGATAGCAGCG
>JBBQCV010000002.1:0-56990 GCA_038319115.1 Burkholderiales bacterium | reverse complement strand
CGCGAGCTCATACGCAATCTCGCCCACGAGATCAAGAATCCGCTGGGGGGGCTGCGCGGATCCGCCCAGCTGCTTGAGCGTGAGCTCGACAAGGCGGAACTGCGCGAATACACCCAGGTAATCATCAAGGAGGCCGACCGGCTGCAGTCGCTTGTGGACCGGTTGCTGACTCCTCATCGCACACCTCGCCTCGCTCCCCTCAACGTGCACGAAATCCTCGAACGGGTCAGGAGCCTGGTGCTCGCCGAGTTCTCCGACGGCATAGCGATTCAGCGTAACTACGATATCAGCGTGCCCGAGCTCATCGGCGACAAGGAGCAGCTCATCCAGGCCATCCTCAACATTGCGCGCAACGCGGCCCAGGCACTACGGCCGGCCCTTGCGCATTCGCAGGGCGCAGGCGGGCCGGCTGGTGGGACGATCGAGTTCCGCACCCGAATTGCCCGTCAGGTGACCATCGTCCGGCAGCGCCACAAGCTGGCACTAGAATTGCAAGTAATCGACGACGGCCCGGGTGTGGCAGAAGATATTCGAGACAAGATATTCAACCCCCTCGTATCCGGGCGGGAAGGGGGAAGCGGTCTTGGCTTGTCGCTGGCGCATACTTTCATCCAGTATCACAAGGGGATGATCGAGTGCGACAGCCGTGCCGGCCGAACCGTGTTTACTATCTTGCTGCCGTTGGCTTGATGCCGGCGCGCGGCTTTTGCCTGGATACTGATGAAACCCGTCTGGATCGTCGATGATGACCGCTCAATTCGCTGGGTGTTCGAAAAGGCACTCGCGCGCGAAGGCATCGCATTCGAGTCCTTCCCCTCGGCTTCCGATGCGCTGGATGCGCTGAGCAACGGCCCCCCACAGGTTCTGGTTTCGGACATCCGCATGCCCGGGCCGTCGGGCCTGAAGCTGCTGCAAACCGTCAAGGGGCGGCACCCCTCGGTTCCGGTCATCGTGATGACGGCTTATTCGGATCTGGAGTCGGCGGTCGCTGCTTTCCAGGGGGGCGCCTATGAGTACCTTCCCAAGCCGTTCGACGTCGACCAGGCCGTCGACCTGATCCGGCGGGCGCTCGACGAAAGCCAGCGCGAAGCGACGGCGGTCGAGCCGGTGGCGGAGGCACCGGAAATCCTGGGCCAGGCGCCTGCCATGCAGGAAGTCTTCCGGGCCATCGGGCGGTTGTCACAGTCCACGGCAACAGTCCTTATCACGGGCGAATCCGGGTCGGGCAAGGAGCTCGTGGCGCGCGCGCTGCACCGCCACAGTGCACGCGCCGCAAAGCCCTTCATTGCGATCAATACCGCGGCGATGCCGAAGGACTTGCTCGAATCCGAGCTCTTCGGGCATGAGCGCGGCTCGTTTACCGGTGCGCAGACACAGCGCCGCGGGCGATTCGAACAGGCCGAAGGCGGCACCCTGTTCCTCGACGAAATAGGCGACATGCCAGCCGACCTGCAGACTCGCCTGCTGCGAGTCCTGTCCGACGGGAGCTTTTATCGCGTCGGCGGCCACCAGCAGATCCGCACCAATGTCCGCGTCATCGCGGCGACTCACCAGAATTTAGATGCGCGCGTGAAGGAGGGCAGCTTTCGCGAAGATCTCTACCACCGCCTCAACGTGATACGCATCCGCCTTCCCGCGATGCGCGAACGGCGGGAGGACATCCCCTTGCTCACCCGCCATTTCCTCACCCATAGCGCCGCGCAACTCAGCGTGGAGCCCAAGCGCATGTCCGAAGAGGCGATCGAGCACATCGCCCGGCTCGATTTCCCGGGCAATGTGCGGCAGCTCGAAAACCTTTGCCATTGGCTTACCGTCATGGCGCCGGGCCAGGTCGTCGATGTGGGCGATCTGCCGGCCGATTTCCGTGAGCAACCCGCCGGGGGCGGCAGTTCGGACTGGATTGCAGCGCTCGAACTCGAGGTCGAACGGCGCTTGGGCCAAGGCGAAAGCGGGATCCTCGACATGCTCGGGCGGCAGTTCGAAAAATCTTTGATAGTCAAAGCTTTGGCTCGCACCGGAGGGCGCCGCATCGAGGCGGCCGGATTGCTGGGCATGGGGCGAAACACCATTACTCGCAAGATCCAGGAACTCGGCATCGACGATAAAGACGCCGCCTAGGGGGCTGTTCGCCGATTTCACCATGCGGAATCGCGAGGTACAATCCGACTCCTTTTGTGCAAAGCAATAAAGGATCGTCCATGCCCATTCCCCTGCCCGTCGGCGTCGCAATCAGCGCGCCCATCAGCCCTGATTTCGCTCAGATACTGACCCCCGCCGCCCTCGATCTGGTGGCAATGCTGCATCGCGAATTCAACCCGCGCCGCCTCGAGTTGCTCGCCCGGCGTGCTGCAAGGCAAAAAGAATTCGATGCAGGTGGGTTGCCGGATTTTCTGACGGAAACGAGAGCTATTCGCGAAGACGAGTGGACAATTGCTCCGCAACCCCCCGACATGCTCGACCGGCGGGTCGAAATCACCGGCCCGACGGATCGAAAAATGGTGATCAATGCGCTCAATTGCGGCGCATCGACCTTCATGGCCGATTTCGAAGACGCCAATTGCCCGACGTGGTTCAACATGATCGACGGCCAGATCAACATCCGCGATGCGGTGCGCCGGACGATCTCGCTCGACCAAGGCGGCAAGCAGTACAAGCTCATCGATAAGCCTGCGGTCCTTGTGCCGCGGCCGCGCGGGTGGCACCTCGACGAAAAGCACGTGACGGTGGACGGCACGCCAGTTTCGGGCGGGATGTTCGATTTCGCCCTCCTGTTCTTCCATAACGCCAAGGAATTGCTCGCGCGCGCCAGCGGACCCTACTACTACCTGCCCAAAATGGAGTCCCATCTTGAGGCCAGGCTGTGGAACGACGTCTTTACCAAGGCACAGGCAGCGTTGGGCATCGCGCACGGCACGATTCGCGCGACGGTGCTGATCGAGACGGTGGTCGCCGCGTTCGAGATGGACGAGATCCTGTGGGAGCTCAAGGACCATTCCGCCGGGCTCAATATCGGGCGATGGGATTACATTTTTTCGTGCATCAAGAAATTCCGCTCGAACGACGATTTCTGCCTGGCCGACCGGTCGCAGGTCACCATGACGTCGCCATTCATGCGCGCCTATGCGCTGACCCTGGTCAAGACCTGCCACAAGCGCGGCGCGCCGGCGATGGGCGGCATGGCCGCCCAGATCCCGATCAAGAACGATCCCGTAGCCAACGACGCTGCGCTGGAGAAGGTGCGCCAGGACAAGCTGCGCGAAGTGACCGATGGGTGCGACGGCACCTGGGTCGCCCACCCGGCGCTCGTGCCGATTGCCAAGGAAGTCTTCGACCTCCACATGCCGCGCCCCAACCAGTACGACAGGCAGCGGCCCGACGTCAATTTCCGCGCCAAGGACCTGCTCGACTTCAAGCCGGAAGCCCCGATTACCGAGGCCGGACTGCGCAACAACATCTCCGTGGGCATCCAATACCTGGGAGCGTGGCTCGCCGGCAATGGCTGCGTGCCGGTATTCAACCTTATGGAAGATGCGGCCACCGCGGAGATTTCCCGCTCCCAGATCTGGCAGTGGATCCGTAGCGAAAAAGGTCGGCTCGACGATGGCCGCAAAGTGACTTCCGAACTGTTTCGCGAACTGCTCGCCGAAGAGCTGCCGAAGGTCAGGGATTACCTGGGTGAAGTCGCCTGGGAGGCGGGAAAGTACGAGGAAGGCGCTGAACTGTTCGCCAAGCTCACCACCGGTGAGTATGTGGAGTTCCTCACCTTGCCGGCGTACGAGGCGATCGACTGAGTTTCATGCGGGAAAACTGCGTCAACCGAGTTCAACCACCACTGGCGTGTGGTCGCTGGGCCGCTCGAGCTTGCGTGGTGCCTTGTCGATCGTGCAGCCGGTGCAGCGTAATGCCAGGGCTGCGCTCAACAGGATGAAATCGATACGCAGGCCAGCGTTGCGGCGAAACGCCAGCATCCTGTAATCCCACCACGAGAAGGTTTTCTCCGCCTGCTCGAACAGGCGGAAGGAATCCTGCAGCCCGAGGTCGAGGATCGAGCGGAACGCGGCCCGTTCCGGTTCAGACACATGGGTCTGGCCTTCCCAGACCTTGGGGTCGTGCACGTCCCGGTCTTCGGGGGCGATGTTGAGATCCCCCAGTACGGCCAGCTGGGAGTGGCGGGCAAGTTCGTCCTTCAGCCACTCACGCAGTGCCAGATACCATCGCAGCTTGTATTCGTACTTCTCGGAGCCGACGGCCTGGCCGTTGGGAGCGTACAGGCAGACGACCCGAACGCCGTCTACGGTGGCTGAGATGACGCGTTTGTGCTCATGGACAAACCCCGGGATGCCTACCTGGATGTCGGTCAAGGGTGATCGTGACAGGATGGCAACGCCGTTATAGGTCTTTTGCCCGAAGCATGCCGACGCGTAGCCGGCGGCAGTGAGTGCATCGCGGGGAAACTTGTCGTCCTCCAGCTTGAGCTCCTGGAGACACACGATGTCGGGCTTCGCGGAAGCTAGCCAGTCGAGCAGGTGAGGCAGGCGAATCTTGAGGGAGTTGACGTTCCAGGTCGCCAGCTTCATTTTTTCTCCCGACATGGCGGTAGAGGGATCGAGTCGAGGGCCGCGTCCTGCCGGGGTAGAACTAAATGCCCCTGCAATTCACGCGGGAATCATGCCATTGTGCCTTAGCAGGGCATCGACCTCGGGGTCGCGCCCGCGGAAGGCGCGGAACGATTCGGCCGCCGACCTGCTGCCGCCTACGGCGAGCACCTCGGAGAGGAAACGCGCGCCGGTCGCCACGTCGAGGACGCTGCGCGTGGCGCGCATTTCCTCGAACGCGCTGAAGGCGTCTGCGGACAGCACCTCCGCCCATTTGTAGCTGTAGTACCCGGCCGCATACCCGCCTGCGAACACGTGCGAGAAATTATTCGGAAACCGGTGGTAGTCGGGAGGTGTGATGACGGCGATTTCCTTCCTGACCTCGGCGAGCACGTCGAGCGCAGTGCGTCCGGCGTCGGGATCGAAATCGAAGTGCAGCAGCATGTCGAATACGGAAAACTCGACCTGGCGGAGCATTCCCAGCCCGGCTTGGAAATTCTTGGCAGCGAGCATTTTGTCGAACAATTCGCGCGGGAGCGGCGCACCGGTATCGACGTGGCGCGTCATGTGCTCCAGCACGTCCCACTCCCAGCAGAAATTCTCCATGAACTGGCTCGGCAGTTCGACTGCGTCCCATTCCACGCCGTTGATCCCGGAGACGGCGAGGTCCTCGATACGCGTGAGCAGGTGATGCAGTCCATGGCCGAACTCATGGAACAGGGTGATGACATCGTCATGGGTGAACAGCGCCGGCTTGTCGCCGACCGGACGCGCGAAATTGCAATTCAGGTACGCCACCGGCGTCTGGATGCCGGTGACGCCGCGACGGCGCGTGATTGCGCCGTCCATCCATGCCCCGCCGCGCTTGGTTTCGCGCGCATAGAGGTCGAGGTAGAACTGTCCCACCAGCCCGCCCGACGTATCGCGAATATCGAAAAAGCGCACATCCTCCTGCCAGACCGGTGCCGATGATTCGCGGATGTGGATCCCGTACAGGGTCTCGACCAGCTTGAACATGCCGGGGACGACCTGTGTTTCGGGGAAATATTCCTTCACCTCCTGGTCGGAAAACGCGTACCGCTGCGCCCGCAGCTTTTCCGAGACGTACGTCATGTCCCACGCTTCGAGCGAGGGAAGGCAGAGACTGTCGAGCGCGAAAGTTTTCATTTCCCCCAGGTCGCGCTCGGCAAAAGGCCGCGCACGCCGTGCGAGGTCACGGAGGAACTCCAGCACTTCGCCGGGATCGCGCGCCATTTTCGGCACCAGCGAAACTTCCGCAAAGTTGGCGTAGCCCAGCATGACGGCCTCTTCCCTGCGCAACCTGAGGATCCGGGCAATGAGTTGGGTGTTGTCCCAATCGGGTTTTCCGAACTCGGACGCCCGTGTCGCGTTGGCCTTGTACAGGGTCTCGCGCAGTTCGCGGTCATCGGCGTACTGCAGTACCGGCAGGTACGAAGGCATGTGCAAAGTGAACTTCCAGCCCGGGCGACCCTCTTTTTCGGCCGCTTCGCGCGCCGCCTGGATCGCATCGTCGGGCAGCCCTGCGAGCCGCTTGTCATCCTCGACGGCGCAGGCATAGGCGTTGGTGGCGTCCAGCACATTCTCGGAGAACTTTGCCGCCAGCGCGGCCTGCTCGTCCTGGATCGCCGCGTACCGTGGCTTGAGATGCGCCGGAAGTTCGGCGCCCCCGAGACGGAAATCGCGCAAGGCGTTGTCGATGAGACGCTTGCGCGCAGGAATGAGCTGCTCGAACTCCGGTGAAGCTTTCAGGGCGCGGTACTTTTCGAACAGCGCCAGGTTCTGCCCCAGTTCGGTCCAGAACTGCGTGATTTTCGGCAGGCTGGCGTTGTAGGCAGCACGCAACTCCGGGCTGTCCATGACGGCGTGCAGGTGTTCCACCTGCCCCCACGAGCGCGAAAGTTTTTCGGCGGAATCCTCCAGCGGTTGAACGAAGGCTTCCCAAGTGGCCGGTACGCCGGGCACCGAGATCGAATTCACGACGTCGCGCGATTCGGCGAGCAGCTGGTCGATAGCAGGGGCGACGTGATCGGGCGTTATATCCGCGAACCGCGGCAGGCCGGAAAAATCGAGCAGGGGATTCAGGGCGTTCGGTTTCATCTCAGTCCTGTTTTCGCTGGGCTGCCGCCCGCAGCGTGTTGGCAACGAGCATGGCAACCGTCATGGGCCCGACTCCCCCGGGAACCGGCGTAATGCTGCCGGCAACCCGCGAGACGGAGTCGAAATCGACATCGCCGCGCAATTTCCCGTCGGCCGTTCGGTTGGTCCCCACGTCGATGACGCAGGCACCGGGTTTGACCATCGCGGCGTCGACAAGATTCAATCGCCCGACTGCGGCGATAAGGATGTCCGCGCTGCGGGCCTGGGCGGCAAGATCGGGTGTCTTCGAATGGCAGATGGTGACCGTCGCATCCTTTTGCAAGAGGAGCAGTGCCATGGGCTTGCCGACAATGTTGCTGCGACCCAGCACGACGGCATGGCGCCCAGCGACCGGGATCGCCTCTTTTTCAAGCAGGTAGACGATGCCTGCCGGCGTGCAGGGCACGAAACCCGGCCTCCCGGTCAACAGCGCACCGGCGCTCTGGACATGGAACCCGTCGACATCCTTGTGCGGCGAAACCGCCGCCAAAACGCGCGACGCATCGAGGTGGTCCGGCAATGGCAACTGGACGAGAATGCCGTCGATCACCGGATCGGCATTCAGCGCGCCGATCGCCGCGAGCAAAGTCGCCTCGGACGTGTCGTGCGGAAACGCACGTTCGACTGACAGCACGCCGGCTACTTCGCAGGCGCGCACCTTGTTGCGGACATAAGTGCGCGAAGCAGGATCGTCACCCACGATCACGACCGCGAGGCCAGGCCGGATGCCGCGCGCGGCCAGCGCGTCGGCGGTGATTTTCAGTTCGGCGCGCAGGGCGGCTGCATGCGCCTTTCCATCGATGATCCGCGCAGTCATTCGCCTGTTGGGTCGCACGAAAAAAGGGCCGAAGTTTAGCATCCGACCATATTGCGTAATATGAGATACGATTTTACAATATGAAATTCGCCCATAAGGTAAGGGGTGCGGACCATTCCGCCGCCGAGGGCGTGCGCGTTTGTGCGGGTTACTTGAACGTATTAAGCTTCGATGGAACTTCCACGCGCTTCGGATTCAAAAAATCCAGTCGGCGTTCCGTTCGACAGCTCGAGCCAACACTGGAGGAGTCATGTCTGCCGTCCCCCAATTCCCCGCAGCCAATGACGCGGACTCGCAGGAAACCAAGGAGTGGCTGGACGCCCTCGAAGCGGTCCTTGAGCGCGAAGGGCCCGAGCGGGCGCATTACCTGCTCCAGAAGCTGATCGATACAGCGCGCCAGTCAGGCGCCTACCTGCCTTTCTCGGCCAACACGGCCTATCTCAATACGATTCCCACGCACATGGAGGAGCGTTCCCCCGGGGATCACGCCCTCGAGGAGCGCATCCGCTCGTACGCGCGCTGGAACGCCATGGTCATGGTGGCCAAGGCGAACAAGACGGATGGCGACCTCGGCGGCCATATCGCCAGCTTCGCCTCGGTGGGCACGCTGTTCGGGATCGGCTTCAACCACTTCTGGCATGCGCCCTCTGAAAACCATGGCGGCGACCTCATCTACTTCCAGGGACATTCCGCCCCTGGCATCTATGCGCGGGCCTATCTCGAAGGCCGCCTCACCGAGGAACAGCTGCTCAATTTCCGCCGCGACGTAGACGGCAAGGGCATCACCTCCTATCCCCATCCCTGGCTGATGCCGGATTTCTGGCAGTTCCCCACTGTTTCCATGGGGCTCGGGCCGCTGCAGGCGATCTACCAGGCGCGCTTCCTCAAGTACATGCATGCAAGGGGTCTTGCCAACACCGAGAACCGCAAGGTCTGGGTGTTCTGTGGCGATGGCGAGATGGACGAGCCGGAATCCCTCGGCGCAATCGGCATGGCGGTGCGCGAAAAGCTCGACAACCTCGTGTTTATCGTGAACTGCAACCTGCAGCGCCTCGACGGGCCGGTTCGCGGCAACGGCAAGATCATCCAGGAACTGGAAGCCGATTTCCGCGGCGCCGGCTGGAACGTGATCAAGCTCATCTGGGGTTCTTACTGGGACCCGCTGCTTGCCCGCGACAAGGACGGCGCCCTCAAGAAAGTCATGCAGGACACCGTCGACGGCGAGTACCAGAACTTCAAGGCCAATGACGGCGCATTCGTGAGGAAGCACTTTTTTGGCAAGGACCCACGCCTGCTCGAGATGGTGTCGCGCATGACCGACGCCGACATCTGGCGCCTGAACCGCGGCGGGCACGATCCGCACAAGATCTATGCCGCCTATGCCGCAGCGGTGAAGCACAAAGTCCAGCCCACCGTAATCCTCGCCAAGACCGTGAAGGGCTACGGGATGGGCAAGATCGGCGAGGGCAAGAACACCACGCACCAGCAGAAGAAGATGGACATCAGCTCCATCCGCCAGATGCGCGACCGATTCAACATCCCCATCCCGGACGACAAGCTCGAAGAACTGCCGTTCTACAAGCCGGCGCCCGATTCGCCCGAGATGAAATACCTGCTGGAGCGCCGCGCAGCGCTGGGTGGGTTTCTCCCGCAGCGCCGCCGCAAGGCCGTCGAAACCCTGCCCGTGCCCAAGCTCGAAGCCTTCGAGGCGCAGCTCAAGAGCTCGGAGGGGCGCGAGATCTCCACCACCATGGCATTCGTGCGCATCCTGACGACGCTGGTGCGTGACAAGAACCTCGGCAAGCACGTCGTGCCTATCGTCCCGGACGAAGCGCGCACCTTCGGCATGGAGGGAATGTTCCGCCAGCTGGGGATCTTCTCGCAGGAAGGCCAGAAGTACGAGCCGGTCGACAAGGACCAGGTGATGTACTACCGCGAGGACAAGGCCGGGCAGGTGCTGGAAGAGGGCATCAACGAGGCCGGTGCCTTCTGCTCCTGGATCGCTGCGGCGACGTCGTACTCGACGAGCGGCGTGAACATGCTCCCGTTCTACATTTTCTATTCGATGTTCGGCATGCAGCGCATCGGCGACCTGGCCTGGGCGGCGGCCGACCAGCGCGCACGCGGGTTCTTGCTGGGCGCAACCGCGGGCCGCACGACCCTCAACGGCGAGGGCCTGCAGCACGAGGACGGCCACAGCCACGTCCTTTCGTCCGTGATCCCGAACTGCGTTTCTTACGACCCGACGTTCGCTTATGAAGTGGCCGTCATCATCCAGCACGGCCTGACGCGCATGGTCGAGAAGCAGGAGGATGTGTACTACTACATTACCCTGATGAACGAGAATTACGAGCACCCCGCCATGCCCAAGGGCGTGGAGGAGGGCATCCTGAAAGGCATGTATCCCCTGTCGGAAGCCAAGTCGAAGTCCAAGAGCCGGGTGCAGCTCATGGGGTCGGGCACGATCCTGCGCGAAGTGATCGAAGCGGCCGCGCTGCTGGAGAAGGATTGGGGCGTGGCGGCCGACATCTGGAGCGCGCCGAGCTTCACCGAACTGCGGCGCGAAGGCTTGTCGGCGGATCGCTGGAACCTGCTGCATCCGGAGGAAAAACCGCGCATATCCTATGTCGAGCAGTGCCTCGCGAAGCGCGCAGGCCCAGTGGTGGCGGCGACCGACTACATGAAGACATTCGCCGAGCAGATCCGCCCCTTCGTGCCCAGGGACAAGGTTTACCGGGTCCTTGGCACCGACGGCTTCGGTCGCTCCGACACGCGCGCATCGCTGCGCCATTTCTTCGAGGTCAACCGCTATTGGGTCACCATCGCGGCCTTGAGGGCGCTGGTCGACCAGGGCGAGATGAAGCCGAAGACGGTTGCGCAGGCGATCGCAAAGTACGGCATCGATCCCGCCAAGCCCGATCCCACGCTCGTGTAGCGAGCATCGCCTCACCCTACAAAAAAGGCAGAGCCCGAAAATGGCCGGTTCGACCGAAGTAAAGGTTCCCGACATCGGCGACTTCAAGGAAGTCGGCGTCATCGAAGTACTCGTCGCCCCCGGCGATCGGGTGGAAAAGGAGACCTCGCTCATCACGGTGGAGTCGGACAAGGCGACGATGGAAATCCCGTCGCCCTCCGCGGGGGTGGTGAAAGAACTCAGGATCAAGCTCGGTGACAAGGTGGCCGAAGGCTCGGTCATCCTGATCCTCGAGGAAGCCACCGGCGAAGCGCCGCCGGCCCAGTCGCCCGAAAAGGCCGCTTCGCCGCCACCTGCGGCAGAGCCCGCACCCGCCAAGCCCGCGCCTGCTGAAGCACCGGCAGAGAAAACGGCAGAGCCCGAGCGTGCGCCGAGGGAGTCGGAAGTTCCCTCGCTCGCCAAGCCCGACCCGGTCCCGGTCGAGCCGCAGGAGGTCACGGTGTCGAAGCCGCACGCCAGCCCTTCGATCCGGGCGTTTGCACGCGAGCTGGGCGTCGAGCTGGGCAAGGTCAAAGGGTCGGGGCCGAAAAGTCGCATCACACGCGAAGATGTGCAGGGTTTCGTCAAAGGCGTACTGTCGGGCGCAAAGGCTGCGGCACCGGCGTCGGGGGCCCCAGGCGCGCTGCCGTTCAACCTGCCCGAGCTCGCCAATGTCGATTTCGCCAAGTTCGGGCCCATCGAGACCAAGCCGCTTTCGCGCATCAAGAAGATCTCCGGCGCATTCCTGCACCGCAACTGGATCTCGATCCCGCACATCACCCAGTTCGACGAGGCCGACATTACCGACCTCGAGGCGTTCCGCAAATCCAACACCGCGGACACCGAAAAGCAGGGATTCAAGCTCACCATGCTTGCGTTCCTCATCAAGGCAAGCGTGACCGCGCTACGGCAGTTCCCCGAGTTCAACGCGTCGCTCGACAAGTCCGGTGAGAACCTCGTCATCAAGAAATATTTCCACATCGGCGTGGCCGTGGACACGCCCGAGGGCCTCGTGGTGCCGGTGATCCGCGATGCCGACCGCAAGGGAGTCTTCGACCTGGCGCGCGAGCTGGGCGAAGTATCCAAGCTCGCCAAGGACAAGAAGCTCAAGCCCGGTGACATGCAGGGCGGTACGTTCTCGATCTCCAGCCTGGGCGGCATCGGCGGGACGATGTTCACTCCCATCATCAATGCGCCGGAGGTCGCCATCCTCGGTGTTTCGCGCTCGGTGATGCGCCCGGTGTGGACCGGTAAGGAATTCGCCCCGCGCCTCGTGTTGCCACTTTCGCTTTCGTATGATCATCGCGTGATTGATGGAGCAGCAGGCGCGCGCTTCACCACCTACCTGGTTTCGGTGCTGTCCGACATCCGCCGGTCGCTGCTCTAGATGGCAAATCACATCGAGATCAAGGTCCCGGACATCGGCGACTTCAAGGAAGTCGGCGTCATCGAGATCCTCGTGAAGCCGGGCGACCGGGTCGAGAAGGAGACTTCGCTCATTACGGTGGAGTCCGACAAGGCCACGATGGAGATCCCTTCGCCCTCGGCCGGGGTCGTGGAAGAAGTCAAAGTCAAGCTGGGCGACAAGGTCGCCGAGGGCTCCTTAATACTGACAATTTCAGCCGAATCCCCAGGCCCGGCGCCAGTCTCCAGCCAAAATACTGCCAAAGGCGATGCACAGCCCGGTGCCGCCCCGCCAGGTGCGGCGCAGGCCCCGAAGTCGGCTGAGGACCGAGATTCGGTCCCGGGTGGGCCACCCGCTGTTACCCCCGCCCCAGCGGCACCCAGCGGCGCCAAGGCCGATATCGAATGCGATGTCGTCGTGCTCGGTTCCGGCCCCGGCGGTTACTCGGCGGCGTTCCGCGCGGCGGACCTCGGCAAGAAAGTGGTCCTTGTGGAACGCTATCCGACGCTGGGCGGCGTCTGCCTCAACGTCGGGTGCATCCCTTCCAAGGCGCTGTTGCATGTGGCGGCGGTCATGGACGAAGCCTCACATCTGGCCGAGCACGGCATTGCATTCGGCAAGCCCGCGATCGACCTCAAGAAACTGCGCGCGTGGAAAGACAAGGTGGTCGGCAAGCTCACAGGCGGCCTGGCCGGCATGGCCAAGCTGCGCAAGGTCACCATCCTCGAGGGGACCGGCAGCTTCGCCGACGCGAACGTGCTGGCGGTCGAGACCAAGGATGGCCGCAAGCTGGTGCGCTTTGCCAATGCGATCATCGCGGCGGGCTCGCAGGCCGCGAAGCTACCCTTCCTGCCTGAGGACCCGCGCATCGTCGATTCCACCGGCGCGCTGGACTTGAAGAGCGTGCCCAAGCGCATGCTGGTGATCGGCGGCGGCATCATCGGCCTTGAGATGGGAACGGTGTATTCGACGCTCGGGGCGCGGCTGGATGTGGTCGAGATGATGGATTCCCTCATGGCCGGCCCGGACCGGGACCTGGTTGCGGTGTGGCAGAAATTCAACGCCGCGCGCTTCGACAACATCATGCTCAAAACCAAGACAACCAAGGTCGAGGTGACTTCCGCGGGGATCAAGACGTGGTTCGAGGGCGACAAGGCCCCCAAGGAGCCGCAAACCTACGATCTGGTGCTGGTGTCGGTGGGCCGCTCGCCCAACGGCAACAAGATCGGGGCAGACAAGGCCGGCGTGGCCGTCGACGAACGCGGCTTCATTCGCGTCGATAGCCAGATGCGCACCAACGTCCGGCACATCTTCGCCATCGGCGACATCGCCGGGCAGCCGATGCTCGCGCACAAGGCGGTGCACGAGGGGCACGTGGCCGCAGAGGCGGCGGCGGGGGAGAAGTCGCATTTCGATGCGCGCGTCATTCCCGGCGTTGCCTATACGGATCCGGAAGTGGCGTGGGTGGGCCTTACCGAAGAAGACGCGCGCAAACAGGGCGTCAAGATCGGGGTGAGCAAGTTCCCGTGGGCGGCCTCGGGCCGTGCCATCGCCAACGGCCGCGACGAAGGGTTTACCAAGCTCCTGTTCGACGCCGAGACGCACCGGATCGTCGGTGCGGGCATCGTGGGCACGGGGGCGGGCGACCTCATCAGCGAGCTTGCGCTTGCCATCGAGATGGGAGCCGACGCGGTCGATATCGGCAAGACGATCCATCCCCATCCGACCCTGGGCGAATCGGTCGGCATGGCCGCCGAACTCTACGAGGGCGTCTGCACCGACATGCCTCCGGTGCGCAAGAAGTGACGCAGGACGAGCTCAAGCAGGCGGTCGCACGCGAGGCCCTCAAGCAGGTCGCAGACGACACAGTGGTCGGCGTGGGCTCCGGGTCGACGGTGAATTTCTTCATCGATGCCCTCGCTGCGATCAAGGGACGCATCGAAGGGGCGGTCGCTGCGTCGGAGGCGAGTGCCGAGCGGCTGCGCAAGCACGGCATCCGCGTATTCGAGCTCAATTCGGTGGACGCGCTGCCGGTTTACGTCGACGGGGCGGACGAGGTCACCGCGCACCTGCAGATGATCAAGGGCGGCGGCGGAGCGCTCACGCGCGAGAAGATCATCGCCGCCGTGGCGCAGAAGTTCGTCTGCATTTGCGATGCGTCCAAACTGGTGCCGGTGCTGGGGAAATTCCCGCTGCCGGTCGAAGTCATTCCCATGGCGCGCGGCCATGTGGGGCGCGAGTTGCTGCGCCGGGGCGGTCACCCTGTGCTGCGGGAAAAATTCACCACCGATAACGGCAACCTTATCCTGGATTGCCACAACCTTGACATGACCGACCCGGCCCGGCTCGAAAGCGAGCTGAACGACATCGCGGGGGTCGTGACCAACGGGTTATTCGCGCACCGGCCCGCCGACATCCTGCTGCTGGGCTCGGCCGACGGGGTCAGGGTCCTCACGGCCTGACCGGCCGTGAGGTGCGGGGCACCGCGCTACGGTTTGGGAGGAACGTACCCTGCGGCGGCGTCGGCGCCGTCGCCGAAAAAATGCTTCTCCATCTGCTCGACCAGGTACTTGCGCGCCTTGGGGTCGGCGAGGTTGAGGCGGTTTTCGTTCACCAGCATGGTCTGGTGGCGCAACCAGCCCTGCCAGGCTTCCTTCGAAACGTTTTCATAGATGCGCTTGCCGAGCGGGCCGGGATAGGTCGGCGCATCCAGGCCCTCGGCTTCCCGCCCAAGCTTCACGCAATTGACCATTCGTGCCATGGGTAATTCCTGTGGTTCGCAAGGCAGCGATTCTAGCGCAGGCGCTTTTTGAACACCTTCGAATTGCGCTTCCAGTTGTAAAGTGCCTGCTTTTGCTCCGGCAGCGCGCTGATGTCGGCCGGCCTGAAGCCCTGCTCGAGGAACCAGTGCGCCGCGCGCGTCGTGAGCGCGAAAAGGCGGCGGATCTTGAGTGAGCGGGCGCGCACCTCGCACGCGTGCAGCAATTGCTCGCCATAGCCCGCGTCGCGGTATTCGGGGGCTACCGCGAAGCACGCAAACTCGGCGCTCTTTTCTTCCGGAAACGGGTAGAGCGCAGCGCAGCCGACGATCACGCCGTCGTGCTCAACGACCGTGAAGTTGCCGACTTCGCTCTCGAGCATCTCCCGGTTGCGCTTGACCAGCGCCCCTTCGGCTTCGAGCGGCTCGATCAGGGCGATGATGCCGCGCACGTCCTCGACGCGCGCCGTGCGGATCAATTCCACCGGGTCGGCGGTGATCATGGTTCCCACGCCCGAATGGGTGAACAGCTCGAGCGGGATCGCCCCCCAGCTGCGCCGCGAAAGCAGGTGTGCCCGCGGCACGCCAGCGGCGAGCGAATGCAGCGCGCACTCGAGCGTGCGCGCCGAGGCCGGCGGGATGCCGCTCTTGCCTGCCATCGCCTCGGCTTCCTTGGCGGTCATCTCGGCAATGACCTCGCCCTTGCGATCGGTCGGCAGCCAGTCCGAGAAGATCAGCAGCTTGTCGGCCTTGAGCGCCACGGCTACGCTGCAGGCGACATCCTCCCACCCGAGGTTGAAGACTTCGCCGGTCGGGGAGTAGCCGATATGCGGGACGAGGACGATCTCTTCGGCCTCCAAACGGCGCTTGATCGCGATCGCATCGACCTTGCGCACCATCCCCGTGAACTGCAGGTCGATGCCGTTGACCACGCCGATCGGGCGTGCGGTGATGTAGTTGCCGGACGCGACGCGGATGTCGGCGCCGGCCATCGGCGAATTCGGGAGGCCTTGCGAGAGCAGGGCTTCGAGCTCGACGCGCAAGGCACCCGCAGCATGCTTGACCGCCGTCAGTGCGGCTTCGTCGGTGATGCGGTGGCCCTTGGTGAACCGCGACCGCTGCCCGGCGCTCTTGAGGGCGGCCTCGATCTGGGGGCGGGCCCCATGCACCAGCACGAGCCGGATACCCAGGGCGGCGAGCAGGTTGATGTCCTGGATGAAATGGGTGAAGCGGGCGCGGTCGGTGACCAGTTCCCCGCCGAAGGCGACCACGAACGTACGGCCGCCGAACGCATGCAGGTACGGCGCGGTCTGGCGGAACCAGCGGACGAAGGCTTCGGGTTGCGGTGTGGGCTGCATCGGGGGGGGAGGTGGATTGTCGTTGGCGCGGCGGCTAGTATGCCAGCCTCGCAACGCAGCCCGCCGGGGGGGCGCCCCGGCCCAGCCGATCCTCAGGCGTCCCCGTACAACGCGTTCAGCGCGGCCAGGGCCGCCGGGGCGGCCGTTTCGGTGCGCAGGACTCGGGGACCCAGTTGCACCGGCACGAAACCCGCTGCCACCAGCATCGCTTCCTCGCGGGGACTGAATCCCGCCTCAGGACCGGCCGCGATGACGATCGGTTTTGCGCTTGTCGCACCGGCGCTGCTGAGCCTGGTCGCAGCACCCGGCGAGAGCAGCAGCTTGAGCGCATCGGCAGGTGCGGCGTAACTGGCGACTTCGACGGCCATCGCCACTGTGGGAACCCGGTTACGCCCGCACTGCTCGCACGCCGCCACGGCGATCCTCTGCCAGTGGTCGCGGCGATTGTCGCTGCGCTCGCCTTTGAGGCGCACGACGGAGCGTTCGGCCAACACGGGATGGATCGAGGCCGCGCCGAGTTCAACCGCCTTCTGGATGGTGAGGTCCATGCGGTCGCCGGCGGAAATCGCCTGGACGAGCGTGATCGCAAGCGGCGACTCGCGGTCGATCGGATTGAACGCGCCGACCTGCAGGTCGAGCCCGCCGCGCTGCATGCGCACGATCGTCGCGGTGTACTCGCCGCCGCTGCCGTCGAACACCACGATTGCGTCGCCCTCACGTAAGCGCAGCACGCGCGTGGCGTGGTGGCTCGCGTCGGGCGCAAGACTGAATTGCGCGCCCGGGGCGAGCGAGCCCTGCACGTGGAAACGCGGGACGCGGTTGAGTCCGGCTGGCATGCGCTAGCGGGGGCCGGGGGCGCGTGTTCGCAGGGAGCGGAGAATCGCGCCCAGCCCCGCGACGATCGTGCGCAGCATCAGGAAGGCGGCCACGGCGAAAACAAGGAGCAGGACCAGGAATACGAGTGGATGGATGACGGCAAGCCAAAGGCCGGCAGGAACCACCGAGTCCTCCGTGAACGAAGCGAACCAGTTGCTGAACGGCTCAGGCGAAGTGTTGATGACCGCCCGTCCGCCGGCTTTGGCCAGGTGCGTTCCGGCGGCGATGCCCCCGCCCAGGATTGCCGCGATGAGCGACACCGAAGTATCCGAAGTGCCGAACACCGCCGCGGCCAAGGCGGCGCCTGCCGGCACGCGAATGAAGGTATGCACCGCGTCCCACAGGGAATCCAGCCACGGCAGCTTGTCGGCGCCGAACTCGACCAGGGCCATGAAGCCGCTGGCGGCCATGACCGGCGGATGCGCAAGGACGCCCAGGTGCTGCGGCAGGTCCAGCCAGCCGAGCCATCCGGCGAGGCCGACTGCGAACAGGACCGCGTACAACCGCAGCCCGCTGCCCCACGCGAGCGCGGCGGCGAGGGCTATTTCGGGCACCAGCCCGTGCAGGGATTGCATCGACATCGCCCGGGCATTCTCGCATGCCGGGAAAGCGCGGATTCAGCGCGGGCGCTGCCCGCCTGGGGAGCAGCGAAAATCGCTGGTGGGGAAAGCGGAGTCCGCGCAGTCCACGAAACGGATGCGCGTTCCCTGCGGGTAGGTCGACTGGAACTCGCGGGTCCGCAATACGGCGTAAAGCGGCGCCGCGATGGCGGGCCTGGCTGTGGTCTGGACGCACTCCGAGTTGATGCCGCTCGCCTTGGAGCCCGGCTCTGCACACCAGTAGACCACGCGCACATTTTCGCACTGGTTCTCGAAGGATATGCGGTAGTGCTGGCGCCCCCGGTCGCTGAAAGTGGCGATGTTGGTGGCGGATATCGTCATGCGCACGCACGGCCCCGCCGAGGTTGCGTCAGCGTGTGCGACGCCGATGCCGCCGAACCGGCATGCCAACAGAATGAGTACCAGACAAATAGATAACCGCATGATGGCGCCAATTGAAGCAAATCAGGGCGCCCGCCGTCTATCGCGTTTTGCAATTGCTGAACAATATTTGCAATGAATTACCTTGCCCTGCCGGATGACATGCGCTTGCGCGCCGGCATCAGCGCGGGCAGGCCCAGCCGACGATTTCGCAACCCGGGCCACACAGGCGCAAGGCGCGTGTCTCGGCTTCCTGCCGCGTGGCGCCGCGCGAAGCCACGAATCGTTTCGGCCCGTTGGCGACCGCGCCGCAATCTTTGGCAAGGCTTGCGACGACTTCGCATTTCGGGTGCGCGCAGGCCTTGAGAGCGGCGATGCGCGCGGCGCGCGAATCGGCCGCATTCACTGCATAACCGAAGCTGCCTGAGTCACGGTGATAGGCAATCGCACCGGTGTGCTTCGAAGCCTGCTTCGACGCCGTCATGCCCGAGGGGGCGGCAAAGCCCAGGGCGAGGGCTACAGTGGCGGCGAGGACTTTGACTGGCACGACAAGTCCTCAGGGAAAGCTGCAGCCGCTGTCGCGCAGCATCTTGTCCACCCAGTTGCGATCGACCGGAGTGCCGGCAGCGATTGCGGCAAGGGTGGAGTCCTCTTTTTGCTTCTGCGCGATCGTCAGCGCGAGGATCTTTTCCGCATCGGATTGCGCAATGGCGACCACCCCATCCGCATCGCCCACGATGATGTCGCCCGGGTTCACGATCATCCCGGCGATCGAAACCGGCACGTTGATTTCCCCCGGGCCGTCCTTATACGGGCCGCGATGGGTCACGCCGCAGGCGTACACCGGGAATTTGCTGGCGGCTATCGCCTCCGCATCGCGGATTGCGCCGTCGATGACCATGCCGGCGACGCCGCGCTTGTTTGCGTGCGACGTCATGATCTCCCCCACGATCGCGTGGTCGAGCCCCCCGCCCGCATCCACGAGGATCACATCGCCCGGCGCAGCCATGTCGATCGCCTTGTGGGTCAGGAGGTTGTCGCCCGCGCGCGTTTTGACGGTAAAGGCAGTCCCTACGAGCACTCCGCCCCGGTGGTAGGGCCTCAGGCGGGCACCACTGCCGTAGTGGCGCAGCATGTTGTCGCTGATGTTCGAGGTCGGCAACACCGCGAAGGCGGCCAGCAGGCGGGCGTCGGCCCGCGGCGGCGAAGTGAGGATACGAAAACCGATTGGCATGGAGGCTGTCTTCCTGTGGATTACATGGTGGCGCCGAGGACCCACGGCGCGAATTCGTCCTCGCCGTAGCCCCACTGTTCGCTCTTGGATTTGCTCCCCGAGGCGGTCTCGAGGATCAGGTCGAAAATGCGCTGGCCGACCTGTGCCACCGATTCCTTCCCATCGATGATGGTGCCGCAGTTGAGGTCCATGTCCTCTTCCTGGTGGCCGAACAGGAAGCTGTTGGTCGCGAGCTTGAGCGACGGGGCGGGCTTGCAGCCGTACGCCGATCCGCGCCCGGTCGTGAACAGGATCATGTTGGCGCCGCCGGCGACCTGGCCGGTGGCGGAAACCGGGTCGTAGCCCGGCGTGTCCATGTAATTGAATCCCTTGACCGCCACGGGCTGCGCATACTCGAGCACGTCGACCAGGTTCGAGGTGCCGCCCTTGGCCACCGCGCCCAGCGATTTCTCGAGGATGGTAGTGAGACCGCCGGCCTTGTTGCCGGGGGAAGGATTGTTGTTCATCTCGTTGCCATTGCGGCTGGTGTACTCCTCCCACCAGCGGATGCGGCGGATGAGTTTCTCGCCCACCTCGCGACTGACCGCGCGCCGCGTGAGCAGGTGCTCGGCGCCGTAGATTTCCGGCGTTTCCGACAGGATGGCCGTGCCGCCGTGGCGCACGAGGAGGTCGACCGCCGCGCCCAGCGCCGGGTTGGCGCTGATGCCGGAATAGCCGTCCGACCCGCCGCATTGCAGCCCCAGCGTCAGGTGGTTCGCCGGGACGCTGACCCGCACCGCCATGTTGGCCTCGGGCAGTGCCGCTTCGACCCGCGCTATGCCTTCGCGCACGGCCTTCATCGTGCCGCCCGTGCCCTGGATGGTGTAGGTGGAAAACTTGTCGCTGCGCTTGAGTTCCTGCGTCGACACGAAGCTGGAGATCTGGTTCGCCTCGCACCCCAGGCCGACGACCTGCACGGTGTGGAAATTCGGATGGCGCGCATACCCCGCCATGGTGCGGCGCAGGAGGTCCATCGCCTCGCCTTCGGAGGCCATGCCGCAGCCGGACTTGTGGGTGAGAGCTACCACGCCGTCCACGTTCGGGTAGTCGCCGAGGCGATTGCGAAAATGGTCGGCCACCATGCGCGCCACCGTGGCCGAGCAGTTCACGCTGGTCAGGATGCCGATGTAATTGCGCGTCGCCACGCGGCCATCGGGCCGCACGATGCCCTGGAAGTTAGCCGCCGGTTGGACGAACTCGGTCGGTTTAATGTCCACGCAATAGGCGTAATCGCGCTGGAAGTCGCCCATGGCGAGGTTATGCACGTGCACGTGGTCGCCGGCGGCGATGTCTTGCGAGGCGAAGCCGATGATCTGGTCGTAGCGGCGCACGGGCCCGCCCTTGGGCACGGCGCGCACGGCGACCTTGTGGCCCGCCGGGACGGTGGCGGCAACGCGGACGCCCCCTTCCTTGACGAGCGTCGTGCCGGACGGGATCTCGACGCGCGCGATTACGACATCGTCGGCGGGATTGAGCCGGATGGTCAGGTCAGCGGCTTGTAGCATGGTCAGCTCCTCAGAAAAATTGGCGCGGCAGCCAGAGCGCGATCTCCGGTACGTAGGTTATCAATGCCAGGCTCAGGAGCAAGGGTACCAGCCACGGCAGGATCGCAATCGTCGTGCGCTCCACCGACAGCTTGGCCACGCGCGCGAGCACAAAAAGCACCATCCCCATGGGGGGGTGCAGCAGGCCGATCATGAGGTTCAGGATCATGACCAGGCCGAAATGGACCGGATCGATGCCCAGCTTGAGGCAGATCGGCAGCAGGATCGGGACCAGGATGGTGATCGCCGCGGTGGGCTCGAGAAAACATCCCACGAACAGCATCAGGAGGTTGGCGAGGAGCAGGAACACCGCCGGATTGTTGGTGTAGGAAAGCACCATCCCCGCCACCGCGTCCGTCACCCGGGTCACCGTCAGGAGCCAGCCGAAGATCGAGGCCGCGGCGACGATGAGGAGCACCGTCGCGGTCGTCTCGACAGTGTCCATCGAGACCTTGGCGAGCATCTTCCATGTGAGGGTGCGGTACCAGACCAGCCCGAGGAACATCGCCCACACGCAGGCTGCGATGGCCCCTTCCGTCGCGGTAAAGATCCCGCTGGTCATGCCGCCGATCAGCAGGATCGGCGTCATGATCGGTAGCACGGCGTTAAAGCGCAGATAGTGGTCGGCCAGGAGCAGCAGGGCCAGCGCGGCGAAGAACGTAATCGCCGGCTCCGTTCCGGCCGCGGTCGCGAGCCAGATGGCCACCGGGAAAACCACCACCACCACGAGTTCCAGCAGGGCCTTGTTGATCCTGGCCCAGCTGAAGGGGATGTCATTGCCCCAGTTGTTGCGGTGGGCGAAATACGCGACCGTGATCATCATGAGCAGGGCCATGACCACCCCAGGGATGATGCCGGCGAGGAACAGCTGGCCTACCGAAACGTTGGCGAACATCGCGTAGATCACGAAAGGCAGCGAGGGCGGGATGATCGGCCCGAGCGTTGCCGAAGCCGCCGTTACGCCGACCGCGAATTCCTTGGAGTAGCCATGGTCCGTCATGGCCTTGATCTCAATGGTCCCCAGACCGGCTGCGTCGGCGATGGCGGTGCCCGACATCCCGGCGAAGATCACCGAGCCAAGCACGTTGACATGGCCCAGGCCGCCCTTGAGCCAGCCGACCAGGGCGAGGGCGAAGTTGTAAATCCGGTTGGTGATGCCGGCGGAGTTCATCAGGTTGCCGGCGAGGATGAAGAACGGCACCGCCAGCAGCGGAAAGCTGTCGATGCCGTTGACCATGCGGTGAATCACCACGAAATCCGGGATCGTCCCCGAGAGCATGACGTAGAGCAGTGAGGCACCGGCCATTGCCAGTGCCACGGGGACGCCGGCGCACATCAGCACCAGGAACGAAATCAGCAGGACGGCGGTCATGCCTGCTCGCTGCCGGCGAACTCGGGCCGCTCGAGCACGCTGAACCCCTGGCGCCAGTGCTTGATGGCGGTCGTGACCGCCCGGTAGCACATCAGGACGAACCCGAACATCACGAACGCGTAGATGATGCCGATCGGCCAGTCGATGATGGCCATGGGTTGCTTGCCGATCTTGCCCATGAGCAGCCACGTGAGGTAGATCGCGTAGGCGAAGAAGACGATGCGAAACCCGTCGACGAAAGTCGACATCGTGCGCGCCATCGGCCGCGGCATGAACCGGTAGAAGATATCGACGTGGATGTGGGTGTTCTTGCGCACCGACATCGTTGCGCCGACGAACACTATGCAGATCAGCAGGTAGCGCGCGATCTCCTCGGTCCACGAAGCCGAGTCGTTGAGCGCGTAACGGGTAAAAAACTGGTAGAAGACGGTGCCCGCCAGCACCCAGAAGAGCGCCAGCGCCACCCAGTCTTCCCATGCGTACACGCCAAGGTCGATCGGCTCGTCGGTGATGTGGAACTCACCGTCGGCCCCGAGGATGCCGGAGCTCTCATGCGGGGCGTCCACTGCGTTCTGGGCCATCGGCAGTCCGCGCGGCTAGTGGTTGTCGCGGGGCACCAGCGCCCCGCTCTTGCCGACGAGGAAGTCGAGGTCGGCGCCTTCATTGGCCTGCAGGACGTGGTCGTTGTACAGCTTCCAGTAGCCGCGCGTGAGGGGCGGCTTGGGCGCCTTCCACTTCTTGCGCCGCTTGGCGAGCTCCTCCTCGGAGACGTGCAACTCAAGTCGGCGCTTGGCGACATCCAGTTCGACCAGGTCGCCGTTCTCCACCAGTGCGAGCACGCCACCCGCGGCGGCTTCGGGGGCGGTATGCAGCACCACCGTGCCGTAGGCCGTGCCGCTCATGCGCGCATCCGAGACGCGCACCATGTCGGTGATGCCCTTCTTGAGAAGCTTGGGCGGCAGCGGCATGTTGCCCACCTCCGCCATGCCGGGATAGCCGCGCGGGCCGCAGTTCTTCAGCACCATGACAGAATCGGCATTGATATCGAGCTTCGGGTCGTCGATGCGCGAGTGGAAATCCTCGATGTCCTCGAACACGACCGCGCGCCCCTTGTGCTTCATCAGGCGCGGGGTGGCCGCCGAGGGCTTGATGATCGCGCCGTCCGGGCACAGGTTGCCGCGCAGGACCGCGATGCCGGTGTTCTTCTTGAAGGGCTTGTCAAATGTGTGGATGACGTCGCGGTTGTAGCACGGCGCATCCTTGTTGTTCTGCCAGATGGTCTTGCCGTTGATGGTGAGCGCGTCCTTGTGCAGCTTGTCGTTGCGCCCGAGCTCGCGCAGCACCGCCGGCAGGCCGCCTGCGTAGTAGAAGTCCTCCATGAGGTACTTGCCGTTGGGCATCAGGTTGACCAGCGTGTGGATGCCGCGGCCGAACTTGTCCCAGTCTTCCAGCTTTAGGTCCACGCCGATCCGGCGCGCGATCGCGATGAGGTGGATCACGGCGTTGGTCGATCCGCCGATGGCCGCGTTGGTGCGGATGGCATTCTCGAACGCCTTGCGCGTGAGGATCTTCGAGAGCGTGAGCTTCTCACGCACCATTTCGACTGCACGGCGCCCCGCTTCGCGCGCCAGCACATAGCGGCGTGCATCGACGGCAGGGATGGCCGCATTGCCAGGCATGCCGACGCCAAGCGCTTCGACCATCGAGGCCATCGTGGAAGCCGTGCCCATGGTCATGCAGTGACCGTGCGAGCGGTGCATGCACGACTCGGCTTCGTGGAACTCGTCCTGGGTGATCTTCCCCGCGCGCAGGTCTTCGGACATCGACCAGACGTTGGTGCCCGAGCCGATGTCGGTGCCGCGGTACTTGCCGGAGAGCATCGGGCCGCCGGATACGGCCACCGTGGGCAGGTCCACGCTCGACGCCCCCATGAGCAGGGCGGGCGTCGTCTTGTCGCAACCCACCAGCAGCACCACGCCGTCGAGCGGGTTGGCGCGGATCGACTCCTCGACATCCATGCTCACGAGGTTGCGGTACAGCATGGCGGTGGGGCGCAACAGGGTCTCGCCCAGCGACATGACCGGGAACTCCAGCGGGAAACCGCCGGCTTCGAGCACGCCGTCGCGCACGTGTTGCGCAAGGACGCGGAAATGCGAATTGCACGGCACCAGTTCCGACCACGTGTTGCAGATGCCGATGACCGGGCGACCGTCGAACTGGTCGTGGGGAATGCCCTTGTTCTTCATCCAGCTGCGGTAGATGAAGCCGTAGATGTCGTCGCGCCCGAACCACTTGATGCTGCGCAGGCCGTCCTTCTTTTTGGTTGCCATTGTTCCGCCCGTGGGGTTGAGGTTGCTCAGTAAGTGGCCCGGCCACCGGAAATGTCGAACACCGCCCCAGTCGAGAACGAGCAGTCCTCCGACGCGAGCCAGCCGACCAGCGCCGCGATCTCGCCGACCTGCACGAAGCGGTTCATGGGTATCTTGGCGAGCATGTAATTGATGTGCTGCTCGGTCATCTGGTCGAAGATGGCGGTCTTGGCCGCCGCGGGCGTGACACAGTTGACCAGCACGCCGGCCTGGGCGAGCTCCTTGCCCAAAGACTTGGTGAGCGAGATGACACCCGCCTTCGAGGCCGAGTACGCCACCGCATTCGGGTTGCCTTCCTTGCCCGCTACCGAGGCGATGTTGACGATGCGTCCGTAGCCCGCCTTGACCATGTGCGGCGCCACGGCGCGGCAGCACAGGAACTGGCTGGTGAGGTTGATCGACAGCACCCGCAGCCATTCCTCCACCGGGTAATCGACGGTGGGCTTGTTCATGCCCGCGATGCCGGCGTTGTTGACCAGTACGTCGATCTTCCCCAACTCGGCGACCGCTCGCGCGGTGGCCTGCTCCACCGAGACCGGGTCGGCGACGTCGACCTTGTCCTTGGCGTCGAGGTCCCACACGCGCACTTTGGCGCCGGAAGATTCCAGCCGCTGGACGATGGCGGCGCCGATGCCCTGCATGCCGCCGGTGACCACCGCCGTGCGGCCCTTGAAGTCGAGTTGGTTCATTCGCGCGATCTCCTGTCTATTCCTTCACCGCCCCGGTCATGCCGGAAACGTAATATTCGACGAAAAACGAGTACAGCACCGCCACCGGGAGCGAGCCGAGCAGGGCGCCTGCCATGAGGGCGCCCCAGTGGTAGACGTCGCCTTCGACCAGTTCGGTGATCACGCCGACCGGAACGGTCTTGTTCTCCGACGCCGAAATGAAGGTGAGCGCATAAATGAACTCGTTCCACGACAGAGTGAACGCGAAGATCCCCGCCGAAATGAGGCCCGGCACCGCCAGTGGCAGGATGATGCGCGTGAGCACCTGCCAGCGCGTGGCGCCGTCGATGAGCGCGCACTCTTCCAGCTCATAGGGGATGGTGCGGAAATACCCCATGAGGAGCCAGGTGCAGAACGGGATCAGGAACGTCGGGTAGGTGAGGATCAGCGCCCAGCGCGTGTCGAACAGGCCGAGCTTGAACACGATCGCCGCCAGCGGGATGAACAGGATCGACGGCGGCACGAGGTAGGCGAGGAAGATCGCCAGGCCCACCTGCTTGGAGCCTTTGTAGCGCAGGCGCTCGATCGCGTAGGCAGCGAACACGCTGGCCGCGAGCGAGGTGAAGGTCGCCACCACTGACACGATGATGGTGTTCCACATCCACTGGGGGTACGAAGTGTGCAGCAGGAGCTTTTCAAAGTGTTCGAGGGTGGGCTGCACGATCCAGAAAGGGTTGGCGGCGCGCGAGGCCAGTTCCTCGTTCGACTTGAACGAGGTCATCACCATCCAGTAGAAGGGAAACAGCAGCACGAACAGGAAAATGAGGAGCGGGATGTAGACCGTCACCCAGCGGCGCAGGCCGCTGTCGAGGTATTCCATGCCCTTGGAGTCTTCGGTCTGGGTCTGGGTGCTCATTTGTCGGTGCCTCCCTGCTGCCAGGCGCGCCGCTGCAGGCCGAAATAGCTGAACAGGATCGCCGCGAGAAGGAAGGGCACCATGGCGGTCGCGAGCGCCGCGCCCTCGCCCAGGGCGCCGCCCGGGATGGCGCGCTGGAACGAAAGCGTGGCCATCAGGTGGGTCGCGTTGAGCGGCCCGCCGCGCGTGAGCACGTAAATCAGCTGGAAATCGGTGAACGTGAACAGCACCGAGAACGTCATCACTACGGCGATGATCGGCGTCAGCATCGGTAACGTGATGTACCAGAAGCGCTGCCATTCCGTCGCGCCATCGAGCGACGCGGCTTCGTACAGGGAAGGCGGGATGGTTTGCAGGCCCGCCAGCAGGGTGATCGCGACGAACGGCACGCCGCGCCACACGTTGGCCGCGATGGTCGAAAGGCGCGCGAGCCACGGCTCGCCCAGGAAATCGATGTAAGTGTCGATGACCCCCATCTTGGTGAGGGTCCACGAGATGACCGAGAACTGCGAGTCGTACAGCCACCAGAATGCGATGGCCGACAGCGCAGTGGGAACGATGAAGGGCAGCAATACGATTGCGCGCAGGAACGCCTTGAACGGCAGGTTCTTGTTCAGGAGCAGCGCGAGCCACAGGCCCAGCGCGAACTTGAGCACGCTCGCCACGATGGTGTAGAAAAGCGTGTTGAACAGCGACAGGCGCGCGACACTGTCGCCGAACAGGAAGACGAAGTTCTCCGCGCCTATCCACTCGCCCGGGCGCCCGATCTTGGCGTCGGTGAAGCCCAGCCACGTCCCCAGGCCGAGCGGGTAGGTGAGGAAAACGAGCAACAGGGCGCCCGCAGGGAGCATGAACAGCCCCCCGAGGACGTTCCGGTTGTCCAGCCAGTTTTTCATGCGGCGTGGTGCCTCAGAGCTGGTCGAATCAGAGCTTGTAATACCGCTCGGCGCGCTTCTGCGCACGCTCGGCGGCCTCCTTGGGCGACTTCGAGCCGCTGGCGGCTTCGGCCACCATGTCCACAATGATGAAGTCGGCCAGCGCACCGGCCGAAGCGTAGCCGAGCTTGCCCTCCCAGCCCGCGGGGCGCAGGTTCTTCACGCTGTCGCGGTACGGGGTGTGCTTGGGGTCGACGGTCCAGATCGGGTTGTTGGCGTAGGCGGCCAGGGGTTGCGCCACGTAGCCGATGCCGGCCTTCATCCAGTCGCCGTACTGCTCCTCTTCCATCATGAAGCGCAGGAACTCCTTGGCCGCCTTCGGGTACTTGGTGTACTTGAAGATCATCTGGTTGAAGAACAGCTGGAAGGCGACGGCCGACCCCACCGGCCCGACCGGATAGTCGGCGTGCTGGATGTCCTTCACCATGTCCTGGACCTTGGGGTCCTTGGAGTTCTTCGCCGCGTAGTAGATCGAGATCCCGTTGTTGGTCACCGAAACCTGGCTGTCAAGGAACGCCTTGTTGTTGTTCGGGTCGAGCCAGGACAGGGTGCCCGGCGCGAACGTGCCGTATAGCTCCTTGGCGTACTCCAGCGCCTTGACCGTCTGCGGGCTGTTGAGCACCACCTTGTTCGACTTGTCGACCATCTTGCCGCCGAAGGCCCACACCAGCCAGTGGCACCAGGTGTTCGCGTCGCCCGTGGCGTGGCCGAGCGCAAAGCCGCCCGGCGTGCCCTTTTCCTTGAGCGCCTTCATCATCTTGAGGAAGTCGTCGGTGTTCTTGGGGAAGCTGTTGAAGCCGGCGTTCTTGAGCGCGCTCTCGCGGTACACCATCATGCTGCCGGCCGCGCCCAGCGGGACGCCGATCCAGTTCTTGCCGTTGGGCCGCAGGTAAGCTTCGCACGGCGCGTACCAGCCGCCGTACTTCTTGCCCAGGTAGTTGCACAGGTCGGTCACATCGAGGAGCTTTTCGGGATACAGGTTGGCGTCGTCGTTGGTGCCCAGGATGATGTCCGGGCCGGCGCCGGTGTTGGCCGCAACCGCCGCCTTGGGCCGGACGTCTTCCCAGCTTTCGCTGTCGACACGCACTTCGATGCCGGTCTTGTCGGTGAATCGCTTGACGTTCACCATGTACTGGTCGATGTCGCCCTGCACGAAGCGGCTCCAACGCAGAACGCGCAGCTTGGCGCCTTTTTCGGGCTGGTTGCTCCACTGGGCGTTGGCGTCCTTCACCCAGGCCATGGGCGCGGCTGCACCGGCGGCGGCTCCCGCGCTTACCTTCAGAAAATCCCTGCGCTTCATGTTGCTCATTGTGACCTCCTCACGTGGTTCAACTGGGAAACTCAGGCGAGCCTTGCCCCGCTCACCGGATCAAAAAGGTATGTCAATTGCGGCGCGAGTCGGATGCTCGTGCCGGGCCGGAACTCGTGCCGCTCGCGCACCACGGCGGTGATGTTGGTGCCGGCGAGCGTGCAGTAGATCTGGGTGTCCGCTCCCGTGGGTTCGACCACCACCACTTGCACGGGCACGCCGTCATCAGCGACCGCGAGATGCTCGGGACGCACGCCGACGATGACTTCGCGTCCCGGCTCGGCCCGGCTGCCGGCGGGGCTGGGCAGCGAAATGCCCGGGGCGACCTCGATGCCGCCGGCGGCCACGCGGCCGGGGAGGAAATTCATCGCGGGCGAGCCTATGAAGCCGGCGACAAAAAGGTTGGCCGGGTTGTCGTAGAGCTCCAGCGGCGAGCCGATCTGCTCGGTGCGGCCGGCGTGCATGACCACGATCTTGTCGGCCATGGTCATGGCCTCGATCTGGTCGTGGGTGACATAGATTGAGGTGGTGCGCAGGCGCTGGTGCAGCGCCTTGATCTCGGTGCGCATCTGCACGCGCAGTTTGGCATCGAGGTTGGACAGCGGCTCGTCGAACAGGAACACCTGGGGCTTGCGCACGATGGCACGGCCCATAGCCACGCGCTGGCGCTGGCCTCCCGAAAGCTGGCGTGGGTAGCGGGCGAGGTATTCGGTGAGGCCGAGGATGGACGCGGCCTCGTCCACGCGCGCCTTAATGGTGGCGAGCGGCTCGCCGGCGAGCTTGAGGCTGAAGCCCATGTTGTCCTGCACGGTCATGTGCGGGTAGAGCGCGTAGTTCTGGAACACCATCGCGATGTCGCGCTCTTTCGGGGCGACGTTGTTCACCACCCGCTCGCCGATACGCACCTCGCCGCCGGAAATCTCCTCCAGCCCCGCGATCATGCGCAGCAAAGTGGATTTGCCGCAGCCCGAGGGGCCCACCAGGACGCAGAACTCGCCGTCGGCGATGTCGATGTCGACCCCGTGGACCACTTGCGTCGACCCAAACGATTTGTGCACCTGGCGTAGGGCTACGGCTGCCATGTCATTGCTCCACTTTCCAGTCCTGGCTGTAACGCTTCATGGTCATGTCCATGTGGTGGTGCATTGCGCTTCGGGCCGCGCGGGCATCGTGCTTGGCGATCGCTGCGACGATGGCCTTGTGCTCGCGAATCGTGTCGGCGGCCATGAGGGGATATTCCAGCTTGCGCTCGAGGGTGCGGTAAAGGGGACCCATGCGCTGGCCCCACAGCGTTTCCACCAGCAGCACCATGGCGCTGTTGCCACCGGCCTCGGCGATGCGCACGTGGAACAGGCGGTCGGCGCCCAGCGGGTTGTGGTCGCGCTTGGACTCCTCGACGATGCCCGCGTGCGCCTCACGCACCGCGCGCACCTGGGCGGGGGTGGCGGACTTCGCAGCTAATGCGGCGCATTCGCCCTCGATGAGGCGGCGCGCGCGCACGACCTCGAACGGGCCGGAGGCGCCGGCCAGCTCGGCGCTTCGCCGCGTGTCGCGCGGGTGGGTGACGTAGATGCCCGATCCGACACGCACGTCGAGCAGCGTTTCCATCTCGAGGGCGATCAGCGCCTCGCGCAGCGAGGGCCGCGAGACCCCCAGTTGCTTGGCCAGGTCGCGTTCCGGGGGCAGCCGGTCGCCGGGCGTGTATTCGCCGCCGGCGATGAGTGCGCGAATCTGGTCTGCGATCTGCCGGTAAAGGCGTCGCGGTTCGACAGTCTGGATGGGCATTGTCTCGGTGCGCCGGGCTTCATGTGGGCTGCGGGACCCGGTTCGCCCGGCGAGACTAGCAACGGCAAGAAGGGTGGTCAAGTGGTCAGGCCAATTGGCGGGGCGCGGAAGTCGCCCGACCGGGCCGTCGCGCGCAGTGCGCGCCGTTTCGCAATGCACCTCGGGGCGCAAGCGGAACGTGCGGTGGCGTTGATATAATCCGCGCTCCCCTCAAGTCCGGACCGACCGGGAGACAAAATGGCAGGCAGGCTCGCAGGCAAGGTCGCGGTGATCACCGCGGCGGGACAGGGCATAGGGCGCGCGGCAGCCGAAGCCTTTGCGCGCGAAGGCGCCACCGTGTGGGCGACCGACGTGAATGAAAAGGCGCTTGCCGCGCTGCAGGGCCAGCAAGGCATCCGCACCCGTGTGCTCGATGTCATGGACGAGGCCGCGATCAATGCCGCCGCCAAGGACATCGGCAACCTCGACATCCTGTTCAACTGCGCCGGCTACGTCCACCAGGGCACGATTTTCGACTGCTCGCCCAAGGACTGGGAGTTCAGCTTCAACCTCAACGTGCGCTCGATGTACTACACCTGCCGCGCTTTCCTGCCCGCGATGCTGGCCAAGGGCGCCGGCTCGATCATCAACATGTCCTCCATCGCCTCCAGCGTGAAGGGGTTGCCCAATCGCCTGGCCTACGGCGCGTCCAAGGCGGCGGTAATCGGGTTGACCAAGGCCATTGCTGCCGACTATGTGAAGCAGGGAATCCGCTGCAACGCCATCGGCCCGGGGACCGTGGACACGCCGTCGTTGCACGAGCGCATCAACTCTTTCGCCGACCCGGTCCAGGCAAGGAAGGATTTCATCGCCCGCCAGCCGATGGGCCGGCTCGGAGGAGTGGATGACATCACCGGCATCATCGTGTTCCTCGCCTCGGACGAATCCAAGTTCGCTACCGGCAACATGTACTCGGTCGACGGTGGCATGACGATCTGAAAGCCCCGAAATTTCCTGACCGGGGTGCCCTGCACCTGCGGCTTCCTCCCCAAACCAAATTTACTGTGATCGGAGTGGTGCAATGAAATTGTGTCGCTATGGCAAGGACGGCTTCGAGAAGCCGGGCATGATCGACGCGGAAGGCAAGCTGCGCGACCTGTCGAAGGTGGTCGGCAATATCGGCCCGAACGAGTTGTCGCCGCGCGGCCTGAAGAACCTCGCGCGCATCAAGGCCGAAAGCCTGCCGGTGGTGTCGGGCGCCCAGCGCATGGGCGTGCCTTATGTCGGCATCGGCAAGTTCGTCGCCATCGGGCTCAACTACTCCGACCACGCCAAGGAAGCCGGCATGGCGATCCCGAGCGAGCCCATCATCTTCGGCAAGGCCACCACCTGCATCAGCGGCCCTGATGACGACGTGATCCAACCGCCCGCCAGCACCAAGCTCGACTGGGAGGTGGAACTGGGCATCGTGATCGGGACCAAGGCGCAACACGTGACCAAGGAAAAGGCGCTCGAGCATGTGGCTGGCTACTGCGTGGTGAATGACGTCTCCGAGCGCGCGTTCCAGTTGCAGTCCTCGCAGTGGGACAAGGGCAAGGGCTACGACACGTTCGGGCCGATCGGCCCGTGGCTGGTGACGACCGACGAGATCCCCGACCCGCAGGTTCTGGACATGTTCCTCGACCTCAACGGCCGTCGCATGCAGAGCGGCAACACCCGCACCATGATTTTCGACTGCGCCCACCTCGTCGCTTACGTGAGCCAGTACATGACCCTGTTGCCCGGTGACATCATCACCACCGGCACTCCCCCGGGCGTCGGAATGGGGGTCAAGCCCGAGGCGGTATTCCTCAAGCCCGGCGATGTAATGACCCTTGGCATCCAGGGCCTGGGCCAGCAGAAGCAGAAAGTCGTCGCCTACCAGCGCTGAACGGCAGGAGGAAATGAAAAAGCCCGGCGCGCCGGGCTTTTTCTTTTTGGCGGACCGGCGGCTACAAGTCGGTCTTGGTGGCCTCGGTGCCGGCGACGGGCTGGCCGTCAGTGGCCTCTGGTGCGCCCGATTCCTTGGCGGCCAGCTTCTTGAGCCGCTTTTCTTCCTGCTTTTTCTTCTTGGCAAGTTCCTTCTGGCGTTTTTCGTACTGGAAATTTGGCTTGGCCAATTGGACGTGCTCCTGAAAGGTGGGACGAAGATCGCAGGGGGGTCGAGGCCCAAGAATAGCCGAAACTCGGCGGCCGGGTACGATCGTGCGCGGAATTGGGCATCAATAGTTCACGGCACGGGCCAGTGTGATGGCTGCGATGCGTTTGCGCCCGGCTCCCTTGTGCACCGCCGGGACGGTTGTCGGATCATATCGTCCGCCCACCTCGCTAAGATAGGGCCGATGAACCGGGCCCACGCAAGATGAGCATCCCACAGGCTAACGGCACTGCCTCCGGCGACGGGGACGTTTCGCCCTTCGCCAACCGCCTGCGCAAAAACCTCGCGCATTGGCAGAAATGGGCCAGGCGGCGCGCGATCGCTTGCTATCGGATCTATGACCGCGACGTTCCCCAGTTCCCGTTCGCCATCGACCGGTTCGAGACCGTTGCGCCGCGCGCCGAGGTCCATTTGCATGTGCAGGAGATCGACACGGGCTGGAAGCGCAGCGACGCGGACTACACGGCCTGGCTGGTGGCCGTGTGCGATGCGATCTGCGCCGCCTGCAGCGTCCCCGCCGACAGGCTGCACCTGAAGCGTCGCGAACGCCAGCGCGGCACCTCGCAGTACGAGAAGTTCGACGCGAGCCCGGAAACTTTCGTGGTGGAAGAGGCGGGGCATCGCTTCGAGGTGGATTTCGACACCTATCTCGACACCGGGTTGTTCCTCGACCACCGTCCGGGGCGCGCGCTTGTAGCCGCCGCGGCGGCCGGGCGCGCCGCGAAGGGCGTCCCGCCGCGATTCCTCAACCTGTTTGCCTACACCGGCAGCTTCAGCGTGTATGCGGGCGCCGCCGGGGCGGCCGATTCGATCACGGTGGACCTGTCCAATACCTACCAGGCATGGACTGCGCGCAACTTCGCGCTCAATCGGCTCGACACCGGTCGCCACCGGCTGGTGCGGGCCGACGTGATCGCATGGCTTGGGGCCGCGATGGCGGAAAGGCGCGTGTTCGACATGATTGTCCTCGATCCGCCCTCGTTTTCGAACTCGAAGAAAATGCAGGGCGTGCTCGACGTGCAGCGCGACCATGCCCGCCTCGTGCGCCAGTGCCACGCGCTGCTTGCGACGGGCGGCGAACTGTTCTTCTCGACCAACCTGCGTTCGTTCGAACTCGACCCCAGTCTCGCGCGGGCGCTTGCGCTGGAAGAGATCACCCACCGCAGCGTGCCCGAAGACTTCAGGCGCGCCGGTCGGCCACCCCCGCACCGGGCGTGGTGGGCGCTCAAATGAGCGTAGGCGCGGCTGACGCGGCCGAGGCGCGGCGGCTCGTCGACCGGGCGATCGAGGCCGAAGCCTCGGGCGCCGGCGACGAAGCCCTGCGGCTCTACCGGCAGGCCGCTGCGCTCGATCCTGCCTACCCCGCCCCGCCCTTCAATATCGGGCTGACCTGCATTGCCAAAGCGGACTGGGGGCCGGCCGAAGAAGCGTTGCGCACGGCCCTGCGATTGAGGCGCGGATTTCCAGAGGCCCTGGCCGCATTGGCCGAGGTCCTGGAGCACACCGGCCGCGAGGGCGAAGCCCTCGGCGCGCTCGACGCCGCGATCGAGCAGCAGTCCGACTTCGCCGGCGCCTTGTTCAATCGCAGCGTGCTGCTGCGTCGCATGGGCAGGGTGGTCGAAGCCGGGCAGGCACTGGCGCAGTTTGCGCAGGTGCAGGCCGGTCATGCGGCCGCAATGCTGGAGCACGGCCAGGCGGCCGACGCGATTCCACTGCTGTTCGACGCCCTCGAAGTGGACGGCGCGAACGCGCGCTGGCGCCAGCAGCTGGCGGGCGCGCTGTATGGCGCGGCGTTCGGCGCGGCCGGTGAACGCGAGCGCTCAATCCTTGCCAGCCTGTGCCAGGACGACGGCATCTCCACCGTGTTTCTCGCCACCGCGGTCCCGAGTGTACTGAAGGCCGACCCCGCATTCCACGCACTGCTCGAGGCGGCTGTGCGCGATGCGGACCCTTACGGCCTGCCCGACACCGGTGGGTTCGTCGGCTCGCCCCTGCTGCTGGCGGCATTGCCGCGCATGCCCATCATCGATGCGGACCTCGAAGCGGTCCTGACGTTTCTTCGGCGTTGGACGTTGGTTCGTGCACAGCCAGCGCCGGCGCAGGGCGGCTCGCTGCCCGACTGCATCCCGTTCGAATTCGTTTGCGCGCTCGCCCGCCAATGCTTCCTGTGCGGCTACGCCTCGTTCGCAACGCCGCGGGAGCAGCATGCAAGCGAGGCAATCCAGTCGGCATTGAAAGCACAACTCGATGATGGCGCCGAACCCGCGGCCCTCGCCCATACCCTCGCGATCCATGCGCTTTACGCCCCGTTGAGGGCACTCGAAGCGGACGATTATTTTATCGAACACGGCTTGGAGGTTTGGCCCACTGCATTCCGGCCGATCGTCGCGGAGCAAGTCCTCGACCGGCAGCGGGAAGCTGGGCTCGCCGCGGCGATGCCGGCCCTCACGCCAATCGACGACTCGGTTTCCCGTGCAGTGCGCATGCAGTATGAGGAGAGCCCCTATCCGCGCTGGGTGAGCGTGCCGCGGCCGGAGCGCGACAGCTTCGCGGCCCTCGCGCAAAGGTTATGCCCGGAACGCCCCGCGCCCCGGCCCAATGGCCCGGCCCGCATCCTCGTTGCCGGCTGCGGCACTGGCCACCACTCGCTCCAGGTTGCGCGCGCGTTTCCCGACAGCGAGATCCTCGCGGTCGACTTGAGCCTGGCAAGCCTGGCCTACGCCGAGCGCATGACCGCGCGTTTCGGCGTGACGAACATCCGCTTCGCGCAGGCCGACCTCCTCGGGCTTGGCGTGCTTGCCGAGCGCTTCGCCATCATCGAGTGCGCGGGCGTGCTTCACCATCTCGAGGACCCGGTGCGCGGATGGCGGGTACTCTCAGAACTGCTCGAGCCCGATGGCCTCATGCGCGTGGCGCTTTACAGCGAGACTGCCAGGGCGGGCGTGCGCGCGGCACGCGAGCAGTTATCGGTGCTGGGCTTGCCGCCAACGCCTGCGGGCATTCGTGCAGCGCGCCACGCGATCATGGCGCTTGCGCACGGCGACCCTGCGCGCGAAGTGCTCGCGTTCGGCGATTTTTTCACCCTGAACGGTTGCCGCGACCTGCTCATGCACGTGAAGGAGCACGTGTTCACCGTGCCGCGCATCGCAGAGTGCCTCACCGGGCTGGGATTGCGTTTCGTGCACATGGAGTGTCCGCCGCGCACAAGGGCGGCATTCCGCGCGATGTTCGGCGCCGCTGATGCGGCGCGTGACCTGGCCGCATGGCACCGGTTCGAGGAGGCCCATCCGCGGACCTTCAGCTCGATGTACCAGTTCTGGTGCGTCAGGCAGGCGTAGCCGGTGGCGCCTGCGCCTCGCCACGCAGCAGGGTTTCGAGGCTCTGCTCCCGGATGCCGTAATAGTCCTTGATCTCGCGGATCTGCGCGTCGGATGCTGCGCGGTCCTGCGCGTGGGCGCGCCGCACCGCCAGGATCATCTTGTTCTTGCTCGTATGCTCGAGCGAGACGAACTCGAAGATCTTCGCCTCGTAACCTTCCGATTCGAGCAACAGCGCGCGCAGGCCGTCGGTCACCATCTCGGCCTCCTGGCCCAGGTGGATGCCATGCTTGAGCAATCCGCGCAGCGGCGCCGGGCTGTGCATCTGGGGGCGGATTTCCTTGTGGCAACAAGGGGCGCACAGGATGATCGCGGCGCCCGCCCGGACGCCGGCGTGCAGGGCGAGGTCGGTCGCCGTATCGCACGCATGCAGGGCGATCATGATGTCGATGGGCTCGCGGCGGTCGTTGCCGATGTCGCCCTGTTCGAACGCCAGTCCCTTCGTCCCGGCCTGCGCTGCAGCCGCGTTGCAGGTGCGCACGAGCTCTTCGCGCAACTCGACCCCGGTGACGCTTGCCTCGACGCCGCGGCTGTTCACGAGATAGTCGTGTACGGCAAACGTGAGATAGCCCTTGCCCGAGCCGAAGTCGACTACCCGGACACGGCTTGCCCCCCTGAGCGCCGAAGACTCGACGGCATGGTCGAGGACTTCGACGAACTTGTTGATCTGCTTCCATTTGCGCGCCATCGAGGGCACCAGCCGGTGGTTCGCGTCGGTCACGCCGAGCGCGGCCAGGAAGGGGCGGTCGAGATCGAGGAAACGGTGCTTTTCCCGGTCGTGGCGCGCCGAAGGTGCGTCGGTCACCGCTGCGGGTCCCGCGCGCAGGCTGTATTTTCCCTTGCGGCTGACCGCTAGCTGGATGTCCTGGGCCGTCGTGAGCAGGTGGGCATTCTCGAATTCGGTTCCGATAACCTCGCCCACCAGAGGCAGCGCTTCGGCCACTGCGGCATTCTTGGTCACATCGCGGGTCTTGTAGCTGTAGGCGAATGACAGGCATGGCTCGCCGCGCAGCACCACGCTGCGCGCAGTCACCCGCACGAGGTCCGGCTCGGTGCCACGGTACTTGGCGAGCACGAGGCGCACGAACGTGCCGGCTTCGAGCGATTGCGCAAGCAGCGCCAGGAACTGCTCGCGCTGGGGATGGGCGGAATTCTCCGCATGAGTTTCCGGGGCCATGGTTCATCGTATCCGAATTCGGGGACGTGAATTCGCGCTGCATCGGTTGACCACCGCCTGCGGCAAGGGCGTAGGCCCCAGAGGCGCCTTGTTTCGGCGTTCCTGCGTCGTGCAATACTCCCGTCATGAGCGAATCGACGCAGGCTGCGACCAGCACGCTGGCGACCCGGACGCGCGCGCGGCTGGCGGCCTGTTCGAGCGCCACCCTTTCGACCCAGCTTTTCAAGCGCGGGCTGCGCAACCAGGTCATGCAGGGCGTGGGCAGGCTCACGCCCAACGCCCCCCCGCTCGTGGGCGAGGCTTTCACGCTGCGAAACATTCCCGCGCGCGAGGACATCGACCACATCGCCATCCACCAGGACCCGGATCACCCGCAGCGCAAGGCGATCGAGATTACGCCTGTGGGCAGTGTCCTCGTGATCGACTGCCGCGGCGACGCGCGGTGCGCTTCTGCGGGCGGCATCCTCGTGCGGCGCCTTGCTGTACGCGGCGCCGCCGGCTTCGTGAGCGACGGGGGTCTGCGCGATACGCCGGAAATCGCGGCGCAAGCATTCCCGGTGTACTGCAAGGCGCCCGCGGCGCCGATCAGCCTGACCCACCAGCACGCCGTCGATTTCAACGTGCCGATTGCATGCGGCGGGGTGGCGGTGTATCCGGGCGACGTCATCGTAGGCGATGCCGAAGCCGTGATCGTGGTCCCGCGTCACCTGGCCGATGAGGTTGCCGAAGATGCTTTCGCCCAGGAGCAACTCGAGCAATTCGTCATGGAGGAAATCTCCTCGGGACGACCGCTGCCGGGCACCTATCCCCCGAACGAGGCGACGCGCGCCCGTTACGAAGAGTGGAAAAAGAAGGCCCGGTGAACGGCGCGGCCCGCGGCGAGATCGAGGCTGGATGGATCGCGCGCGCGCGAGCTTTGCGGCCCGTTCTCGAAGCGGCGGCGCCACGCATCGACGCGGACTGCGCCCTGCCCGCCGACGTGCTGGATGCGTTGTTCGACGCACGGGCTTTCCGCATGTTCCTGCCGCACACGTTCGGCGGTGCCGAACTCGATCCGGCGACATTCTTCCAGGTGGTACACGAGATCGCCACGGGCGATGCGAGCGCCGCGTGGTGTGTCGCGCAAAGCTCGGGGTGTTCGATGTCGGCCGCCTACATGGAGCCTGCCGCGGCGCACCGCGTGTTCGGGGACGCGCGCGCAGTCGTGGCGTGGGGCTATTCCCTCGGCCCGCAATGCCGCGCCACCCCGGTCGAAGGGGGGTGGCGCGTCAGCGGGACGTGGGGATTCGGCAGCGGCAACCGCCACTCGACGTGGGTCGGCGCGCATTGCCACCGGACCGACGAATCGGGGGCCATCCTCAAGGCGCCCGACGGCAGGCCGCTCGAACGCACCATGCTGGTCCCGCGCGAGGCCATTAAGGTTGCCGCCAGCACGTGGGATGTTGTGGGCCTGCGCGGCACCGGCAGCGACACCTACTCGCTGGAGAATCACTTCGTGCCGGCCGAGTTCTCGCTCGTCCCGCGCGCCACCGCCCGCGACCACCAGCTGGCCGAAGGTGCTGCGCCCGGGCTCGAGCCCGAGCGCCGCGAGCAGGGGCCGCTCTACCGCCTGGCGCCCATGAACGTGTACCAGGCGGGATTTGCGGCCGTGGGGCTGGGCGTCGCCCGCGCGACGCTCGATGCGTTCATTGCCCTCGCCAGCAGGAAAACCCCTTCGGGCACCGGCAATCCTTTGCGCGAAGACGCGTGGATCCAGACCCGCATTGCCACTTCGGAAGCGAGGCTGCAGTCGGCGCACGCATGGATCGTTTCCATCCTGCGGGCGATGTGGGACGAGTGCCAGGCCGGCCCACCGAGCTTCGAATCCCGCGTCAGGCTGCGGCTGGCTTCGACCTATGCGATCCACGAGGCGCGGGAAGTCGTGCATGCCGCTTACGCTGATGCGGGGGCGACCGCGATTTTCGCAACCCAGCCTTTCGAGCGCCGACTGCGCGACATGAATGCCGTGTCGCAGCAGGTGCAGGCCAATTTTTCCCACTTGCAAAGTGTGGGGCAGTACTACCTCGGCATGCCGCCGGGCTTGCGCTTTATCTGATCCGGCGGGAGGCAAGCGGCACACGCGCCGCAGGCGGTCACTCGGCCTTGATGTTGCCTGCGCGGACCACCTGACCCCATTTCACAATCTCGGATTTGACATAGCCGCTGAACTGCTGCGGCGTGCCACCCATCGGTTCGAACGCGAGCGCGCCGAGCCGCTCGCGCATGTCCGGGCTGCGCAGCGCCTGGTTCACAGCATCGTTGAGCTTTTGCACGATCGGCAGGGGCGTGCCTGCCGGCACGAAAAGGCCGATCCATGTGTCGTCCTCGACGCCCGGGAACCCGGCCTCGGCAAAGGTTGGCACATCGGGCAGCGCCGCGACCCTTGCCGCCGACGACACGGCGATGGGCACGAGGCGCCCCGCCTTGATGTGCGGTAACGGTGTGGATGCCGCCCCGGCGCCCACCGGCGGCTCGCCGCCGACCACGGCGGCAATTGCCGGCCCGGCGCCGCGGAAGTGAATCGGCGTCATGTCGAGCCGGGACAGGCCATTGAACAGGTTTTCCGCAGTGAGGTGCGGGGTCGTGCCGCTGCCGGGGGAGGCGAACGCGAGTTTTTTCACCTTCGCATAGGCCAGCAACTCGGCCAACGTTTTCACGCCGAGCGCGGGGTGCACGAAAATCAGGTTGGCTTGCTTTGCGATCCCGACGACGGGAATAAAATCGCGCTCGGCGTCATAGCCCGCATTGGCCGAGAGGCTCACGTTGACCGCGTATGCCGAACTCGTGATGAGAACGGTGTAGCCGTCGGGCGCCGCCTTGGCCACGGCGGCGGTGCCGATGTTGCCGCCCGCCCCGGCGCGGCTCTCGACAACCATTGGCTGGCCAAGGAGGTCGGAGAGCTTCTGGCCGGCGAGGCGCGCAATGATGTCGGTCGGGCCGCCGGGCGCGAACGGGATGACGATCCTGACCGGTTTGGACGGCCACGCGCCGCCCGCGGACCCTTGCGCCAATGCGCCCCATGCGCTCGCGAGGATGGCCCATCCTGCAAACAGAGCGATTGTTCGGACTCGTAACGGCAAGGCTCCTCCCCGGGGCACAGTTGCGCCAACAATAGCATGTGGCACACAGGTAGATTCTGTGACGTATCGCGCAGACCCAGCCGCTGCGTGACGGTATTGTGGCGTCACGAAAGGGGAGCCGACGAACCTGTCCGGTGACCGGGGTTCTTGATCGTCCACGAGCGTAGACAACCGTCAACACGATGATGCATCCACCAACGCTCATGAAATGGGCGGACCTGCTGGGTCCGTTGTTCCCCTCCGATGCGGCCGTCGATCTCGAGCCGCAACTGGGGGAAATTTCGATTCGCTGGGTGAATCGCGGCGGTGCAGCCGATGGCACGGCGGCCGAGCGCAATGTCGCGATCCGGATCGCGCCCAATGCGATCAAGGATTATCGCAACGCGCAGGGCGGCCAGCAGGCACGCGCCGACCGCAAGCTGTTTGCCCTTGTGCACTCCTGCCTTAAGCGCCACGCCCACGCGGAAACGCCTTCGCCCGGCCCGGCGCTGGACATCGAGGTAGCTTCGGGCGACATCCTGTCGCGTTAGCCGCAGGCTGGGTTGCGCGCGGGTGATTGAGCGGCCAATGCAACGCGGGGAATTTCGCATCGTGGTGGCGTCGATCGACTTTGTCCCGCTGCGGTGAAACTGCGCCTTCCGAAGGCCGCTTGGGCGGCCCTGCGTGCTACGATTTCCTTGCACAAAGGGGGAGGGGATGGCGACGTTTTCGGATCGGTATACGCGCAAGCAGGGCATGATGCGCACGTATGAGTACAAGGTGAGGATCACGCCCTCGAAGCGGGCTCACGTGTGGCAGGGCACGATTTCCCATGAAGGCGAACTCAAGGGCGCCCCGGCCGGCCAGGTCGGGTTTCGGGTGCCGGCGGATGTGGTCGAGGCCGCCGCGCGGGTGATCATCGAGAGCGCCATTGAAGAACTGAGCGGGGTGGTCGAGTAACCACCCGCAGGACGCGCGTAACCACCGCCTTGAAATGAAAAAGCCAGCAACCGGATTCCGGTAACTGGCTTTTTCTGTGTGGCGCGCCTCGATTTCAGCGATAGCGGTCCACGTGCGTCGGACGCCTGGCAGAAAGGCTAGCGGTCGTGTTCCCAGTTCGGCCGTTGCTGCGCGTACGGGTAGGCATTCGAGATGCGCCGGCCGGAGGAAATCCGATTGTCGAAGCCGGGTGGCAGTTGCGCATAGTCGCCCGGGCCGAAGGTGCGGCATTCGCCACGGAACTGGGTTTCGTTGCAGAAGATCCAGTATCCGCGCTCCACACGCAGCGAAGACGCCCGGTCGTTGAAGTTCACCAGATCGTCGGTGCCCTCGCGGTCGAGCGTAACCGCCCGGCCGGTGAAGTTGGGACCGGAGAACAGCGTCGCGCTTGCCCAGCGCCCGCGCCTGCCGTCGCGATCGCGATCTCGCGGAGCCTCGCCGCGGGGCTCGTAGCCCGGGCCGCGCGCCGGCCGCACGGAGGAGATCTGGTTGCCGAGGCTGCCCAGTGTCGGGTAGCGCCCGGGATTCAGCACGGTGCAACCGCCGCTGAAATTGATGTCGATGCACACTTCGACCGGGGCGCCCTCGACCACGGCGGACAAGGCTCGATCGTTGAATCCACGGTCCACGAAATTGGGCACTACGCCGTCGATCGTAATTTGGCGGCCGCCGAAGTTTTCGGTTTCATAGAAAGTCACACCCGCCATCCGACCGTCGCGTGCGCGCGGACCCTCGCCGCGGGGCTCGTAGCCCGGGCCGCGCGCCGGCCGTACAGAAGAAATCTTGTTGCCAAAGCCGCCGAGCGTCGGGTAGCGCCCCGGGTTAAGCACGGTGCACCCGCCGCTGAAGTTGATGTCGACGCAGACTTCGACCGGGGCACCCTCGACCACGGCGGAAACGGCGCGGTCATTGAATCCGCGGTCCACTAAGTTGGGCACTACGTCGTCCATCGTAATTTGGCGGCCGCCGAAGTTTTCGGTTTCATAGAAAGTCACACCCGCCATCGCGGTGGTCGTGGCCAGGGTCGCGGCAACCAGGGCCAGCGGCCTCAACAGGTTTTTCATCGTCTCGCTCCTTGCAGAAAATGGGATTGGCAGCTCGTCGCCGAACGGTAGGTGGACCCTCGCGCGAGGTCTGTGCGTTATCACACGCCACCTCACCTCGCTGTAGGACGATCGCGGACAAGCCTTCCCCTTTTGACCTGCGATAAGCGGGGGCTTTCGAGGCCCATGCGCTTACGGGGAATCGGGCCCCTGTCCGACAGCCTCGCGCAGGGCGGGCCTATACAGTAGGTCCATCGCGGCGTCGCCGGCACCGACTGGTGGCCCGCATTCCCTTAATAGAAATGGAGAATCCCTCATGAAATTCACGAAAATCTTGCTGGCGGGTGCAGTGGCAGCAGCGGCTTGGGGTACGGCTCAGGCGCAGACGATGGGTTACGGCGTTGACCGCCCATCCGAGGCCTACTCGGTCGACATGTACAGCACTCCGAGCAGCACCGGGTCGACCCCGAGCGTGGAAAACACCTCGGCATATCCCAAGCACATGCACGGCGCTGGGTACGCGACCAGGGAGTATTGGGACAATGGGGTCATGTGGCAGCGAAGCGATCCGGTGGTGATGGACTCGCGCGGGAACGTGAATTACGTTTACCCGGAAACGGCGCGACTCGGGTCCCGGCCCGCGGTGACGATGTATGGTGCACCGGGCTATGCCGGGTCGCCAAGGAAGTGGAACTGGTAAGCGGCCCACGTCCAGCCAGTAGCGAAAACGCCCCGCGAGCGGGGCGTTTTCTTTTTGGGCGGCTTGGGCCAAGTCTTTTCGAGCGGATTGGGATGAAGTGTGCGAATGGCCCGAACGATGCGTATTCGGCGCTTCAGTTCGGATGGTTTGGGCCGGGCGGGCTCCGGTTCAGCGATTGGTCTGGTTGCCGCTGTCGTACTTGCCGCCCTCGCTCTTGTTGCCGGTGTCGTTGGCGCCGCTGACCGCAGCGTCTTCGAGCAACTGATCGCTGTCCTTGTCGTCCTGCTTGCCGTCCTGTTCATTCGGCCGGCCGCTTTGCTGGCCACCCTTCTGGTTGTCCTTGTTGGGGTTGTTACGTTGGGTTTTCTCCATGAGCCTGGTCCAGTGAGGCAATGAACCATGCTAACGGCAAGGGGGCAACCGGTAAGTGCGCTGAATCACTTACCTGCGAACCAATGCAACGCAACAAGCGCCACGCTCAGAATCGCGCGAACAGTCCCAGAGAGGAGACACATGAACGCCTTTTCATGCCGCACCGGCGCTGATTTCCAAAACAGGAAAGTCAACTGACCTGAGAGCTAATGCGCGGGCCGATCTTCGTACAATAAAGTTTTACTTTCCAGGTTACTTGAGCGGCGATCGCAGGTGCCACCCGGTGGCGAGCTGGTAGGCGTGGCCGGCCGCGAACAGTGTGGCTTCGTCGAACTGGCGGCCGATCAGCTGGACCGCGGTCGGCATGCCGCTGCGCGTGAAGCCGGCCGGCACGGACAGGCAGGGCAGTCCAAGGAAATTGCCCACGCGCGTCAGGCGCGTGATGGTGTTCATCACCTTCATCATTGTGTCGCCGCCACCGACGTCGGTTTCGGCGATGGTTGGTGTCTGGAAACTGACGGTGGGCACGTGGAGGATGTCGGCCTTGGCGAACACGGCCGCCGAAAACGCGTGCAGCGCCGCGCCGCGCAGGCGCAGGCATTCGATATAAGTCGTGGCGGGCACTGCCAGGCCGAGTTCGAGGCGGGCGCGGACCTGCTCGGAATAGTCCCCGGGCCGCGTCCTCAACCAGTTGGCGTGGGCGGCGGCGGCCTCGGCGGCGATGATCATTACTGCGGCATTGGCCCACGGCTCGATGTCGGGCAGGTCGACGTCGACGATCTTGGCGCCCAGGCGTGCATAGCCCTCCAGGCTCGCGTCGACCAGCGACTGGATTTCGGGATCCATGGCATCGTGGAAGTACTGCTTGGTGGTGGCGATCCGCAGGCCCTTGAGCGGCCGCGCCAGGCGCGCGGCGTAATCGGGGACCGGGGTGGTGCTGGCCGTCGGGTCTTTCGGGTCGGCACCGGCGATGACGCCCAGTACGAGCGCGCAGTCCTCGACCGTGCGCGTGAGCGGGCCGATGGTATCCATCGAAAACGACAGCGGCAGTGCCCCGTGGCGCGATACGCGGCTCCACGTCGGCTTGATCCCTGCCAGGCCGCAAAACGTAGCGGGGGCGCGGATCGAGCCCCCGGTGTCCGAACCCAGGGCCGCGAAGGCTGCGCGAGCCGCGACCGCGGCGCCCGAGCCCGACGACGAGCCGCCAGTGATGCAGTCGGGGTTCCACGGATTGTGGCAGTGGCCGTAATGGTAATTGTGCCCGGTGGGCCCGAAAGCGAATTCGGCCATGTTGAGCACGCCGAACTGGATCGCGCCGGCGGCGTCCAGGCGCTTCAGCGCCGTCGAGGTCGAGGGCGCCGGCCGGTCGCGCGTAATCTTCGAGCCGCACGAGGAGGGCACCCCTTCGCGGTAGTACATGTCCTTGTGCGCCATCGGCACGCCGTGCAGCGGCCCGCGAACGAGTCCGCGCGCGAGTTCGGCGTCGGCCACGCGGGCCGCGGCAAGCGCTTCGTCGCCGTCGATGCGGATGAAACAGTTCAGCGTGGGCTGGACATGGGCGGCGTGGGCGAGCACGGCGTCCATGGCGGCGGTGCAGCTCACTTTGCGCGCCCGGATGGCGCGGGCGAGCTCGGCGGCCGACAGCCCGACGATCTCGTTGGCGTTCATGAGGACTCCTCCGCGCTGACCCGAAGGTAAGTCGCCGGCTCGGTCTCGAAGGGCAGCGCGGCGAACGCAAGGCTGGCGGCGCGTACCTGGGCGTTCAGCGTGCGCGCTACGCTGGCGGCGCGCTCGGGCTTGAGCGCCACGCCGACCAGCCCGACCAGCGAGGTGACGGACTGGGCGCTGTGCACTTCAAGCTGGGATTCGGCAGGGGGGGCGGCAGGCTTTGGGGTCATTCCGGTCTCCAGGCGGTTGGCACGAGCCCACATGATGCGCGGAGCGACCCGGACGCGCCAGTTGGCAGGCGGATTGCGGTAAGCTTCCGCCTCCTACCGTGACATTTTCGGAGTTCCCATGCAGCCCCTCAAGGTGGACGGGGAGCGGCTCTGGCAGTCGCTCATGGACCTCGCCCGCATCGGCGCGACCCCCAAGGGCGGTGTCAAGCGCATCACGCTCACCGACCTCGACCGGCAGGGCCGCGACCGCTTCGTCGAGTGGTGCAAGGCCGCCGGCATGTCGATCCGCATCGACGCCATAGGCAACATCTTCGCGCGCCGTGCCGGCGTGGACAATTCGCTGCCGCCGGTCATGACCGGCAGCCACCTCGATACGCAGCCTTCCGGGGGCAAGTTCGACGGCGCTTACGGGGTGCTCGCGGGCCTGGAGGTCGTGCGCCGGCTGAATGACCTCGGTATCCGCACCCGCGCGCCAATCGAGGTCGCCTGCTGGACCAATGAGGAAGGCTCGCGCTTCGTGCCGACGATGATGGGCTCCGGTGTGTTCGCGGCGATCTACACCGCCGAGGCCATGCACGCGCAAAAAGACATCGATGGCATAAGCGTCGGCGATGCGCTCACCGCCATCAGCTATCGCGGCGACGCGGACCCGGTCAAGGTCGGCGCGTACTTCGAGGCGCATATCGAACAAGGCCCGGTCCTCGAGAACACCAGCACCACCATCGGCGCTGTGCAGGGCGCGCTTGGCCAGCGCTGGTTCGACGTCGAGATCACCGGCCAGGATTCGCACGCCGGCCCCACCCCCATGGAACTGCGCAAGGACGCGCTGCTGGCCGCGAGCCGCCTGGTGATCGAGACCAACCGCGTGGCCTGCACCTACCCGGACAATGCGCGCGCCACGGTCGGCCACCTGCGCGTGTTGCCGAATTCGCGCAACGTGGTGCCGGGCGCGGTGAGCATGACCCTCGACGTGAGGAACGCCAAGGATGAAACGCTGCTCGCGATGGTCGAAGACCTGCGCCGCTCGGCCAAGGCGATCGAGGCGGAGTGCCGCGTGGTGATCGACGTTAAGGAAGTGCTGTATTTCGCGCCCAGCCATTTCGACCCGGCCCTCGTGCAGAGCGTGCGCGCTTCGGCGCAGGCACTGGGCCTCTCGTGCCGCGACATCGTGAGCGGCGCCGCGCACGATGCGGTGTACCTCAACCGCGTGGCGCCGACCGCAATGATCTTCGTGCCGTGCGAAGGCGGCCTGTCGCACAACGAACTTGAAAACGCGCGCCCCGACGAGATCGCCGCCGGGGCCAGCGTCCTCATCAATGCCATGGTGGCCGCGGCGGTCGCCGTCGGTGAAGCCAAGGCTGCCTGACCAAAAAGGAACCAACCATGAACGACCGCGCCAGCAACGCAGTGGACCTCGAGCAAAGCGCTTTTTTCATGCCGTATACGGCGAACCGCGAGTTCAAGAAGGCCCCGCGCCTGCTCGAGCGCGCCGAGGGCATGTATTACTGGACTCCTGATGGCCGCAAGGTGCTCGACGGCACCGCCGGCCTGTGGTGCGTGAACGCCGGCCATTGCCGCCCGAAGATCGCCGAGGCGATTGCCGCACAGGCGAAGAAGCTGGATTTCGCGCCCTCGTTCCAGATGGGCCACCCGCTTGCGTTCGAATTCGCCGACCGCCTGTCGGCGATTGCGCCCAAGGGCGTCGGGCGCGTGTTCTACACCAACTCGGGCTCCGAGTCGGCCGACACGGCGCTGAAAGTGGCGCTCGCCTACCATCGGGCGCGCGGCGAGGCGGCCCGTTTCCGGCTGATCGGCCGCGAGCGCGGTTACCATGGCGTCAACTTCGGCGGGATGTCGGTCGGGGGCATCGTGAGCAACCGCAAAACCTTCGCCACCGCCATGCTTCCCGGCGTGGACCACATCCGCCACACCCACGACCCGGCGCGCAACCTCATGACGCGCGGCCTGCCCGCGCACGGCGGAATGGAGTTTGCCAACGACCTCGAGCGCCTCGTCGCGCTGCACGACGCCTCCACCATCGCGGCGGTCATCGTCGAGCCGGTGGCGGGCTCCACAGGTGTTCTGATCCCGCCCCAGGGCTACCTCGAGCGCCTGCGCGAAATCTGCACCAAGCACGGCATCCTGCTGATATTCGACGAGGTGATCACCGGGTTCGGGCGCTTGGGCAAGCCGTTCGCGGCGGATTACTTCGGTGTGAAGCCGGACATGATCACCACCGCCAAGGGCATCACCAACGGCACCATCCCGATGGGCGCGGTGCTGATTTCGGATGGCATCTACGAGACCTTCATGAAGGGCCCCGCGGGCATGGAGTTCCTGCACGGCTACACCTATTCGGGTCACCCGATGGCGTGCGCGGCCGGCATCGCCACGCTGGATGTCTACGCCGAGGAAGGGCTGCTGACGCGCGCCGCGGAACTCGCCAAGTACTGGGAGGACGCGATCTGGCAGCTGAAGGACGCGAAGCACGTCATGGACCTGCGCGTGATCGGGCTGGTGGCCGGCATCGAACTCACACCGCGCGAAGGCGCCGCCGGCCAGCGCGCGTTCGAGGCTTTCACCAAGGCGTTCGATAAGGGTGTGCTGATCCGCGTTACCGGCGACACGATCGCGGTTTCCCCGCCGCTGATCGTCGAGAAGGCGCAGATCGACCAGATCGTCGCCACGATTTCCGAAGTCCTGGCGACCGTCGCGTAGTCCCGCGGGCATCCCGGCAGCGAGCGAGTTTCAATGACCACCGAGGAGGCGCCGGGCACCGCAGCCGCCAATCATCCGCTCAGGCAGGTGACCCAGGCGGTCTATGCGCTGCAGGCCGCGTCGTTCCTGGTCGGCATCTCGCTGATCGCCGGCGTGATAGTCAATTACGTCAAGCGCGACGACGTCGCCGGTACCCTGTACGAATCGCACTTCCGCTGGCAGATCCGGACCTTCTGGTGGTCGCTGCTTTGGGCCGTGATCGGGGTGCTGCTTACGCTGGTGGTGGTCGGGTTCGCCATCCTCGCCGCCGACGCGATCTGGTTCCTCTACCGCGTGGTCAAGGGCTGGATCCGCCTGTCCGAGGGCAAGCCCATGTACGCCGAGGCTGCTGCGCCCCGACCCTAGCTCAGCCGCTCCCGCCGCGAGCGCAGGAAACGCGTGCCCTTCCGGGATTACTTTACGGCTGCGGTGCGCACGACGCCGAGCCGGCCGCCGCGCGTGGGCTGGCGCAGCCGGGGTGGGGCGACGAGGTCGCGGACGAAATTGGGCAGCGCGAACACGGCTTCGTGCGTTTCGCCGTTGAAATACTGCAGCTGGATCAGCTTGCGATGCTCGATGCGGCGGTCGATCTCGTCGGCGGTGAAGGATTTCGGGTCGAGCTTGTCCGAGGCGCAGGCCATCGCCCACAGCGAGCCGTACAGCGGCACGAACATCGTGTAGGGCCTGACGATTCGGAACACCGAGTTGAGGCGGGCGGAGATGTCGGCGACCTGCTGCGACTGGGCCACCGGCGAGCCCAGGTGCAGGGTCAGCGCGCCGCCTGGCGCCAGCGCGTGGCGGCACTGCTGGAAGAATTCACTCGTGTACAGCGGCTCGGCCGGGCCCATTGGGTCGTTGAGGTCAAGCACGATCAGGTCGAACTTCTCGGTCGTGCGGCGCACGAAGTCGAGGCCGTCCTCGATCAGCACGCGCAGCTTGGGATTGTCGAACACGCCGTTGTGCACGGCGCCGAAATGCTCCTTGGCCACGCCGATCACTTCGGCGTCGATCTCGACCATGGTGACTTGCTCGACCGACGGGTGCTTGAGCACCTCCTCGGACGACCCGCCGTCGCCTCCGCCGATGATGAGCACGTTGCGCGGGCCGGCGTGCGCCGTGGCCGCCGGGTGGATGAGGTTCTCGTGATAGACGAACTCGTCTTTCTCGGAGGTCATGTTGAAGCCGTCGAGGCGGAACAGCTTGCCGAAATCGGGCGTGTCGTAGATCGCTATCTTCTGGTATTTGGTCTGCCACTCGCCGATTTGGCGCGAGGCCTTGATGTAAAAGCCGGTGGAAGCGTTGAGCGGCTCCATGAGTGTGTGCTCGCCGCGGTCGATCTCGTGGGAGGCGGTTTCGGTCGGCTGGAAATGGTCGACCAGCGCGCGGAACAGCGCGCGCGCCTTGCCACTGTTGTCACCGCTGAAATTGCAGACGTAGATGTCGAGCGTGAGGCCGCTGCGTTCGGGCCAGGTGTGGATCGCGAGGTGGGACTCGGCCAGCACCACGGTGCCGGTGAACCCGGACCCTTCGAACTGGCGGAAGGTGGAGTCCATGATCGTGAGGCCGGTATCGCGCACCATCTGCAGGCACTTCTCGCGAAACTGGGCCCCGTCGAGCAGGATTTTCGGATCACAGCGACACCCCGACAGGTCACCGATCAGGTGCAGACCATTCATCTTCGTTCCCCTCCGTAAAACGCGAAGGCGCAACCCGGTGCCCGTTAAGGGCTGCGCTCCAGGGTGCGCCTCACAATTCGCCTTGCGGCCAAAAAACGAAAACCGTGCACTTCGTGCAGGACCTCTCTTGGGCCGTCCCTCTCCGGCTGATTCCGGATCCAGGCCAGTCGCCCGCTCAGTACCTCGGACCTTCCTTGCGCTTCTTCCAAACGGGGTTCCAAATCTGCCGCCGCACAGCTTCACGGCAAATCAGACAGTTATCCGCGCGAAAGATTCCCGGCGGCGTCACTACGCATCTTTGCAGCTGCGGCATCGATCAGGCGTCGGGCGATCGATATTTTACTTGGTAACTTAGGCAATTGGAAGACATCGAACCATTCCGCCGCCTCGATCTCGGTCTCCTGGGGCGTGATCTCGCCGCCCGCGTAGTCGCAGAAAAACGCGATCATGAGCGAGTTGGGGAACGGCCACGGCTGGCTGGCGAAATACTCCACGTTGGTGACCGCGATGCCGACTTCCTCGAGCACCTCGCGCGCAATGCACTGTTCGAGCGTTTCGCCGGGCTCGACGAACCCGGCCAGCGCGCTGAACATGCCGGGCGGGAAATGCGGGCTGCGGCCCAGCAGCATCTGGTTGCCTCGCCGCACGAGCGCCATGACCGCCGGCGCAATCTTGGGATAAAACGTCAGGCGGCAGGCCCGGCACACGCGGCCGCGTTCGTCGGCCTTGCTCACGGTGGCGCCGCCGCATCGGCCGCAGAACTGGTGGTTGCGGTCCCAGTCGACCAACTGCACCGCGCGCCCGGCCAGCGCAAAGTGCGCGTCCTCGAGCACCGAGAACAGCGTGCGTAATCCCTGCCACGCCATGCCCAGCGGGGGCTCCACTTGGGGCGGCGCCTCGACGGCGTACAAATGGGTGGCGCCCAGCCGGCCGAAATAAAGCGTGCGCATCGGTGCGATGCCGAGCGCCGACAGCACTCCGCCACTGGCCGCACCGCGGCCAGACGGCAGGCGCGCCCAGCTCGGCCTTCCGGTCACGCGCGGGTCGTCGCTCGGCGCGCTGGAGGGCGGGCCGATTTCGACCAGCAGCTGGTCGCCGCGGAACACGAACCAATGGGCATCCTCGTCCGATTCGGGCGAGACGAGGGGGACGTAGCCGTCCGGGCTGGTGAAGGGCATGGTCATGGTCGCGCAGTTTAAGACAATGCCCCGCAGCGGGCATGGGTAAGCGCAAAACAGGCGAAACGCGGGGCGCTGAGGGCAGAGCGATGGAGCCCGTTGGCTATAATTCGCCTGTTGCGCCCCCCGATCCCGCCCGTCCCCGGAGTGCCATGAATTCCCCCTCGTCGTCCTCGGCATCCCCCGCGGCTCCGCGCTCCGTCTCAGAAGCGGACCTCGCGAACGCCATCCGCTTCCTGTCGATGGACGCCGTGCAGGCCGCCAGTTCCGGTCATCCGGGCATGCCGATGGGCATGGCCGAAATCGCGGTGGCGCTGTGGCATCGCAACCTCAAGCACAACCCGGCCGACCCGCACTGGGCCAACCGCGATCGCTTCGTACTCTCCAACGGCCACGGCTCGATGCTGCTGTACTCAGTGCTGCACCTGTCGGGCTACGCGTTGCCCATCGAGGAACTGCGCCGTTTCCGCCAGTTGCATTCGAAGACCCCGGGCCACCCGGAAGTCGGCGTGACCCCCGGCGTGGAAACCACCACCGGCCCGCTGGGGCAGGGCATCTCCAACGCCGTCGGCATGGCGATCGCCGAGCGCCTGCTGGCCGCCGAGTTCAACCGCCCCGGCCATGCCGTCGTCGACCACCATACCTACGCGTTCCTCGGCGACGGCTGCATGATGGAGGGCATCTCGCACGAGTCGTGCGCCCTCGCTGGCACGCTGGGGCTGGGCAAGCTGATCGCGTTTTACGACGACAACAGCATCTCCATCGACTCGGAGAAGGGCGCGATCGCGAGCTGGTATACCGACGACGTGCCCAAGCGGTTCGCGGCGTATGGCTGGCAGGTGATCCCCAAGGTCGATGGGCACGATGTGGGCGCCGTGCATCGCGCCATCGCCAAGGCCAAGCGCGAAGTGACGCGGCCCACGCTGATCTGTTGCAAGACCATCATCGGCAAGGGTGCGCCGACCAAGGCAAACACCGGCAGCGCGCACGGCGCGCCGCTGGGGGACAAGGAAATCGCCGCCACGCGCGAGGCCCTGGGCTGGCATTACCCGCCGTTCGTGATCCCCGACGAGATCTACAAGGCCTGGAACGCCAAGCGCAAGGGCGCGCGGGGCGAGTCGGAGTGGAAGAAGGTGTTCGCCGCGTATGCGCAGGCTTTCCCAGCCGAGGCGGCCGAGTTCGAGCGCCGCATGGCGGGCGACCTGCCCCCCGACTTCGGCGCGAAGCTCGACGCGTTCGTCGCCGCGGCCAACGCCAAGGCCGAAACCATCGCCACACGCAAGGCCTCCCAGAACACGATCGAGGCGCTGGCGCCCGCGCTGCCCGAATTGCTCGGCGGCTCGGCCGACCTCGCAGCCTCGAACCTCACCATGTGGTCGGGTTCGCGGCCCGTGGGCCACGAGGGCGGCGGCAATTACCTCTTCTACGGCGTGCGCGAGTTCGGCATGTCGGCAATCATGAACGGCATTGCGCTGCATGGCGGCTATATCCCCTACGGTGGGACCTTCCTCACCTTTTCCGACTATGCGCGCAATGCGCTGCGCCTCGCGGCGCTCATGAAGCTGCGCGCGATCTGGGTGTTCACGCACGATTCGATCGGCCTGGGCGAGGACGGGCCCACGCACCAGTCGGTAGAGCACGCCGCCTGCCTGCGGCTGATGCCGGGGCTCGACGTCTGGCGACCGTGCGACACGGTCGAGTCGGCCGTCGCCTGGGGCTATGCGATCCAGCGGAAGGACGGCCCGAGCGCGCTCCTTTTCTCGCGCCAGAACGTAGCGTTCGCCGAGCGCGGGCAGGAGGCCATCACCAACATCCGTCGCGGCGGGTACGTGCTGTCCGCGGCCGACGACGCAAAGGCCGCGATCCTCGCCACGGGTTCCGAAGTCCCGCTCGCGCTGGCCGCGCAAAAGCAATTGGCCGAGGCCGGCATCGCGGTGCGCGTTGTGTCGATGCCGGCGACGACCGTGTTCGACCGGCAGGACGAGGATTACCGTGCCTCGGTGCTTCCAAAGGGCATGCCGCGCGTCGCGGTTGAGGCCGGAGTCACCGATTTCTGGCGCAAGTACGTCGGCCTCGAAGGCGCCGTTGTGGGCATCGATCGCTACGGCGAATCGGCCCCGGCACCCGAACTGTTCAAGTTTTTCGGTATCACCGCCGAAGCCGTGACGGCTGCGGTGAAGCAGGTCCTGTCCCCGCAATAGACCCCGGAGTTAGAAGATGGCAATCAAGGTAGCAATCAACGGCTATGGCCGCATCGGCCGCAACATCCTTCGCGCCCACTACGAGGGCGCCAAGTCGGGAAAATTCAAGCACGACCTGCAGATCGTGGCGATCAACGACCTCGGCAACGCCGAGACCAATGCGCACCTGACGCGCTACGACACCGCGCACGGCAAGTTCCCTGGAACCGTCAGCGTCGAAGGCGAATACATGATCGTCAACGGCGACCGCATCCGCGTGTGCGCCAAGCGCAACCCGGCCGAGCTGCCCTGGAAGGAACTCGGCGTCGACGTGGTCCTCGAGTGCACCGGATTTTTCACCACCAAGGAAAAGGCCGGCGCGCACCTCGCTGCCGGCGCCAGCAAAGTCATCATCTCGGCCCCCGGCGGAAAGGACGTCGACGCCACCGTGGTGTACGGCGTGAACCACGCCACGCTCAAGGCCGCGCATACGGTGATCTCGAACGCATCGTGCACCACCAACTGCCTCGCGCCGATGGCCAAGGTGCTCAACGACAAGGTCGGGATCGTCGCCGGCCTCATGACCACAGTGCACTCGTACACCAACGACCAGGTGCTCACCGACGTGTATCACGAGGACCTGCGTCGCGCGCGCTCGGCCACCATGTCGATGATCCCGACCAAGACCGGCGCGGCCGCCGCAGTCGGACTGGTGCTGCCCGAACTCAACGGCAAACTCGACGGGTATGCGATCCGCGTGCCGACCATCAACGTGTCCATCGTCGACCTCACGTTTTCCGCTGCGCGCGCGACATCGGTGGACGAAATCAACGGCTTCATGAAGGACGCCGCGGACGGTGCGCTCAAGGGCATCCTCGATTACACCTTGGAGCCGCTGGTCTCCATCGACTACAACCACAACCCGGCTTCGTGCACCTTCGATGCGACGCTGACCAAGGTAGCGGAGGGAAAGCTGGTCAAGGTCGGCGGCTGGTATGACAACGAATGGGGATTCTCCAACCGCATGCTGGACACCACCATCGCCTTCATGAACGCCAAGTAGCCGACGGCAGGCCCCGATGAAATTCCTGCGCATGACCGACCTCGACCTGGGGGACAAGCGCGTGCTCGTGCGGGTCGACTTCAACGTGCCGTTCCAGGACGGGCGCATCACCGAGGACACGCGTATCCGCGCGGCCCTGCCCGGCATCCGGCACGCGCTCGGCAAAGGCGCTCGGCTCATGCTCGTGTCCCACCTCGGTCGCCCCACGGAGGGCAAGTTCGACGAGGCCGAATCGCTCGCGCCGGTCGCAAAGCACCTGTCCAAGCTCCTCGGCGCCGACGTGCCGCTGGTGCAGGACTGGGTCCCCGCTGAAAATGGCAAGGGCAAGTTCGATCCGATGGGCGTGGCGCCGGGCAAGGTGGTCATGCTGGAGAACTGCCGCTTCAACGTGGGCGAGAAAAAGGACGACCCGGCGCTGGCGAAGAAGATCGCGACGTTGTGCGATATCTACGTGAACGACGCCTTCGGCACCGCCCACCGCGCCGAAGCGACCACCCACGGCGTGGCGCGCTTCGCGCCGGTGGCGTGCGCGGGCCCGTTGCTGGCGGCCGAGCTCGACGCGCTCGGCAAGGCGCTCGCACACCCGGCCCGCCCGCTGGTGGCGGTCGTGGCGGGGTCGAAGGTGTCAACCAAGCTCACTATCCTCGAGTCGCTGGCCGGCAAGGTTGACCAGCTCATCGTCGGCGGCGGGATCGCCAATACCTTCCTGCTCGCATCGGGGGCGCGCATCGGCAAGTCGCTCGCCGAGCACGACCTGACTGGCGAGGCCAACAAGGTGATGGCGGCCATCATGGCCAAGGGCGGCAGCGTGCCGCTGCCCGTGGATGTGGTCTGCGCGAAGGAGTTTTCCGCCACTGCGAAGGCGCAGACCAAATCGGTGCGCGACGTCGAGCCTGACGACCTGATCCTCGACATCGGGCCGCAGAGCGCTGCTGCGCTGGCGGCGATGGTGGCCAAGGCCGGCACCGTGGTGTGGAACGGCCCGGTCGGGGTGTTCGAGTTCGACAGCTTCGGCGGCGGCACCGAAACGCTCGCGCACGCCATCGCCGATTCGCAGGCCTATTCGATCGCCGGCGGCGGCGACACCCTGGCGGCCATCGCCAAGTACGGCGTAACCGACAAGATTTCCTATATCTCGACCGGGGGCGGCGCGTTCCTCGAATTCCTGGAAGGCAAGACGTTGCCGGCGGTTGCGGCGCTGGAAGCGAGAGCGGCGGGATAGTTTTCCGGAAGAGGAAAGTGGGATCCCCTGAAAGCCGCGTCGGCACTGGATCTTTGAAAGCGAAAGTTAAACTTTCTAAAACGGAGGGGCCGCGATGTGGGATGCACTCTGGGTAAACGTTCCGGTGGCGACTATGGCGGGCAGCGCGCCTTTCGGCCTGATTGGCGAAGGCGCCGTGGCCTGCGAAGCGGGCAGGTTTGCATGGGTCGGCGAGCGCGCCGCGCTGCCCGGCGAACCGACATCGCTCGCGCGCAAGGTGCATGACGGCAAGGGCTGCCTGCTCACGCCGGGCCTGGTCGATCCGCACACGCATATCGTTTACGGCGGTGATGGCGTCAGCGATTTCGAGTTGCTCACCCAGGGCGGCACGCGTGCCCAGATGATCGCCGCCGGTGGCGGCGTGCCGGGCCTCGTGCGCAAGACACGCGCGGCCGGCGAAGAAGAGCTCTATGCCGTGAGCGAAAAGCGCGTCAGGCAACTCATGGCGCATGGCGTCACCACGATGGAGAGCAAGTCGGGCGCGGGGCTGGACCTCGCGTCCGAGATGCGCTCGATGCGCGTCAGCCGCCAGCTGGGGAAAAACCTGCCGTTGACCGTGGTTTCCACTTTCCTCGGCGCCCATGCCGTGGGGCCAGAGTACGAGGGGCGCCATGACGATTACGTCGAGATGCTCTGCGACACGATCCTGCCGGCGGCGATCCGCGAAGGACTGGTCGACGCCGTCGACGGGTTCTGCGACCCGACCGGATTCAACCACGCCCAGATCACCAAGCTCTTCGAGGCTGCCACGGCCAACGGCCTGCCGGTGAAGCTGCATTCCGAGCAGTATCGCGACTACAAGGCGGCCGACCTCGTGGCCAAATTTCGCGGCCTCTCGGCCGACCACCTCGAGTTTGCGTCAGAGCCGACCATCCGGGCGCTCGCCGATGCAGGGGTGGTGGGAACGCTGTTGCCGGGCGCCCATTTCACCATGGGCGAGACTCATCGACCCGAGGTCGGGCTGATGCGCAAGTACGGCCTTCCAATGGCCCTCGCTACCAACTGCAACCCGGTGAGCTCGAACACGATGTCCCCGCCGATGATGATGAACATGGCCTGCCGGCTGTTCGGGCTCACGACCGAGGAGGCACTCGCCGCGTTTACGCGGGTGAGCGCGCGAGCTCTCGGGATGAAGGACCGCGGCACCATCGAGGTCGGCAAGGTCGCCGATCTTGCGCTCTGGGACGCGCGCTACCCGGGCGAGATCGCCGCCGCCATCGCGCAGAATCCCTGCCTCGCAGTGATCAAAGGCGGCAAGGTGGTCTACGAGGCTGCGCCCGTCACCATCCGAATGAATTAGCGGGGAGGCCTGAGGAGGGGCGCGGCCCCTCCTTCCTGGCGGGGAGGCCTGAGGAGGGGCGCGGCCCTTCCTTCCTGGCGGGGAAGTCTGAGGAGGGGCTCAGCCCTTCCTTCCTGGCCTTACTTCTTCTCGATGTTCCAGTACAGCCGCGCGGGGCTCTTGAGCACGCCATTCAGGCGCTTGTGGTACGCGATGTTCTCGACGTACTGGCCGAGTGGCACGTAGGTGACGACCTGCATGTGGCGCGCCTGGATCTCGTCGATCAGCTTCTTTTTCGCCGCCGGGTCGGAGGATTTCGCCCAATCCAGGCGCAGCTTCTCGAGCCGCTCGTCGCAGGGCCAGCCGAAGAGCGCCTTGTCGCACGCGGTACCAGCATAGGCATTGACCAGCGGGTCGCTCATGCCGCTGACCAGCGCCGCGGTCAGGAACACGTTCCAGCCGCCGGCCGAAGGCGCCTCCTTCTTCGAGCGCCGCGCGGCCAGCGTGGCGAAATCCATCGCCTGCGCCTGCACGTTGATACCGACCGCCTTCAACTGCTCGGCCGCGACGAGATTCATGTGATGCAGGAACGAGATATCGACCGCGTCCAGCAGGATCACCGGCTCGCCCTTGTAGCCGGACTCCTGCAGGAGCTGCTTCGCCTTGGCGATATTCTGGGCCTTGAG
>JBBQCV010000001.1:0-58214 GCA_038319115.1 Burkholderiales bacterium | reverse complement strand
CAGGCCCTGCGCACGAACTTGCCCAACCCGCCTGCCTAACCCACCTGCCCAACCCCTCCACCGGAGATGGCCTTGAAGACGATCCTCGAAACCGCCCTCGAGCAAGGCGCGCCGCGACACCTTTCGATGGTGCGCAGCTTCCACCTCGCCGACCTGTTCACGCTGGCCAACGCGGCGTGCGGGGTGGCCGGCGTGTTCCTCGCCATGCTGTTCATCGACAGCGGCTGGATCCGCCATTTCCTCTGGGCCGCGGCGATGGCGCCGCTGGCGTTCTTCTTCGACGTGCTCGACGGGCGCATCGCGCGCGCGCGCCACACCCACTCGGCCTTCGGACGCGAACTCGAGTCGCTCGCCGACGTGATCTCGTTCGGGGTGGCCCCTGCCGCCCTCGCCTTCGCCGCGGGCATGCGTGGCGGGTGGGATGCGTTCGCGCTGATCTACTTTGTCTGCTGCGGCGTGAGCCGCCTCGCGCGCTTCAACGTCACGGCCGAGAGCCTCGCCACCGATAGCGGCAAGGTCGCCTATTTCGAAGGCACCCCCATTCCCTCCAGCGTGGTGCTCACCGCGCTGCTCACTTTCGCTGTGTGGCGCGGCCGCATCGGCGAGGCCCTGTATGGCGGCGTGTGGTCGCTGGGCTGGGACCTGCACCCCTTGAGCCTGCTGTTCGTGCTCTCGGGCACGCTGATGATCAGCAAGACGCTGCGGATCCCGAAATTCTAGGAAACCGACGCGAGGCCACGCTATCCTCCGTGGCATGCAAACCCCCGCCGCACCGCCGCGCTACGACGCGATCCTGTTCGACCTGCTCACGGCCCTGATCGACTCATGGGCGTTGTGGAACCGCGTGGCCGGCAGCGAGGAAGCAGGACGCAGGTGGCGCGCCGAGTACCTGCGCCTCACCTACGGCTGCGGAACCTATCTGCCCTACGAAAGCCTGGTGGCCGAAGCGGCCCGCGCGAGCGGCCTGTCGAACGAGCATGCCGCGCGCCTCTGCCTCGAATGGGAAACGCTGCAGCCCTGGGACGACGCGGTCGCGCTGCTTGGCGCGCTCGCGCCGCACTACCGCCTCGGGGTGGTGACCAACTGCTCCGAAGTCCTCGGCCGCCGCGCGGCGGCGCTCATGCAGGTGCCGTTCGAGTGCATCGTGACCGCCGAGCGCGCCGGCTTCTACAAACCCGATCCCGCGCCCTACCTTCTGGCGCTGCGCGACCTCGGCCTGCCCGCCGAGCGCGTTTTGTTCGTCGCCGGCTCGGGCTTCGACCTGATCGGCACCGCCCGCATCGGCATGACCACGCTGTGGCACAACCGTGTCGGCCTCGCTTCGCCGCAGGGCGCCCCCGCCGCCGCGGCCGAGGCGGCGACGCTACGCCCGATGGTCGAGGATTTCCTGCAGCGCTCCAGCCAACCTGAAGTCATTCCATGACCCCGGACCCGACCCTCGCCGAACTCGATACCCCTGCGCTGCTGCTGGATCGCGGCAAGGTCGCCGCCAACGCCGCGCGCCTGCGCTCGCACATCGAATCCCTCGGCTCGCGGCTGCGGCTGCACGTGAAGACTGCCAAGTCGCTTGGGGTGGCGCGCCTCGTGCTCGGCGAAGCGCCCGCACCGATCACCGTGTCGACGCTCAAGGAAGCCGAGCAGTTCGCCGTCCACGGCTATCGCGACATCCTGTATGGCGTGGCTTTCGCGCCGGACAAGCTCGCGCGCGCCCTTGCGCTCGCGCGCAACGGCGTGGACCTGGCGATCGTGCTCGACAGCCTGCAGGCGGCACGCACGATCGCCGGCCTGCTCGGCCCGGACGCTCCGGCCTTGCGCGTGCTGGTCGAGATCGACTGCGACGGACACCGCGCGGGCCTGCGGCCCGGCGACCCGGCGATAGTCGAAATCGCACGCGCGCTGGCCGGCAGCCGCGCACAGGTGGCCGGGGTCATGACTCACGCGGGCGGTTCGTACGACTGCCGCAGCGTCGATGCGATTCGCGCGATGGCCGTGCAGGAGCGCGATGCAGTCATTGCCGCCGCGCATGCGTTGCGCGCAGCCGGGTTTGACGCGCCGGTCGTGAGCGTCGGCTCCACGCCCACCGCCACGTACGCCGATGACCTCACGGGCGTGACCGAGGTGCGTGCCGGGGTGTTCGTGTTTTTCGACCTGGTGATGGCCGGCATCGGCGTGTGCCGCGTGGAAGACATCGCCGTCTCGGTGCTCGGCACGGTGATCGGGCACCAGCGCGAAAAGGGATGGACGCTCACCGACGCGGGCTGGATGGCCATGTCGCGCGACCGCGGCACCGCGAAACAGCCGCTCGACCAGGGCTATGGCGTGGTCTGCGACGCGGCGGGCCGGCCGATTCCCGGGCTCATCGTGTCGGATGCGAGCCAGGAGCACGGCATCATCAGCCATCGCAGCGGCGATCCGGCGCGCATGCCGGACCTGCCGATCGGCACGCGCCTGCGCATCCTGCCCAACCACGCCTGCGCAACCGCCGCGCAGTACGATCACTATGCGGTGCTCGACGGCGACGGGCGCATCGAGGCCACCTGGCCACGCTTCTCGGGCTGGTGACAGTGGCCTCGCGCACCTGAAACAACGCACGGACCGGCCCAGCGCGGCTGGTAAGATCGGCGCATCCCCACGCATCGCCACAAAGGAAGCGCCATGCCCGCGAAAGCCAACTACATTTTCACCGTCAGCATGGATGTCGAAGCCGACAAGGAAGCCCTCTTCAACGAGGTCTACGACACCGAGCACATCCCGCTGATCCTCAAGGTCCCCGGCGTGGTGTCGGCCAAGCGCTACAAGATGGAACCGCTCACCATGATCCTCGGCGGCGAGAAGAAATCCATCGTCATGGAAGGCGAGCCGGTCTACATGGCCGTGTATGAGCTCGAGAGCGCCGACGTGCTCGTGGGCGAAGGCTGGGCCAAGGCGGTGGATTCGGGTCGCTGGCCGTCGCACGTGCGGCCTTTCACCAAAAACCGCCGCCACGTCCTGCGCAAGCTGACCGGCTAGGACGCGCGGGCGCGCGCCGCGGCCTTTTCAGCGCGGCGGCACGGCCTTGCGCGGCTCGGGGGCCGGGCCGAGGCGCACGATCGCGATGCGCGCCGTTTCACCGCTCGCGACGAGGGCGCAGCGTTCGCCTTGCGGCGAGTCGAGAAGCACCGATTCAAGCGGCTTCAGGGGCAGGGCGTCGCCGCTGACCTGCGCCTCGCCTTCGAGGAGCACGGCGACCACGGTCTCGCCCGCGCGCTGCTCGCAAAAGAGGGGCCCCCGCCAGCGCGGCAGCACGATCCTGGCGCTGGCCCGGCTGCGCCGCGTCATTACGTTGAACACCTGCACGGGCTCGCCGAGCAGGCGGCAGGTGGTTTCCCAATCGCCGCTGAAGGCGAAAGGCACGAAGGGCGTGCCGACCGCGCGACGCACGTTCACATTGTTGATGATATCGATGCACGTAAGTTCGACGCCGGCCCCCGCCAGCAGCATGAACTGCCGGTCCATGCCGGACAGGGCCGAAAACGGGCAGTCGATGCCGATGTCGGTGGTGCTCACCTGCCAGTCGGCCGTGTCGTGGCCGCCGATGGCCGGGTGCGAAGCGATGACGCGCGACACGCCCAGCCTGTTCTTCCAGGCAAGCGTGGCGTACTCGGCCGAGCGCAGGATTCGCATGTCCGAATATAGCGTCGAATCCGGTTAGCATTACGACATTCGAGAATCATGCCGCCCCTCCTGCCTGCCCCCGCCCCAGCGCCTGTGCCCGCTCCCGTCTCCGCCCCGACGACGGCCGCGGATGCGTCGCAGCGGGGTCCACGGCGTCCTTCCAGGGATGCGCGCCGCGCCCGCATCGCATCGGGTGTGGTGCTGTTCATCTTCGTCGCCACGCACCTGGTCAACCACGCGCTCGGACTGGTCTCGCTCGCGGCGATGGAGGCCGGCCGCTGGGCGTTCCTCGCCGTGTGGCGCAATTCCGTGGGCACGGCGCTCATTGCCGGCGCGATCGTGGTCCACATCGCGCTGGCCGTCTGGTCGATCTACCTGCGCCGCCAGTTCCGCATGCCGTTCTGGGAGGGATTCCAGATCCTGCTGGGCGTGGCGATCCCGCTGCTGCTCGTCGACCACGTCATCGGGACGCGTCTTTCCCACGAAGAATTCGGCTTCGAAGATTCGTACACCGCGGTGGTGCTGGTGTTCTGGGTGCTCAAGCCCGAACTGGCGCTGTGGCAGAGCATCCTGGTGCTGGTGGCCTGGGCGCATGGCTGCATGGGCATCCACTACTGGCTGCGCATGGAGCCCTGGTATGCGCGCATCCGCATGGTGCTGTACACCATCGTGGTCCTGCTGCCCGTGCTTGGCCTGCTTGGGTTCGCGCAGGCTGGCCGCTTCGTCGCCAGCCTCGCGGCCGACCCGATCTGGGCGCGCGAGCTGCTGGCCGATGCGCGCGCGCCCGACGTCATGGCCTCTGCCGCGCTCAAGCACACCGGCGACTCCATCGAATTGGTGTTCGCCTTCCTGCTCGCCATCACGCTGGTGGCGCGCGCGGTGCGCGAGGTCATCGAGCGCGGAAGCTCGGTGCGCATCACCTATCCCGGCCGGCGGGTGGTTACTGTCCCGGTGGGCTTCTCGATCCTCGAGGCCAGCCGCCAGGAGCGCATCCCGCATGCTTCGGTGTGCGGCGGGCGCGGGCGCTGCTCGACTTGCCGGGTACGCGTCTTGTCGGGCGCGGGCCCGTTGCCACCGCCGCGCCCGACCGAGGCGCGCGTGCTCGCGCGCCTGAATGCCCCGCCCGACGTGCGCCTCGCCTGCCAGCTGCGGCCGGTCCACGACCTGAGTCTCATGCTCCTTATTCCGCCCAGCATGAAGCCGATGGAGTCCCTCGAGCACCCCGGCATCATGGCCGGGCGCGAAAGGGAGGTCTGCGTCATGTTCGCCGACCTGCGCGGGTTCACCAAGATCGCCGAAAAGCGCCTGCCCTACGACGTCGTCTTCCTGCTCAACCGCTACTTCGAGGCGGTGGGGGACGCGATCGAGGCGGCCGGCGGCATCCCGAACCAGTTCATCGGCGACGGCATCATGGCGCTGTTCGGAGTCGAAAGCGGCGCGGCGGCGGGTGCGCGCGACGCGCTGGCGGCCGCGCGCGCCATGCACCGTGCAATCACCGACCTGAGCGCAGAACTGCACGAAGCGCTGCCCGAGCCGCTGCGCCTGGGCATCGGCGTGCACGTGGGGCCGGCGGTCGTCGGGCACATGGGCCGCGGCGTCGCCACCTACCTCACCGCGGTCGGCGACACGGTCAACACCGCCAGCCGCCTGCAGGACCACACCAAGGAATTCGCCTGCGAACTGATCGTGTCCGACCGCGTTGCCGAGCGCGCTGGGATCGACCTGTCGGGGTTTCCGCGCGAAGAAATCACGGTGCGCAACCGCGCCGAGCCAGTGACGGTGAGGATCGTCAAGGACGTAGAGTCCCTGCCGCTTCCGCAAGCAAGGGCTGCGGAGCGCGCGTAGTGACGTTGCGATTCGTGCCCGACGGACGTTGCGCAAGCAGTCGAATGGGTAATTGGGCGGCGGCCCGCCCGCTTCAGCCCTCGACGGCGGCCTGCCAGCCTTCCTTCATCTGGCGGTCGAAATCCTCCGCCACGCGGGCGTCCTTCTCGAGCATCGCGTCGGCGTCGGTGGTCGCGTATTTCATCACCCCAAGGTCGGTGAACGCCTTCTGCACGCGCGGGCTCCACAGGCCGATGTCGCGCACCGTGGGGACGATGCGCGAGAACAGGCGCATGCGGTAGCGGATGTTGGCCTCGGAGGCCTCGATCACCGGCAGGATGTCGTCGGGCTCGTAGCCGAGCTTTTCCCACATCTCTCGCGCGCGCATGCGGTCGCTCAGGTAGATCGAGCCCTCGATGATGAAATCCTCGCGCTCGCGCCGCTCGGCCTCGGTGAGTTGCGGGTAATAGTCCTTGAGCGCCATGCGCCCGAAGGCGACGTGCCGTGCCTCGTCCTGCATCACGTAGGCGTTCACCTGGCGGCACAGCAGGTTCTTCGAATAGTCACGAATGCTCTGGAAAGCCACCAGCGCAAGGCCTTCGATAAGCACCTGCATGCCGAGATAGGTGAAATCCCAGCGCTTGTCCGACAACGTCTTTTCGAGCAACGCCTTCAACGGCGGCGATATCGGGTACACCATGCGGTACTTGTCGGTCAGCAGCTTCCTGAACGCCTCCACATGGCGCGCCTCGTCCATGACCTGGGTGGCGGCATAAAACTTGGATTCGATGTCGGGCACGTCCTGCACGATGCGCGCGGTACACACCAGCGCCCCCTGCTCGCCGTGCAGGAACTGCGACAGCGTGTGCACCTGGTTGTGGTAGCGCAGTTCGGTCTTCTGCCGCGCCGACAGCTTGTCCCACAGCGGCGTGCCGTAGAGCGGCAGCACCGTTTCGTCCATCTGCATCGGGTCTTCCGGGTCGACCGGCAGGCTCCAGTCGATGCGCGTGGCCGCGTCCCATTGCTGGCGCTTGCCCTTGGCGTACAGGTTGAGCAGCTCGGAGCTGCGCGCGTCGTAGTCCCAGGTAAAGGAGGCCTCGACCTCGCCGTTGACTTTCCAATGGGTCTCCTCGACCGGGAGCGCGTAGCGATAGAGCGTGGACATAAACTTCTCCGATGCGACCTTGGCTGGATGGTAGACCTATGCCGCGGGGGCGTCGAGCTGCCGCCGCAGGGGGGGGGCGTCGAGCCGCCGCAAGGCGGCGTCAGGCGATGTCAGGATCGGCGGGAACGGCGCGCGCAAGTTCATGGCGTGCGCCCGCGCCACGGTATCCTCTGCATTTGTCCCCAAAGGCACAGTCGCAATGAAAATCAACACGGGTGAGTTCCGCGTCCGGCCGGGCGAGAAGGTCAAGCTGGCGGCACGCCCGACACGGGTCAAGGACTGGTACCAGTCCAAATCCGGTTACCGCGACCTGCTTGCCGAGCACATCGCCGAGCTGCAGGACCTGCAGGACCGGCTGTACGCCTCCAACGGCTACTCGGTCCTGTTCATCCTGCAGGCGATGGACGCGGCCGGCAAGGACGGCGTCATCAAGCACGTGATGTCAGGCCTCAACCCGCAGGGCTGCCAGGTGTTCAGCTTCAAGCACCCCAGCGCCGAGGAGCTCGACCACGACTTCCTGTGGCGTGCGGTGCGCGCCCTCCCTGAACGCGGCCGCATCGGCATCTTCAACCGTTCTTACTACGAGGAAGTCCTCATCGTGCGCGTGCACCCCGCGATACTGCGCGCGCAGAACCTGCCCGACCTGCCCGCCGATGAAACCGAAACCTGGCAGGGGCGGTTTCGCTCGATCAACGATTTCGAGGCCCACCTGCACCGCAGCGGCACGCGCGTGGTGAAGTTCTTCCTGCACATTTCGAAAGACGAGCAGAAGAAGCGCTTCCTCGCGCGCATCGACGACCCGGCCAAGAACTGGAAATTCGTGCGCTCCGACCTCGAGGAGCGCGCCTGCTGGGACGACTACCAGCGCGCCTACGAGGCCTGCCTCTCGGCGACCAGCACCAGCCTGTCGCCCTGGTACGTGGTGCCCGCCGACGACAAGAAGAACGCGCGCCTGGCCGTGTCGCGCATCGTGCTCGACACGCTTGCCGGGCTGGGCCTGGCCTACCCCGTTCTCGACGCCAAAGCGACGCGCGAGCTGGCCGGGATGCGCAAGCTGCTCAAATAATCGACAGCCCGCCGTCGACCATGAGGGTCGCGCCGGTGATGAAGGAGGCCTCCGCCGAGCTCAGCCACAGCACCGGCCAGGCGATTTCGTCGGGCGAGGCCCAGCGGCCGATGAGCGAATTGTCGTCGCGGGCCTTGCGCGTCTCCTCCAGCGACTTGCCCGCCGCCTTGGCCCGTTTGAGATGGAAATCGGTCAGCGTCGAGCCCGGGCAGATCGCGTTGGCACGGATGCCGTTGCCCGCCTCCTCGTGCGCAAGGGTGCGCGTGAAGGCCAGCAGCGCGGCCTTGGAAGCGTCGTAGATGCCCATCCCCTTGCGTCCGGTCACGGCGTAGCAGGACGACACGTTCACGATGCTGCCCTGGCCCGAGCGGCGCAGCGGGGGGAGCGCGGCGCGGCAGTAGTTGGCCGCACCGAGCAGGTTGACATCGAGCATCGCGCGCCACTCCTGCGGCGTCGCATCGGCCATCGACGCGTAGTTGCGCATCGCCGCGTTGTTGACCAGCAGGTCGAGCTGGCCGAACTGCGCTATGGCATGCGCGACCGCACGCAGCGCGGCCTCGGCGTCGGAGACGTTCGCGGAAAAATGCGCGACGCGCGCGCCCGGCGCCTTGTCGCGCAGCGCCTGCGCGGTGGCCTCGAGCGCCGCGGGATCCTGGTCGACCAGCACCACCGCGGCGCCCTCGGCGCAGAACACCGCCCCAGTGGCCGCGCCGATGCCCGCGCCCCCACCGGTGATGAGCGCAACCTTGCCTTTCAGGCGGTCCATGGCGTGCCTTCTTTCAGTCCAAGCAGTCGGAGCGGATTGGCGACGAGGATCCTGTGCAGCACGGCCTCGTCGGGGGCGAATTCAAACAACGCGTCCAGCAAGCGGCCATCATCGGGCATGCGCACCGGATCGAACACGCCGGTGTGTGGCCAGTCGCTGCCCCACAACATCCTGTCGGGCGCGATTTCGATCAGGCGCTGCGCGAACGGAACCACGTCGGCGTACGGCGGGCCTGACCGGGTAAGGCGGTCGGCACCACTCAGCTTGACCCAGACGTTGTCCTGCCGCGCCAGTTCGGCCAGCACGCCAAAGGAGTCCTGCGCGAGGCCGAGCGTGGGATCGATGCGACCCATGTGGTCGATCACAATCGGGACGCGGATGCCCGCGAGCCACGCCTTGAGGCCGGGTAGCGCGGCGCCCTCGAAGTGCAGCTCGACGAACCACCCCAGGCCGTCAATGCAATCGAGCACGTGATCGAAGACCGCAGGATCAAGCGCGCCGCCATGTTGCGGGTTGAAAGCGAAGCGCACCCCGCGCGCACCTTGCGCGTGGAGCTTTTCGCATCCTTCGCGGGAGGCCGTGCCGTCCAGGCGCACGACCGCGAGATAGCGCCCCTCCGAGTGCGCCGCCGCGTCGAGGTCGACCGCGTTGTCGAATCCGTGGGTGTTGGCATGCACCACCAACCCACGCTCGATGCCGAGCGCCCGGTGCATGCGCAGGCACGCATCGAGCGGCGCATCCGGTGGCGTGTACTTGCGCTTGGGCGAATAGGCAAAGCGCGCCTGCGGGCCGAGCACATGGAAGTGGGTGTCCCATGCGCCGGCGGGCAGCGCGCGGCGCGGACGCAAAGGCGCGGGGAGCGGGCCGAGGCAAGCGCGGATCACGGGATCCGGGTTGACGCGCCCGGAACGCTCAGGGATCGACAAAGAACGGCGTCTCGCCGTTGCCGCGCAACACGATGTCGAAGCCGAACGCCAACGTGCCGTCGGCGCCGGGCGGAAGCTCGCGCGCGATCAGAGAGGCGCGCGCTTCGAGGTCATCGATGCCGTTGAGAATCGGGTCGATGTCGTTCAGCTTTTCGTGCGGGAAATAAAGCTGCGTGATGAGCCGCTGCATGACACCCGCGCCGAAGATGGAAAAATGGATGTGCGGCGGGCGGTACCAGTCGTCATACCCGGGGTTGGGGTAATCGCCCGGCTTGATGGTCGTGAAGCGATAGCGCCCTTCGCTGTCGGTGAGCATCCGGCCATAGCCTTTGAAGTTCGGGTCGACCGGCTCGGGCGTCTGGTCGACCGGGTGCTCGTACTTGCCCCACTTGTTGGCCTGCCATACCTCCACCAGCGCACCGCGCACCGGCTTGCCCGATTCATCGAAGACCTGCCCGCTTACCACGATGGGCACACCCTGCGCCCGCGCGCCACCTGGCACCTTGCAGGCAAGGTCGTCCTCGCCCGGGTCGATGAGTGCCTGCGGGTAGAACGGCCCGACCGTCTGCGAGGGCGTGACCACCCGCACCGGCCCGGCCGGCGTGCGCGACTCGTGCACGCGATAGCCCTTGATGAGCTCGAGGCGCCGCTTGTCGACGAAAACAGAGGGATGTGGAATTGGTTTATCAGTCATAGATAAGTAGTAAAAGCTCAGCCAAAAAAGGGAGAGATGGGAGGGGGTAACGGGGGAACCGCAGGTGCCCCTGTTCCGAGCGCTTAGTTTACTTTGGCACCCGTCTGCCGGATCACCTTGCCCCAGCGCGGGATCTCGGTGCGGATCCATTCGGCGAACTGCTCGGGCGAGCCGGCCACCATCTCGAACTCGACCGCGAGCAGCTTGTCGCGCACTTCGGGCAGGTGGAGGATGCGCACGATCTCGCGGTTGTAGCGCTCGATGATCGGCCGTGGCGTGCCGCCGGTGGTGAGGAAGCCGATCCACGCCACCGCCTCGAAGTCGGGAAAGCCCGACTCGATCATGGTCGGCACCGAAGGCGTCGAGGCGAAGCGCTTGCGCCCGGTCGATGCGAGAAGTCGGATCTGACCCGACTTTACGTATTGCAGCACGTTGCCCGGCACGAAGAACGCCGTCTGCACGTTGCCGCCGAGGAGGTCGGTCACCGCCGGCGCCGAGCCCTTGTAGGGCACATGCACGATATTGACGCCGGCGGCGGTCTTCAGCATCTCCATGGTCAGGTGCGAAGCGCTGCCCACGGCGATCGACGCGTAGCTGAGCTTGCCCGGCTGGGCCTTGGCCAGCGCCACCAGCTCGCCCACCGTGTGCGCGGGCACGCTCGGGTGGACGGTGAGGAACTGCGGCGCGGTCACGGCCAGCGTGATCGGCGCCAGGTCTTTGACCGGGTCGTACGGCATCTTCGCGAACAACGAGACGTTGACCGCGATCGGCCCGTTGTAGCCGATCAGCAGCATGTGGCCGTCCGGCGCCGCCTTGGCCACCATGTCCGCGCCGATGTTGCCACCCGCGCCACCCTTGTTCTCCACCACGATCGGCTGGCCGAGCGCCTCCTGCAATTTGGGCGCGACCAGGCGCGCGACGAGGTCGTTGGTGCCGCCGAGCACCGGCACGATGATGCGCACCGGCTTGGTCGGCGACCACTCCTGCGACTGCGCGTGCATCGGCAGCAGCACCGCAGCCGCGCCCAAGGCACAAATGACTCTACGCATCGAATTCCTCATAGTGAAAATACCGGCTGGGCCAACTCATCGTAAAGTGCTTCGTTCGCCCAGTCCGTCACGCTCGCATTGCGGTCAAGAAGCACCGATGCGGCGCGCACGCGCTGCGCTGCCGCGTCCAGCGCCGGCGGTTCGATGCCCTGCGAGAGGTTGAGCGCGGCATTGAACAGGATGCGCCGCGCCATCGCGATCGGCTTGTCGGTGGCGACGAGGTGCTCGCGCGAATGGTCCTGGATCGGGCCCATGCTTTCCTGCAGCGAGGCGTCCTGTACCGAGAACCCTTCGACGCCGCTGAACGAGCGCATTTCCTTCTGCGCGCGTCGGTCGATGAGGTAGTCGTTGTCCTTGTTGGCCGCGGGACGGAAGCTGCCAGGCTCGTATTTCACGTGGATGCCCTTGCCCTCCTCGAGGTCGCGGCGCTCCTCAATGGAAAGCGGCTTGTCGGGATAGAAGTTGATGCTCCACGCCCAGCAGTGTTCGTCGTCGATGGGCACCCACACGTGCCCGCCCAGCGGGTGCGGCCCGAACGGCGGGATCAGCGTGTACCACGGAAACAGGAACTGGGTGACGCGCCAGTAATAGGAATCGGCCTCGCCATTGCGGCGCCCGTAGATCGACAGCCCGTGCGGCATTTCGTGGACGTCGAACACCGCGTTGCGGTCGGCCTTGATGTACTTGTTGGCGGCCGCTTCGCGGTGCATTGGGTCGATGTCCAGCTCGTAGCGATGCACCCACGAGGCGTGGGTGGTGTCAATGCCCCCTTCCATGGCCTGCAGCCAGCTGCATTCCTGCAGGCGCTTGGAGGCGTAGCGATGGCTCTCGGGCAGCCCGCACCACTCGACTTCGGGCGGGGCCGGCTGCTTGTCCTTGGGGCCCATGTAGGCCCACACCAGCCCGCCGCGCTCCACGCACGGGTAGGCGGTGATGCTCATCTTGGCCGCGAGCGCCGGGACCGAGGGCAGTTCCACGCACTGGCCGGTGCGGTCGAATTTCCAGCCGTGATACGAGCAGCGAATGCCGTGCTCCTCGTTGCGCCCGAAGAACAGCGACACGCCGCGGTGGGCGCAGAACTCGTCGATGAGGCTGGCACGCCCTTCGGTGTCGCGAAAGGCCAGCAGCCGCTCGCCGAGGATCTTTACGCGCACCTGGGGCCCGTCGGGCTCGGCGATCTCGGACGAGGACACGATGGGCACCCAGTACCTGCGCATGAGCTTGCCCATCGGCGTGTCCGGCCCGACGCGCACCAGCACTTCGGCCATTTCCTTGTTCATGTGGTCTCTCCTTGGACGCCTGGAACCGGCAGGGTGCGCCGGGGCCGGGCTCGCCCGGGCACCGCGGCGCAATGAAAAACCATTCTCGCAGGCGGTCCGGCGCTGTCAAGCGATATGCCGAAACTGCAATGCAATCGGCAGGCCATCGCGGGCGGGCCGCTAAAATGCGCACTGGCAGCACAGGACGCCGGGCCGGTTCACATGCAGGACGAGGCAACAGCGCACGAAGGAATGACCGGCACCGCCGCCGGGCACGCGCCGGACGAAGGCTATGTCACGGCGCTCGACTATACCTACCGCTACTGTCCCGTGCTCGCGCCTGCGCGCATCGCGCTTGCGTGTGCCGCGCGCGGCATCGCGCCCCCCGCCAATCCGGCGCCCCGCTACCTCGAGCTCGCCATCGGCCAGGGCGTTTCGCTCAACATCCATGCGGCAGCCTGCCCCGGCGCGTTCGAGGGAGTCGACTTCAATCCACGGCACGCCGCGAACGCCAGGGAGCTCGCCGCCGCCTCCACTGCCGCAGTGCGTGTCTCGGATGACTCCTTCGAGAGTTTCCTCGCCCGTCGCGTTGGTGTGCAGTTCGACCACATCACGCTGCATGGCACCTGGTCATGGATATCGGCTGCGAACCGCCACCTCGTGGTGGAGATCCTGCGCCGCCACCTCGCTCCCGGCGGCGCGTGCCTCGTCAGCTACAACTGCCTGCCCGGATGGGCCGCGGAGATTCCGCTGCGGCGGCTCTTGACGCTGCATGCGTCGCTCGCACCCGCGGACCAGCCCCTCTCCGCAAGGATCGATTCGGCGCTTGGATTCGTGCAGTGCCTGCACGAGGCGGGCGCAGGCTACTTCGATGCGCACCCGCGGCTGGGGGCATGGCTGGAACGCCTGCAGCGTCAGGACCGCGCCTACCTCGCGCACGAATACTTCAACCGCGACTGGCATCCGGCCACCTCCGACGAAGTGGCGCAGGCGATGGCCGGGGCGGGCCTCGAGTTCGCCACCAGCACCGGCCTCGCCGAACAAGCCGAAGCCACCGGCTTCGCCGCGGCCGCGCGCGATGTCATTGAGTCGATCGCGCAACCTGCCCTGCGCGAGGCCGTCCTCGACCTGGTCGCGCACCGGTCTTTTCGCAGCGACATCTTCGTGCGCAACGGCCCCCTCCGCGCAGCCGGCGCTCCGTACGAGAACATCGCGGATGTGCGCTTCGTTTTGCTCCAGCATCCCGATTACCTGCCGGGCAGCGCCCAGATCGGGCGCACCAGGTACGCGCTGCCCGCCGAGGTGTACCGCCCGTTCGCAATCGCCATGGCCGCGCAGGACTACGCGCCCAAGTCGCTCCGCGACCTTGCGGCCCACCCGGAATGCCGGCACCTGGGTGGCGCACAACTCGCGCAGGCCGCGCTGGTGCTGACCGACGCGGGCTGCCTGCACCCGACACAGCCACCGGCCGACCGCGCGCTGGCGGCCCGCCGCTGCGCCGGACTGAACGCGCTCATCCTCAAACGCGCCGCCACCGCGACCGAGATCACCGCGCTGGCCTCGCCGCTCTTGGGCGCCGGGGTGGCGGTTGCGCGCGAGGAAATGCTGTTCCTGCGCGCCCGCTTGCAAGGCCTGCAAGACCACGACGAATGGGCCCGCCATGCGTGGGAAAGCATGGGCGCAGGCGATCCTGCCCTGCTGCGCTCCGCCGCGCGCGCGTTCGCGCGCATCCGGCTGCCGGTGCTCAGGGCCGTAGGCGTGGCATGAGCACACCACGGGACGCTTTCACATGAGCCCGCCCGAGTGGCTCTGGATCCCGGTCACGGTCTGGGCGGCGTTTGCCCAGACACTGCGCAATGCCGCGCAACGCAGCCTGGTCCAGGAACTCGGCACGCTCGGCGCCACGTTGGTGCGATTCCTGTACGGGCTGCCTTTCGCGATCCTGTGGCTCGTCGGCGTTCAAGCCGCGGGAGGGTACGCAATGCCGGCGCCGAACCTCATGTTCGCGGCGTGGGTGAGCTTCGGCGCCCTCAGCCAGATCATCGCCACCGCGTTGCTGCTGCGCGTGATGGCGGAGCGCAACTTCACCCTCGGCGTGGCGTATTCCAAGACCGAGATCCTGCAGGTCGCCCTGTTCGGGCTGCTGGTGCTCGGCGACCCGCTCACGGCCGCCACCGCGCTTGCGGTCGCCTGCGGCACGCTCGGCGTCCTGCTGCTGTCCCCGGCCGACCGCGAGCGGCCGCTTCGCACCATGCTGGCCGGATGGACTTCGACACCGGCGCTGCTCGGGATGGCTTCGGGAACGTTCTTCGCGTTTTCGGCGATCGGCTTTCGCGGCGCGGCGCTGTCGCTTGCGGACACCCCCTTCATGATGTCGGCCGCGGTAACCCTCGTCGCCGCCCAGGCGCTGCAGACCATCGCGCTCGGCGGATGGCTGCTCGCGCGCAACCCGCCAGTGGTCGTGCGTGTGCTCCGCGCCTGGCGGCGCTCGCTGTTCGCCGGCCTCATGGGCGCGGCGGCCTCGGCCGGATGGTTCACCGCGATGGCGATCGAGCCGGTCGCGCATGTGCGCACGCTGGGCCTGGTGGAATTGGTGTTCGCTTCGATCGTGTCGCGGCGCCTGTTTCGCGAGCGGCTTTCACGGCTCGAACTCGCCGGCATGGCGCTGTTGGCGATGGGAGTGGCGATCGTGACGCTGGGAAGCTAGCAGCGAGGCGAATATTCCAGCGTCGTGACTCAGGGTAGAGAGCGGTCCCGGGCGCGCACCGCCGCGTCGTTTCAGGCCATGCCGATCGGCTCGCCGAGTGTTTCCGCGACCTTCCCGGGGCGCTCGCGCATGAGGTCGTGCAGGCGCTTTTGCACGCTCGCATAAGCCGGGTCGCCGAAGCGGTTGACCGTCTCGGCCGGGTCGTTCACGAGGTCGTACAGTTCCCCCGCACCGCTGCCCAACTCGAAGGTTGCCTTGTGCGTTTTGGTGCGCACCGTGCGCAGTTGCAGCGCCACGCCGCAGCGCGAGGGGTGAACGTGCCACTCGCTCCACGCCGCGTTGCGGGTTTCCTCGCCTCCGCCCAGCAGTGTCGCAAGCGACCGGCCCTGCTGCGGCAGCGCCGGCTCCACGCCGGCCATTTCGCAGAAAGTGGCGGCGAGGTCGAGCGTGGACACCGGCTCGTCGACCACGCGACCGCTCGCCACGCCGGGGCCCGCGGCGAGCATGTTGACCCGAAGCAGATCCTCGAGCGGCCAGGGCCCCTTGAGGTAGAGCCCGTGGTTGCCGAGCATCTCGCCATGGTCGGTGGTGAACACCACGAGCGTGTCTTCCTCCAGCCCCAGGTCGGCGAGCCTGGACAGGATCCGCCCGACGTTGTGGTCGATGAGCGAAATCATGCCGTAGTAGTTCGCCGTCATCTGCGCGAGCTGCGCGTCGGTCTGGCGCGGCATGCGCGAGACCTTGGCGCGCAGGTGACGGAATTCCGCGTCGGCCAGCTGCGGCGTGCCCTCGAGCGTGGCCTTGTACCACCACGGGCGCAGGAAGGGATCTTCGCCGCGCGTGGCCGGCAGGGGCACGTCCTTCGGGTCGTGCAGCAGGCTCCACGGCACCGGGCAGTCGAAAGGCTGGTGCGGATCGGGAAACGAGACCCACGCGCAAAACGGCTTGGACGCATCGCGCTGCTCGAGCCAGCTCACGGTGCGGTCGCCAAGCCAGGCGCTCGAATGCCAGGCGCACGGCAACGCCGAATGCCAGGTCTGCGCCGCGCCGCCGGTGTCCGGGCCGGTGGCTGCAGTGCACAGCGCGATCATCGATTCCTCGTCCCCGCGCGACAGGAGCCAGCGCTCATAGTGGCCCACAGGCGGGCGCTCGAGCGGCATCGGGTTGTTGATGTGCCCCAGCACGATGAGTTCCACGTGCTCGAAGCCCATGTACGGCCCGCGCCAGGCGTCGCCGAACTTTGCGCCGCTGCGCATGCACTCGGGCGTGCCGGTGGGCTGGAAGGTCGCCTTGGTGGCGAAGTGCGCCTTGCCCAGGTACAGCGTGTCGTAGCCCGACTGCGCGAGCGTGCCGGCGAAGCCTTTCTCACCGACGCGCGGGTCGAGGTCCACGCCGTTGTCCCACACCCCGTGCGTAAGCGGCAACTGGCCGGTGAGGATCGAGGCACGCGAAGGCTGGCACACGAGGTTGGGCGTGATGCAGGCCGAGAAACGCGTGCCCGACTGCGCCAGGCGGTCGAGGTGCGGCGTTCGCACGGCCGGGTTCTGGATACCGAAGCAGTCGGCGCGATGCTGGTCGGAGGTGATGAGGAGGATATTGGGTCGTTTCGTCATATGATAGGCGGCATGTATAGCCGCTTCCGCAAGTTGGTCCGCCCCGCCCTGCTCGCCGCAATGCTTGCGCCGTGCGTGGCGGTTGCGCAGAACTATCCCACGAAACCCATCCATTTGATCGCGCCGTTCGCACCCGGCGGGGTCATGGACCTCACCGCGCGCTCGGTGGCCGCACCGCTGCAGGAGAGCGTGGGGCAGTCGGTGATCATCGAGAACCGCGCCGGCGGCGGCGGTAACATCGGCACCGACCTCGTCGCGCGCGCCACCCCGGACGGCTACACGCTGCTCATGCTCGGCGACAACAACACCATCGCCCCGGCGCTCTACTCCAAGCTCAACCACGACGTGCTGAAGGATTTCGTGCCGATCACCGCGCTGGTGACCGGCTCGCACATCCTCGTCGCGCATCCGTCGCTGCCGATCAACAGCGTGAAGGAACTCATCGCGGCGGCGAAAAAGGACCCGGGGCAGCTCAGCTACGCATCGCCCGGCAACGGCACCGCCCAGCACCTGGGCGTCGAACTGCTCAAGCTCATGGCCGGCAACCTGCAGATCACCCACATCCCGTACAAGGGCGGCGGCCAGGCGATCGGCGACGTGGTGGGCGGACAGGTGAAGCTCGCCATCCTCGGCCTCGCACCGGCGCTGCCGCACCTCAAGTCGGGCAAGCTCAAGGCCCTCGCGGTCACCGGCCGGCAGCGCGTCGCGCTGTTACCGAATGTACCCACAGTGGCCGAATCGGGCCTCCCGGGATTCGAAACCCTGCAGTGGTATGGCGTGGCAGCCCCTGCCGGCACGCCACCGGCCGTCATTGCGAAGCTGTACACCGAACTCACCAAGGCCATCCGCCAGCCCGCGGTGAGCGAGCGCTTGGCTGCGGCCGGTATGGAGATTGCCCCGAGTGCGAGTCCTGCGGAGTTTGCGAAGTTCGTGCGCGAAGACCTCGCGCGGTGGCCCGCCATCGTCAAGGCTGCGGGCGCCAAGGTCGACTAGGGCCGGGAGCGGACCGCCCCCCGTGTGCCGGGACGGCTAGGCGCGCTTGGCGAACCGCTCGCGCAATTTCATCTTCCAGAATTTCCCGGTCGAGGTGCGCGGGATCGCATCGAGGAATTCGTAACGGTCCGGCAACTGCCACTTGGCGAATTTCTTCGCCAGCGCTTCGTTGAGCTCGGCAGCGCTCACCGACTGGCCAGGCTTGGCGACCACGCACGCGAGCGGCCGCTCGCCCCATTTCTCGTGCGGCACCGCGATCACGGCGGCTTCGGCGACGCCGGGATGCGCCATGAGGGCATTCTCGAGATCGACCGAACTGATCCACTCGCCGCCCGACTTGATCAGGTCCTTGGTGCGGTCGGTGATGTGCAGGTAGCCATGCGCATCCATCTTCGCCACGTCGCCCGTGCGCAGCCAGCCGTCGTCGGTGAACTTGCTCGCATCGTTTGCCACGTTGTAGTAGCTCCCGGTGATGAACGGACCGCGCACCTGCACTTCGCCGACGCTCTTGCCGTCGTGCGGCGCGATGCCGTCGTCGCCCACCAGCCGCAGTTCCACCAGCGGCACGGTCACCCCCGCGGTGGCCGCGAGACGGAACTGCTCATCCTCCGACGCACCGGAAAGTTCGGGCTTGATGTAACTGAGCGTTGCAAGGGGCGAAGTCTCGGTCATGCCCCAGCCTTGCGCGATGCGCACGCCATGCCGCGCGAATCCGCGGATCAGCGACTCGGGCACGGCGGCGCCGCCCACGAGGCTGCGCATGCCCTTGGGCAGGCTCCATTTTTGTGGGTTGGCCTCCAGCGCCTGGATGAGCGTGAGCCAGATGGTCGGCACGCCCAGCGCCATCGTGGGGGGCTCGGCATTGATGAGGTCGAGCAGGTCCTCCGGATGCAGGTGGGGGCCGGGGAACACGAGCCGGGTGCCGAGCATGACCGCGGCATACGGCACGCCCCAGCAATTGGCATGGAACATCGGCGTCACCGGCAGCAGAACGTCGCGCCCCTCGAGGCCCCAGTATTCGGGCAGGCACGCCACCAATGTGTGCAGCACGGTCGAGCGGTGCGAATACACCACGCCCTTGGAGCGGCCGGTGGTGCCGCTCGTGTAGCACATCGCCACGGCGTCGTTTTCGTCGTGCGGCGCGTACTCGAACTCGTCGGGCGCCGATGCGAGCAGCACCTCGTAGTCGGTGAACCCGGCCGCCACGGGCGCGCCTGAGAACGGGAACACGATGACGCGCTCGAAGGCGTGCCTGGCGGCGAACTGCTTGTAGAGCGGCAGCAGGATATCGTCGACGATGAGGAAGCGGTCGCCCGCATCGGCCGCGATCCAGCCGATCTCGTCCGGCGACAGGCGCAGGTTGAGGGTGTGCATGACCCCGCTCGCGGCCGGGATGCCGAAATAGCATTCGAGGTGCGCGTGGTGGTTCCAGCACAGCGTCGCCACGCGCTCGCCCTTCTTCAGGCCCAGGCCCTGCAGCGCCGCGGCAAGCTGGCGCGTGCGGCGGTAGTACTGCGCATAAGTGTGGCGGCGCAGCGACTTGTCTGGCAGGCGCGAAACGATCTGCGATTCGGGGAACAGCCGGCCGGCGCGCTCGAGCAGCAGGTTGAGCGACAGCGGGTCCCGCATCATCGTGCTCTGCATGACGGCCTCCTTGGGCGAAGAAACCTATGCCGCGCCGCTCACTCGGCTATCTTGATCCCGCTCGACACGATGACCGGCTTCCAGCGCGCCTGCTCGGCGCGGATGTAGGCGGCCGCCGCCACCGGATTGGAACCCGTGGTCGGTTCGATGCCCAGGCCGATGAGCTGCTCCTGCATCGCGCGGTCGCCCATTACCTTGGCGGTCGCCTGCGAAAGCGCCTCGACGATCGCCGGCGGCGTGCCGGCGGGCACCACGATCACGTTCCACAGCAGCGCCTCGAAGCCCTTGGTGCCGATCGCCTCGTCCACCGTGGGGACGTCGGGCAGCAGCGCCGAACGCCGCGAGCTCGCCAGGGCCAGCACGCGGATGCGACCCGCCTTGTGGTTCTGCAGCGCCGAGCCGATGGTATCCACCGAGAACGCGATCTGCCCGCCGAGCAGCGCCTGCATCGAGGGCGCGCTGCCGCGGAACGGGATGTGCTGCAGGTCGGCGCCGGTCTCGTGCTTGAGGCGCTCGACGCTGATCTGCATGAGCGTGCCGGTGCCGGGCGAGCCGTACTGGAGCTTGCCCGGCTGCGCGCGCGCCGCGTCCATGACGCCCTTGAGCGTCGGTGGCAACGACGGGTTGGCGGTGAACACGATGGTCGCGCCGCCGACCACGGCCACCGGGACGAAGTCGGTGAGCACGTCGTACAGCGGCTTGTCGGTGAGCAGCGGGTACATGCAGTTGGTGGACGCGGTGCCAAACCCCAGCGTATAGCCGTCCGGGGCACTGCGCTTCACGTCGAGGATGCCGACGATGCCGCTCGCGCCCGACTTGTTGTCGACCACCACCGGCTGGCCCAGCACGGCCGAGAGGCGCGCTGCATACGAGCGCCCGAAAACGTCGGTCGGCCCGCCCGGCGGGAACGGCACCACCAGGCGCAACGGCTTGGTCGGGTACGCGGTCTGGGCCGATGCCCCATGCACCGCGCACAGTGCGGCGAGGGCGACCGCCGCAATCTTCAATAGTGCAAACCGTTTCATCGTGAATCCTCCTGGGACGAAAATGGGATCAAAGGCCGGCCGCGCGCCATTCCGGGTTCGGCGCGGCCGGTTCGCTCGCGAGCCCGACCGAGCGAATGGCCTCGATCGCGCAGTACTCATCCTTGTCGGACGCATCGCCGCTGATACCGACCGCGCCGATGGCAGTGCCGCCGGCATCGAGCACCAGCACGCCACCGGGCACGGGGATGAAACGCCCGTCTGACACCGAGGCGAGTGCGCCTTGGAACGCGGGGCGCTGGCCGAGGCGGTCGCGAATCAACCGCGTCGACATTCCCATGCCAAGACTTGCCCAGGCCTTGCCAAACGCGATGTCGAAGCGCATCAGGCCCGAACCGTCTTCGCGCTTATAAGCCACCAGCCCGCCACCCGCGTCGAGCACCGCCACCGCAAGGGGCATGAGGCCCTCCTTGCGTCGGGCCGCGAGGGCAGCGTCGACGATGCGTTCGGCGATTTCCAGTGCCAGGCTCGAGTGGATCGGGTGCAGGGTGTGGGCCATGGGTTTTCCTAACTTTTGCGTCCATACAAGTCACGCGCAGCTTGCGCACTCACGAACCCGGCGCGCAAGTCCGATTCCACCGCCGCGGGGTCACGCTCCGAGGGCGCACCATAGCCGCCCCCGCCGGGCATTTCGAGCACCAGCACCTCACCGGCCGGAATCGTCTGCCGCCCTTTGGAACGCAGTTTAGCGCCCGACTTGAGCGCGATGCCGCCCAGCGCGCCATCGCCGCCGCCTTCGCAACCGCGCGGCGCAAACTGGGTGCGGTCGAAGGTGGCGAAGATCGCGAACGGCTCGGCTTCGCGGCTGCCGATCTCCATGACCTGCCCCAGGCCGCCACGGAACCGGCCCGCGCCGCCGGAGTCCTGCCGGTATTCCTTGCGCCACACCACCAGCGGCGAAATTGCCTCGGTGATCTCGATCGGGACCATGCGCACGCCGCTGGGGAATGGCGTCGCCGACAGGCCATCCAGGCTGGGGCGCGCACCCACCCCGCCGCTGTGGAAACTGGTGACGTTGAATGTGCTGGCACCGGTGCCGCGCGAAGCCCCGGCTGCGATGCCCGGCCCTGCCCCGAGCTTGACCGACCACAGCGAGGCCGCACCTTCGGCCGGCACTTTCCCCGGCACGAGCTGGTGCAGGCAGCCGAACACTACGTCGGGCAGCATGTGGCCGATGATCGCGCGCGCCATCACCGGGCTGGGCGGCTTCGCATTGACGATGCATCCCTCGGGCGCCTCGATGCGGATCGTCGCGAGCGACCCGGCATTGTTCGGGATCGACGGGCCCACGATGCACTTCACCCCGAACGCGGTATAGGCGTCGGTGTAGTTCTTGGGGCAATTGATGCCGTATTCGGAAATCCCCGAGGTACCGGCGAAGTCGACCACGACTCCGGCGGCCGAAAGGTCCAGCCGCGCGCGCAGCGTGATCGGCTCGTCGTACCCGTCCATCGTCATTGCGTACGAGGCCGACCCCTTCGGCAGGGCGGCGAGCGAAGCGAGCATCGCGTCGCGGCTGCGGGTCACGATGTAGTCGGCCAGCCCCGTGAGGTCGTCCATGGCGTGCTCGTCCATCATTTCGAGCAGCCGCTTGGCGCCGATTCCGTTGCATGCGGCCAGCGCGTACATGTCACCCTCGACCTGCACCGGCTCGCGCACGTTCTGGCGCAGGATGGCGAAAAAAGTATCGTTCGCCTCGCCGCGCGAGAACATCCTGCAGATCGGGACCCACAGGCCTTCGTGGTACACCTGCCGGCCGTCGGGTGACTGGCCCAGGCCGCCGATGTCGACCACGTGGGTGGTGCACGCGAAGATCGCCACCGCGTGCCCATTGCGGAATGCCGGCGTCACGACGGTGAAATCCGACAGGTGGCCGGTGCCCTTCCACGGGTCGTTGGTCACGAACACGTCGCCCTCGCGCATCGTGTCGAGGGGGAACGCGGCGAGGAAGTGCGGCACCGCCGCCGCCATGGTGTTGACGTGCCCGGGCGTGCCGGTGACCGCCTGCGCGATCATGCGACCCTGCACGTCGAACACGCCGGCCGAAATGTCGCCGGCCTCGCGCGCAGGCGTGCTGAACGCGGTGCGAACCAGCGTCTGCGCCTGCTCCTCGACCACCGCGAGGAGCCGGTTCCACATCACCTGCAGCCTGATTTCGGATGGGTTATTCATGGCTCAGTGCCTCCTTGCCATGCGGATGAACCCGTTGGCGTCGATGCGCGCGTCGAACGCGGCCGGCACGACCGTGGTGGTCTCATCCTCACAGATCACCGCCGGGCCGCTCAACGCCATTCCCGGCGCAAGCGCCGCGCGCTCGAACACGGCGTAGTCGGAAAACGCCCCGGCGCGCGAGTCGTACACGCTCCGCTTCCCGGAGGGGGCCGCGCAGGGGACGGCGGGCGCCCCCGGCACGGCTGCGGGCAGCTCGGTCGGCGTGCCGAGCGACAGGCTCCACGAGATCACCTCCTGCGTGAGGTTCGGGATGGTGCGCCCGAAGAGCTCTGCGTACTTCTGTTGGAAAAGCGCCGCCATGTGCGCTTCGTCGCCCGTCTCGAATTGCTTCACCGGCAGCGCCACGGCGATCTCGTGGCCCTGCCCGCGGTAGCGCATGAAAGCGGTGCGCCGCTCGACCAGGGCGGCACTGGGCTCGGCGAGGCGCACGATGGCTTCGGCGTATTCGCGCATCTGGCCGAACATCGCATTGATCGGTCCGGGCTCGTAGCGCCGCAGGTCGAGGTAGCGTGTCTGCACCAGCTCGTAGGCGATGCCGGCGCGCAGGAAGCCGATGGCCGACCCGACCCCGGCGCCGCTGGGAATGATGACCTCGTCGATCCCGAGCTTCTCGGCCAGCCGCGCCGCGTGCAGGGGCGCCGCGCCGCCGAAAGCGATCATCGTGCGCGCCGCGACATCCTTGCCGCTCTCGGCGCCATGAATGCGCGTGGCATTGGCCATGTTTTCGTCCACGATCTCGCCGATCGCAGCAGCGGACTCGACCGCATCGAGTTTCAGCTGCTCACCTATGCCCTGCAGCAGCGCGCGCTCGGCGGCGGCGCGGTCCAGCGTGATGCGGCCGCCTGCGAACGCATCGGCGTCGATGCGTCCCATGACGAGATCGGCGTCGGTCACTGCAGGGGCGCGCCCACCACGGCCGTAGCACGCCGGGCCAGGCTCGGAGCCGGCGCTTTCGGGTCCCACGGCCACCACGCCCAGCGCATTCAGGTGACCGATCGAGCCGCCGCCGGCGCCGATTTCCACCATTTCGATCACCGGGATCTTGACCGGGATGCCGCTCCCCTTGGAAAAACGGTATTCGCGCGCCACCTCGAAGGAGCGCGAGATCTGCGGCGTGTAGGCATCGATGAAGCACAGCTTGGCGGTGGTGCCGCCCATGTCGAAGGAGAGCACTTGTGGCCGGCCGCACAGCGCGGCCACCTGCGCCGCGAGCACCGCGCCGCCGGCGGGTCCTGACTCGACCATGCGGATCGGGAAGCGCCGTGCTATTTCCACCGTAGTCACGGTGCCGCTCGACATCATCATGAGCAGCGGGCAGGCGAACCCGCCCGCCTCAAGCCGCTCTTCGACCCGCTCGAGGTAACCGCGCATGAGCGGGCGCACATAGGCATTGGCAACGGTCGTGGAGATGCGGTCGTACTCGCGAATCTCGGGGCAGACTTCGCTCGAGAGCGACACCGGCACGCCCGGCATGAGGTCGCGCAGCAACGCCTGGATGCGGCGCTCGTGCGCCGGGTTGGCGTAGCTGTGCATGAGCCCGACCGCCACCGCCCCGACCCCTTCGCGCCGGAACGCTTCTGCGGCCACGCGCACGTCGTCGTCGAGCATCGCGATCAGCACGCTGCCGTCGGCGGCAAGGCGCTCGGTCACTTCGAGGCGCAGCCAGCGCGGCACCAGCGGCGTGGGGCGGCGCATGAAAACGTCGGACTGCTCGAAGCGGTGCTCGTAGGCCATTTCGAGCGTATCGCGAAAGCCCCTGGTGCATAGCAGCCCGACCTTCGCTCCCTTCCTCTCGATGAGGGCGTTGGTCGCGAGGGTGGTGCCGTGCACGATGAGGCCCACCTGCGCGGGCCGCACGTGAGCCTTCTCCATCGCCATGCGCACGCCCTCGATGAAGCCGGCTTCGGGCTCCGAGGCGGTGGTCAGCACCTTGCTGATGGTGCGCACGCCACCGGCTTCGAGCACAACGTCGGTAAACGTGCCGCCGATGTCGACGGCCAGGCGCACCTTGCCCTCGCCCATCAGCCCACCTTCAGCAGGATCTTGCCCGCGGCCCCGCCCGCTTCCATGTGCGCGTGCGCGTCGCCCGCGCGCTCCAGGGCGAACACCTTGTCGATGATGGGGCGGATTCGGCCGCTTTCGAGCAGCGGCCACACCACGCGGCGCAGGATGGCGGCGATGCGGGTCTTGTCCTCGACGCTGCGGTGGCGCAGGGTCGAGCCGGTTACGACGAGGCGCTTGAGCATGATCTCGCGGATGTTGAACGTGGCCTCTGCCCCGGCGTCGCCCGCGATGTAGGCAAGGCGCCCGAAAGGCGCCATGGCCCTGGCATTGCGCCCGGCATACGGGCCGCCCACCATGTCGAGCACCGCGTCCACGCCGCGGCCTTGCGTGTGACGCAGTATCGCGTCGACGAAATCATCTTCGCGGTAGTTGATCGCGAGTTCGGCGCCCAGCGTCCTGCACAGTTCGCAACGCGCCTCGCTACCTGCGGTGACAATTGCACGCGAGCCCAGCGCGACCGCCATCTGGATCGCCATCGTGCCGATCCCGCTGGCCCCGCCATGGATGAGTGCGATGTCGCCCGCGCGCAAGGCGCCATGCTCGAACAGGGCGGTCCAGACCGTGAACGCCGCCTCGGGAAGGCCCGCGGCGTCAACGAGGTCGATGCCGGCGGGCACCGGCAGGCACTGGCCTGCGGGCGCAATACAGTATTCGGCGTACCCGCCGCCGGCCACGAGGGCGCAGACGCGATCGCCCACCGCCCATTGCGTCGTTCCTTGCCCGATGGCCTCGATCACCCCGGAGATTTCGAGGCCTAGTGTCGCCGGTGCGCCGGGCGGCATCGGGTAGTCGCCCGCGCGCTGCTTGCAGTCGGCGCGGTTGATTCCCGCGGCATGGACCCGGATGCGCACCTCCCCATGACCGGGAAACGGCACCGGAACGCGCACGACCTCGAGCGCCTCCGGCCCGCCGGGCGAAGGCACCTGCACCGATGCGGCGATGACAGGCGCGCCCGCCACAACGATCGCGTCGTTGCCCGCGCCGGGGTCGTGGGTTAGATTCGGATACTCTTTTTGGGGAAACACCATGAACCGTCGGATTGCTCTTGCTGCACTCTTTGCGGGCCTGATCGCGCCCGCCATGGCCCCGGCGCAAGACTATCCGGCGCGCACGCTGCATCTGGTCGTCCCTTTCCCACCGGGTGGGGGCGTAGATACTCTAGCACGCATCGTCGCGCCGAAAATCCAGGGTTCGCTCGGCCAGGCGGTGATCGTCGAGAACAAATCCGGCGCTGCCGGCACGATCGGCGTGGACTACGTTGCGAAGTCCGCGCCCGATGGCTACACCATCATCGTCGGCTCGCCGGGCAACATGTCGGTCGCCCCCAGCATCAACTCGAAACTGCCCTACAAACCCCTGACCGACCTCGCACCCGTGGCGATGGGCGTGCGCATCCCCACCCTGCTGGTGGTGCACCCGTCTTTCGCGGCCAACACCGTGCAGGAACTCATCGCGCTCGCGAAGGCCAGCCCCGGCAAGTACAACTTCTCCTCCGGCGGGCAGGGCACCGCGCTGCACCTCGCGGGGGAACTGTTCAAGCTGCAGGCCGGCGTCGACATCCGCCATATCCCGTACAAGGGCACGAGCCCCGCGATCACCGACCTCCTCGCGGGCCAGGTCAACATGATGTTCTCCGACCCCTCCGTGCTGCAGCACGTGAAGGCCGGCAAGCTGCGCCTGCTCGCGCAGACCACCGCCGCACGCGCACCTTCGCTGCCCGACGTGCCCACCATCGCCGAGAGCGGCTTGCCCGGCTACTCGGCCGCCAACTGGTACGGGTTCTTCGTGCCCGCCGGGACGCCGCCGGCCATCGTGCAGAAACTCAACGGCGCGTTCGTCTCCGCCCTCCAGCAACCCGACGTGATCGGGCTGCTGCGCAATGGCGGCATGGATGGCGCGCCCTCCACATCCGCCGAGCTCGGCGCCTTCCTCAGGGAAGACATCGAGCGCTGGGCGCGCGTCATCCGGGAAGCGCGGCTGGAAACCAACTAGCCGCGATGCCGAGCGGCGCCTAGACGATCAGCGGCTTGTAGCGGAGGCGCTTCGGGCGCGCGCCTTCTTCGCCCAGCCGCTTTCTCTTGTCGGCTTCGTATTCCTGGTAGTTTCCGTCGAAGAACACCGCCTGCGACTCGCCCTCGAAGGCGAGGATGTGGGTGGCGATGCGATCGAGGAACCAGCGGTCGTGCGAGATCACCATCACGCTGCCGGCGAACCCGAGCAAGGCTTCCTCCAGCGCCCGCAGCGTCTCGACGTCGATGTCGTTGGAGGGTTCGTCCAGCAGCAGCACGTTGGCACCCGACATCAGGGTCTTGGCCAGGTGCAGCCGGCCGCGCTCGCCGCCCGAGAGCTGGCCGACGACCTTCTGCTGGTCGCCGCCCTTGAAGTTGAAGCGCCCGAGGTAGGCGCGCGAGGGCATGGTGAACTTGCCCACCGTGATCATGTCCTGCCCGTCGGCGATCTCCTCGAACACGGTCTTGTCGGCCGAGAGCTCGTCGCGCGACTGGTCCACGTAGGCGAGCTGCACGGTCTTGCCGATCTTCACTTCACCCGAATCCGGCTTCTCCTTGCCGGTGATCATGCGGAACAGAGTCGACTTGCCCGCGCCATTGGGGCCGATCACGCCGACGATCGCGCCCGGCGGCACCTTGAACGAGAGCTTGTCGAGTAGCAGGCGGTCGCCGTAACCCTTGCTGACCTCGACGAACTCGATGACCTCGTTGCCCAGGCGCTCGGCCACCGGAATGAAGATCTCCGAGGTCTCGTTCCTTTGCTGGCTCTCGAAAGAGGAGAGTTCATCGAAGCGCGCAAGGCGCGCCTTGGACTTTGCCTGCCGGCCCTTCGGGTTCTGGCGCACCCATTCGAGCTCAGCCTTCATGGCGCGCATGTGCGCGTCTTCCTGCTTGGACTCGGTCGCCAGGCGCTTTCCCTTCTGCTCCAGCCACGAGGAATAGTTGCCTTCCCACGGAATGCCCTTGCCGCGGTCCAGTTCCAGGATCCAGCTCGCCGCGTTGTCGAGGAAGTAGCGGTCGTGGGTGACGGCCACCACCGTGCCCGGGAACCTCTGCAGGAACTGCTCCAGCCAGTCGACGCTCTCGGCATCGAGGTGGTTGGTCGGCTCATCGAGCAGCAGCATGTCGGGCTTGGACAGCAGGAGGCGGCACAGCGCCACGCGGCGCTTCTCGCCGCCGGAAAGCTTCTCGGTCTTGGCCTCCCAGGGCGGCAGGCGCAGCGCGTCGGCGGCGATCTCGAGCTGGTGGTCGTCCCCGCCGCCGGTGTTGAGCATGGCCTCGAGGGTGGCCTGCTCCTCGGCGAGCTTGTCGAAATCGGCATCGGGCTCGGAATAAGCCGCATAGACCTCGTCGAGGCGCTTTTTCGCCGCGGCGGTGTCGCCCATGCCTTCCTCGACGATTTCGCGCACGGTCTTGGCCGGGTCGAGCTGCGGCTCCTGCGGCAGGTAGCCGATGCGCATGTTGGGCATCGGCGTGGCCTCGCCGTCGAAGTTGGTGTCTTCGCCGGCCATGATCTTGAGCACCGTGGACTTGCCCGAGCCGTTCAGGCCGAGCACGCCGATCTTGGCGCCGGGGAAGAACGCGAGGTTGATGTTCTTGAGGATCTGGCGTTGCGGCGGCACCGTCTTGGAGAGCCGCTTCATCGAGAATACGTACTGCGCCATGGCAATTCCTGCTGGGGTAAACCCCGATTATCTCAGGTTGGCGCGGCGGGCCGGGGCCGCGGCACGCACGCAACGCTCGTACTAGAATAGCCACGCGAAGGACTCTCACGGTGAGCCACATCGTGAGCCGCACGATGCGACGCGCGAATGCGGCCAACCATCCCCACCTGGAGACGCCATGAAAACCACCCTGTCCAAACTGATGGCCGGCATTGCCCTGGCCGGTATCCTTGCTGCAGCGCCCCTTCCCGCCCTGGCGCAACAGGCCGCGGCCGGCAAGCAACGCGTGGTGATCCAGGTCAGCGACGCCGATCCGGGCAAGTGGCGGCTCGCGCTCAACAATGCGCGTAATGTCCAGCAAGACCTCGGCGCGCAGAACGTCGACATCGAGATCGTCGCCTACGGCCCCGGCATCGGCATGCTCAAGAGCGAATCGGCCGCCGAACCCGGCGTCGTGCAGGCCATGACCGACGGGGTCAAGGTGGTCGCGTGCGAGAACACCATGCACAACCTCAAGCTCAAGCGCGAGGACATGCAGGGCGGCATCGGCTACGTCAAGGCCGGCGTGGTGGAGATCATGCAAAAGCAGCGCGCCGGCTGGTCGTATATCCGGCCTTAGGGGCCGGGGGCGGCGGCGCCGGCCCATGCGTTTATCCGTGATCTGGTATTGCAACTCGCTTGGAACCAGCCTCCCGGGCTGATCTAGCTAAATGTAAGTCCGACAATCACCGTGCCGGCACGGTGATTGTCGGACTTACATTTAGCTAGATCAGCCCGGGAGGCTGGTTCCAAGCGAGTTGCAATACCAGATCACGGATAAACGCATGGGCCGGCGCCGCCGCCCCCGGCCCCTAAGGCCGGATATACGACCAGCCGGCGCGCTGCTTTTGCATGATCTCCACCACGCCGGCCTTGACGTAGCCGATGCCGCCCTGCATGTCCTCGCGCTTGAGCTTGAGGTTGTGCATGGTGTTCTCGCACGCGACCACCTTGACCCCGTCGGTCATGGCCTGCACGACGCCGGGTTCGGCGGCCGATTCGCTCTTGAGCATGCCGATGCCGGGGCCGTAGGCGACGATCTCGATGTCGACGTTCTGCGCGCCGAGGTCTTGCTGGACATTACGCGCATTGTTGAGCGCGAGCCGCCACTTGCCCGGATCGGCGTCGCTGACCTGGATCACCACGCGTTGCTTGCCGGCCGCGGCCTGTTGCGCCAGGGCGGGAAGGGGCGCTGCAGCAAGGATACCGGCCAGGGCAATGCCGGCCATCAGTTTGGACAGGGTGGTTTTCATGGCGTCTCCAGGTGGGGATGGTTGGCCGCATTCGCGCGTCGCATCGTGCGGCTCACGATGTGGCTCACCGTGAGAGTCCTTCGCGTGGCTATTCTAGTACGAGCGTTGCGTGCGTGCCGCGGCCCCGGCCCGCCGCGCCAACCTGAGATAATCGGGGTTTACCCCAGCAGGAATTGCCATGGCGCAGTACGTATTCTCGATGAAGCGGCTCTCCAAGACGGTGCCGCCGCAACGCCAGATCCTCAAGAACATCAACCTCGCGTTCTTCCCCGGCGCCAAGATCGGCGTGCTCGGCCTGAACGGCTCGGGCAAGTCCACGGTGCTCAAGATCATGGCCGGCGAAGACACCAACTTCGACGGCGAGGCCACGCCGATGCCCAACATGCGCATCGGCTACCTGCCGCAGGAGCCGCAGCTCGACCCGGCCAAGACCGTGCGCGAAATCGTCGAGGAAGGCATGGGCGACACCGCCGCGGCGAAAAAGCGCCTCGACGAGGTCTATGCGGCTTATTCCGAGCCCGATGCCGATTTCGACAAGCTCGCCGAGGAGCAGGCCACCCTCGAGGCCATGCTCAACACCGGCGGCGGGGACGACCACCAGCTCGAGATCGCCGCCGACGCGCTGCGCCTGCCGCCCTGGGAGGCCAAGACCGAGAAGCTTTCCGGCGGCGAGAAGCGCCGCGTGGCGCTGTGCCGCCTCCTGCTGTCCAAGCCCGACATGCTGCTGCTCGATGAGCCGACCAACCACCTCGATGCCGAGAGCGTCGACTGGCTGGAGCAGTTCCTGCAGAGGTTCCCGGGCACGGTGGTGGCCGTCACCCACGACCGCTACTTCCTCGACAACGCGGCGAGCTGGATCCTGGAACTGGACCGCGGCAAGGGCATTCCGTGGGAAGGCAACTATTCCTCGTGGCTGGAGCAGAAGGGAAAGCGCCTGGCGACCGAGTCCAAGCAGGAAGACGCGCACATGCGCGCCATGAAGGCTGAGCTCGAATGGGTGCGCCAGAACCCGAAGGGCCGGCAGGCAAAGTCCAAGGCGCGCCTTGCGCGCTTCGATGAACTCTCCTCTTTCGAGAGCCAGCAAAGGAACGAGACCTCGGAGATCTTCATTCCGGTGGCCGAGCGCCTGGGCAACGAGGTCATCGAGTTCGTCGAGGTCAGCAAGGGTTACGGCGACCGCCTGCTACTCGACAAGCTCTCGTTCAAGGTGCCGCCGGGCGCGATCGTCGGCGTGATCGGCCCCAATGGCGCGGGCAAGTCGACTCTGTTCCGCATGATCACCGGCAAGGAGAAGCCGGATTCGGGTGAAGTGAAGATCGGCAAGACCGTGCAGCTCGCCTACGTGGACCAGTCGCGCGACGAGCTCTCGGCCGACAAGACCGTGTTCGAGGAGATCGCCGACGGGCAGGACATGATCACGGTGGGCAAGTTCACCATGCCCTCGCGCGCCTACCTCGGGCGCTTCAACTTCAAGGGCGGCGACCAGCAGAAGGTCGTCGGCCAGCTCTCGGGCGGCGAGCGCGGCCGGCTGCACCTGGCCAAGACCCTGATGTCGGGTGCCAACGTGCTGCTGCTGGACGAACCCTCCAACGACATCGACGTCGAGACGCTGCGGGCGCTGGAGGAAGCCTTGCTCGGGTTCGCCGGCAGCGTGATGGTGATCTCGCACGACCGCTGGTTCCTCGATCGCATCGCCACCCACATCCTCGCCTTCGAGGGCGAGTCGCAGGCGGTGTTCTTCGACGGAAACTACCAGGAATACGAAGCCGACAAGAGAAAGCGGCTGGGCGAAGAAGGCGCGCGCCCGAAGCGCCTCCGCTACAAGCCGCTGATCGTCTAGGCGCCGCTCGGCATCGCGGCTAGTTGGTTTCCAGCCGCGCTTCCCGGATGACGCGCGCCCAGCGCTCGATGTCTTCCCTGAGGAAGGCGCCGAGCTCGGCGGATGTGGAGGGCGCGCCATCCATGCCGCCATTGCGCAGCAGCCCGATCACGTCGGGTTGCTGGAGGGCGGAGACGAACGCGCCGTTGAGTTTCTGCACGATGGCCGGCGGCGTCCCGGCGGGCACGAAGAACCCGTACCAGTTGGCGGCCGAGTAGCCGGGCAAGCCGCTCTCGGCGATGGTGGGCACGTCGGGCAGCGAAGGTGCGCGTGCGGCGGTGGTCTGCGCGAGCAGGCGCAGCTTGCCGGCCTTCACGTGCTGCAGCACGGAGGGGTCGGAGAACATCATGTTGACCTGGCCCGCGAGGAGGTCGGTGATCGCGGGGCTCGTGCCCTTGTACGGGATATGGCGGATGTCGACGCCGGCCTGCAGCTTGAACAGTTCCCCCGCGAGGTGCAGCGCGGTGCCCTGCCCGCCGGAGGAGAAGTTGTACTTGCCGGGGCTGGCCTTCGCGAGCGCGATGAGTTCCTGCACGGTGTTGGCCGCGAAAGACGGGTGCACCACCAGCAGGGTGGGGATGCGCACGCCCATCGCCACGGGTGCGAGGTCGGTCAGGGGTTTGTAGGGCAGTTTCGAGTTGATGCTGGGGGCGACCGACATGTTGCCCGGCGAGCCGACGATGATGGTGTAGCCATCGGGCGCGGACTTCGCAACGTAGTCCACGCCGATCGTGCCGGCAGCGCCGGATTTGTTCTCGACGATCACCGCCTGGCCGAGCGAACCCTGGATTTTCGGCGCGACGATGCGTGCTAGAGTATCTACGCCCCCACCCGGTGGGAAAGGGACGACCAGATGCAGCGTGCGCGCCGGATAGTCTTGCGCCGGGGCCATGGCGGGCGCGATCAGGCCCGCAAAGAGTGCAGCAAGAGCAATCCGACGGTTCATGGTGTTTCCCCAAAAAGAGTATCCGAATCTAACCCACGACCCCGGCGCGGGCAACGACGCGATCGTTGTGGCGGGCGCGCCTGTCATCGCCGCATCGGTGCAGGTGCCTTCGCCCGGCGGGCCGGAGGCGCTCGAGGTCGTGCGCGTTCCGGTGCCGTTTCCCGGTCATGGGGAGGTGCGCATCCGGGTCCATGCCGCGGGAATCAACCGCGCCGACTGCAAGCAGCGCGCGGGCGACTACCCGATGCCGCCCGGCGCACCGGCGACACTAGGCCTCGAAATCTCCGGGGTGATCGAGGCCATCGGGCAAGGAACGACGCAATGGGCGGTGGGCGATCGCGTCTGCGCCCTCGTGGCCGGCGGCGGGTACGCCGAATACTGTATTGCGCCCGCAGGCCAGTGCCTGCCGGTGCCCGCCGGCATCGACCTCGTTGACGCCGCGGGCCTTCCCGAGGCGGCGTTCACGGTCTGGACCGCCCTGTTCGAGCATGGCGCCTTGCGCGCGGGCGACATCGCACTCATCCATGGCGGGGCCAGCGGGATCGGCACGATGGCGATCCAGATGGCGGTCGCGCTGGGCTCGCGTGCAATTGTCACCGCAGGTAGCGAGGCGCGTTGCGAACTGTGCAGGACGCTGGGCGCCGAACTCGCGATCAACTACCGCGAAGATGATTTCGTCGACGCGATACTGCGTCACACGCAAGGCCGCGGCGTGGACGCGGTGCTCGACATGGTGGGCGGCCCGTATGCCGGGCGCAATGCCAGGGCCATGGCGCCTTTCGGGCGCCTTGCCTACATCGCGGGCGACGCCGGGGCAGAGGCCACGTTCAACATCCGCGAGATCATGCTCAAGCGCCTCGTCGTAACCGGCTCGACCCTGCGCCACCGCAGCGTCGAGGACAAGACCCGCATCGCCGCCATCCTGCGCCGCGTGGTGTGGCCGCTGCTCGAAAGCGGCCGAATCCGCCCCATCATCGACAAGGTGTTCGCCCTGGAGCGCGCGGGCGACGCGCACGCGCACATGGAAGCGGGCGGGGCCGCGGGCAAGATCCTGCTGAAGGTGGGCTGATGGGCGAGGGCAAGGTGCGCCTGGCCGTCGACATCGGCGGCACGTTTACCGACGTTGTGCTCGAAGCCGGTGGCGTGCGCACCATCAGCAAGGTGCTGACCACCGCCTCGGAGCCCGAAGCCGGCTTCATCGAGGGCGTGCGCATGGCGATGGAGAAGGCTCACGTGCGGCCCGCGCAGGTGGGCCTCATCGTGCACGGCACCACCCTCGCGACCAACGCCCTCATCGAGAGGAAGGGAGCGAAGGTCGGGCTGCTATGCACCAGGGGCTTTCGCGATACGCTCGAAATGGCCTACGAGCACCGCTTCGAGCAGTCCGACGTTTTCATGCGCCGCCCCACGCCGCTGGTGCCGCGCTGGCTGCGCCTCGAAGTGACCGAGCGCCTTGCCGCCGACGGCAGCGTGCTGATCGCGATGCTCGACGACGACGTGCGCGTGGCCGCAGAAGCGTTCCGGCGCGAAGGGGTCGGGGCGGTGGCGGTCGGGCTCATGCACAGCTACGCCAACCCGGCGCACGAGCGCCGCATCCAGGCGTTGCTGCGCGACCTCATGCCGGGCGTGCCGGTGTCGCTCTCGAGCGAAGTCTGCCCCGAGATTCGCGAGTACGACCGCATCTCCACGACCGTTGCCAATGCCTATGTGCGCCCGCTCATGCGCGGTTACCTCGAGCGGGTCGAAGAGCGGCTTGAGGCGGGCGGGTTCGCCTGCCCGCTGCTCATGATGATGTCGAGCGGCACCGTGACTACGGTGGAAATAGCACGGCGCTTCCCGATCCGCATGGTCGAGTCAGGACCCGCCGGCGGCGCGGTGCTCGCGGCGCAGGTGGCCGCGCTGTGCGGCCGGCCACAAGTGCTCTCCTTCGACATGGGCGGCACCACCGCCAAGCTGTGCTTCATCGATGCCTACACGCCGCAGATCTCGCGCTCCTTCGAGGTGGCGCGCGAATACCGTTTTTCCAAGGGGAGCGGCATCCCGGTCAAGATCCCGGTGATCGAAATGGTGGAAATCGGCGCCGGCGGCGGCTCGATCGGTCACCTGAATGCGCTGGGCGTGGTGGCCGTGGGACCCGAAAGCGCCGGCTCCGAGCCTGGCCCGGCGTGCTACGGCCGTGGTGGGCGCGCCCCTGCAGTGACCGACGCCGATCTCGTCATGGGACGCATCGACGCCGATGCGTTCGCAGGCGGCCGCATCACGCTGGACCGCGCCGCCGCCGAGCGCGCGCTGCTGCAGGGCATAGGTGAGCAGCTGAAACTCGATGCGGTCGAGTCCGCTGCTGCGATCGGCGAGATCGTGGACGAAAACATGGCCAATGCCACGCGCATTCATGGCGCCGAGAGCGGCAAGGATGTCGCGGCGCGCACGATGATCGCTTTCGGCGGCGCGGCGCCCCTGCACGCGGCGCGGCTGGCCGAGAAGCTCGGGATCGACGAGGTCATCATTCCCAGCGGCGCCGGGGTCGGGTCGGCCATCGGCTTCCTGCGCGCCGGCATCGCCTACGAGCTGGTGCAGACACGCTACCTCGACCTGCGGCGCTACGAGCCCGGACCGATCAATGCGATGTTCGGCCAGATGCGCGAATACGCCGAAGCCATCGTGCGCCTCGCCGAGCCCAGTGCCGCCCTGGTCGAGCGGCGCACCGCTTTCATGCGCTACCGCGGGCAGGGCCACGAGATCGCCGTGGCGCTGCCGGTGAAGCAATTCGAGACGGGCGACGAAGCGCACATGGCGGCGCTTTTCCAACAGAAGTACGCAGAGCTCTTCGGGCGCACCATCCCGAACCTCACGCAGGAGGTGATCTCGTGGAGCCTGTCGCTCGGCACGCCGACCGAGCTGCCCGCAGCCGTGCCGGGGGCGCCCGCCGTCCCCTGCGCGGCCCCCTCCGGGAAGCGGAGCGTGTACGACTCGCGCGCCGGGGCGTTTTCCGACTACGCCGTGTTCGAGCGCGCGGCGCTTGCGCCGGGAATGGCGTTGAGCGGCCCGGCGGTGATCTGTGAGGATGAGACCACCACGGTCGTGCCGGCCGCGTTCGACGCGCGCATCGACGCCAACGGGTTCATCCGCATGGCAAGGAGGCACTGAGCCATGAATAACCCATCCGAAATCAGGCTGCAGGTGATGTGGAACCGGCTCCTCGCGGTGGTCGAGGAGCAGGCGCAGACGCTGGTTCGCACCGCGTTCAGCACGCCTGCGCGCGAGGCCGGCGACATTTCGGCCGGCGTGTTCGACGTGCAGGGTCGCATGATCGCGCAGGCGGTCACCGGCACGCCCGGGCACGTCAACACCATGGCGGCGGCGGTGCCGCACTTCCTCGCCGCGTTCCCCCTCGACACGATGCGCGAGGGCGACGTGTTCGTGACCAACGACCCGTGGAAGGGCACCGGCCACCTGTCGGATTTCACCGTCGTGACGCCGGCATTCCGCAATGGGCACGCGGTGGCGATCTTCGCGTGCACCACCCACGTGGTCGACATCGGCGGCCTGGGCCAGTCACCCGACGGCCGGCAGGTGTACCACGAAGGCCTGTGGGTCCCGATCTGCAGGATGTTCTCGCGCGGCGAGGCGAACGATACTTTTTTCGCCATCCTGCGCCAGAACGTGCGCGAGCCGGTGCAGGTCGAGGGTGACATGTACGCGCTGGCCGCATGCAACGGAATCGGCGCCAAGCGGCTGCTCGAAATGATGGACGAGCACGCCATGGACGACCTCACGGGGCTGGCCGACTACATCGTGACCCGCAGCCGCGACGCGATGCTCGCTTCGCTCGCCGCCCTGCCGAAGGGGTCGGCCTCGTACGCAATGACGATGGACGGGTACGACGAGCCGATCACGCTGCGCGCGCGGCTGGACCTTTCGGCCGCCGGAGTCGTGGTCGACTTCGCCGGTACCTCGGGGATTTCCGAATACGGCATCAATTGCCCCAAGAACTACACCGACGCCTATACCGCGTTCGGGGTGAAGTGCATCGTGGGCCCGTCGATCCCGAACAATGCCGGGTCGCTCGCGACGATCCGCATCGAGGCGCCCGAGGGATGCATCGTCAATGCGAAGCCGCCCAGCCCGGTGATGGCGCGCGCGATCATCGGCCACATGCTGCCCGACGTAGTGTTCGGCTGCCTGCACCAGCTCGTGCCGGGGAAAGTGCCGGCCGAAGGTGCGGCCTCGCTGTGGTCGGTCAAGCTCGGGGCAGGGCCGGGCATCGCAGCCGGGGCTTCGCGCGGCACCGGTGCCAGCACATTCAACGTCACCAGTTTCCACAGCGGCGGGGTGGGTGCGCGCCCCAGCCTGGATGGCCTGTCGGCGACGCCATTCCCCAGCGGCGTGCGCATGGTCCCGATCGAGATCACCGAGGCAATTTCGCCGCTGGTGGTGTGGCGCAAGGAATACCGGCAGGACTCCGGCGGCGCGGGCCGGTTCCGTGGCGGCCTGGGGCAGGTCATGGAGATCGGCAGCCGCGAAGCCGAGCCGTTCGCGATCTTCGCCACCTTCGACCGCACCCAGTTTGCGCCGCGCGGTTGCGAAGGCGGCGGCGATGGCGCGCTGGGCGGCATCGCGCTCAAGTCGGGCGCTAAACTGCGTTCCAAAGGGCGGCAGACGATTCCGGCCGGTGAGGTGCTGGTGCTCGAAATGCCCGGCGGGGGCGGCTATGGTGCGCCCTCGGAGCGTGACCCCGCGGCGGTGGAATCGGACTTGCGCGCCGGGTTCGTGAGTGCGCAAGCTGCGCGTGACTTGTATGGACGCAAAAGTTAGGAAAACCCATGGCCCACACCCTGCACCCGATCCACTCGAGCCTGGCACTGGAAATCGCCGAACGCATCGTCGACGCTGCCCTCGCGGCCCGACGCAAGGAGGGCCTCATGCCCCTTGCGGTGGCGGTGCTCGACGCGGGTGGCGGGCTGGTGGCTTATAAGCGCGAAGACGGTTCGGGCCTGATGCGCTTCGACATCGCGTTTGGCAAGGCCTGGGCAAGTCTTGGCATGGGAATGTCGACGCGGTTGATTCGCGACCGCCTCGGCCAGCGCCCCGCGTTCCAAGGCGCACTCGCCTCGGTGTCAGACGGGCGTTTCATCCCCGTGCCCGGTGGCGTGCTGGTGCTCGATGCCGGCGGCACTGCCATCGGCGCGGTCGGTATCAGCGGCGATGCGTCCGACAAGGATGAGTACTGCGCGATCGAGGCCATTCGCTCGGTCGGGCTCGCGAGCGAACCGGCCGCGCCGAACCCGGAATGGCGCGCGGCCGGCCTTTGATCCCATTTTCGTCCCAGGAGGATTCACGATGAAACGGTTTGCACTATTGAAGATTGCGGCGGTCGCCCTCGCCGCACTGTGCGCGGTGCATGGGGCATCGGCCCAGACCGCGTACCCGACCAAGCCGTTGCGCCTGGTGGTGCCGTTCCCGCCGGGCGGGCCGACCGACGTTTTCGGGCGCTCGTATGCAGCGCGCCTCTCGGCCGTGCTGGGCCAGCCGGTGGTGGTCGACAACAAGTCGGGCGCGAGCGGCATCGTCGGCATCCTCGACGTGAAGCGCAGTGCCCCGGACGGCTATACGCTGGGGTTTGGCACCGCGTCCACCAACTGCATGTACCCGCTGCTCACCGACAAGCCGCTGTACGACGTGCTCACCGACTTCGTCCCGGTGGCCGTGGTCGGCGGCGCGACCATCGTGTTCACCGCCAACCCGTCGTTGCCACCGACGCTCAAGGGCGTCATGGACGCGGCGCGCGCGCAGCCGGGCAAGCTCCAGTACGGCTCGCCCGGCACCGGCACGCTCATGCAGATCAGCGTCGAGCGCCTCAAGCACGAGACCGGCGCCGACCTGCAGCACATCCCGTTCCGCGGCAGCGCGCCCTCGATGCAGGCGCTGCTCGGCGGGCAGATCGCGTTCTCGGTGGATACCATCGGCTCGGCGCTGCAGAACCACAAGGCGGGTCGCATCCGCGTGCTGGCCCTGGCGAGCTCGCGGCGTTCGGCGCTGCTGCCCGACGTCCCCACGGTGGACGAGGCGATCGGCACCAAGGGCTTCGAGGCGCTGCTGTGGAACGTGATCGTGGTGCCCGCCGGCACGCCGCCGGCGATCGTCGAGGCGCTTTCGCAGGCGACCGCCAAGGTAATGGGCGACCGCGCGATGCAGGAGCAGCTCATCGGCCTGGGCATCGAACCGACCACGGGTTCCAATCCGGTGGCGGCGGCCGCCTACATCCGCGCCGAGCAGGCGCGCTGGAAGCCGGTCATCGTGTCGAGCGGGATCAAGATAGCCGAGTGAGCGGCGCGGCATAGGTTTCTTCGCCCAAGGAGGCCGTCATGCAGAGCACGATGATGCGGGACCCGCTGTCGCTCAACCTGCTGCTCGAGCGCGCCGGCCGGCTGTTCCCCGAATCGCAGATCGTTTCGCGCCTGCCAGACAAGTCGCTGCGCCGCCACACTTATGCGCAGTACTACCGCCGCACGCGCCAGCTTGCCGCGGCGCTGCAGGGCCTGGGCCTGAAGAAGGGCGAGCGCGTGGCGACGCTGTGCTGGAACCACCACGCGCACCTCGAATGCTATTTCGGCATCCCGGCCGCGAGCGGGGTCATGCACACCCTCAACCTGCGCCTGTCGCCGGACGAGATCGGCTGGATCGCGGCCGATGCGGGCGACCGCTTCCTCATCGTCGACGATATCCTGCTGCCGCTCTACAAGCAGTTCGCCGCCAGGCACGCCTTCGAGCGCGTCATCGTGTTCCCGTTCTCAGGCGCGCCCGTGGCGGCCGGGTTCACCGACTACGAGGTGCTGCTCGCATCGGCGCCCGACGAGTTCGAGTACGCGCCGCACGACGAAAACGACGCCGTGGCGATGTGCTACACGAGCGGCACCACCGGCCGCTCCAAGGGCGTGGTGTATTCGCACCGCTCGACCGTGCTGCACACATTGGTGGCGTGCCTGCCCGAATACTGGGGCCTCGAGGGGCGCGACGTTCTGCTGCCGGTGACGCCGATGTTCCATGCCAATTGCTGGGGCGTGCCGTATGCCGCGGTCATGCTCGGCACCCGGCTCGTGTTCCCCGGCCCCCACCTGCATCCGGAGGACCTGCTCGACCTCATCAATGCCGAGCCCCCCACGATGGCGCTGGGCGTGCCGACCATCTGGCTCACGCTCATCCAGGCGCTGGAGGCCAACCCACAAAAATGGAGCCTGCCCAAGGGCATGCGCAGCCTCGTGGGCGGCGCCGCCGTGCCCGAGTCGCTGATCCGCGGATTCGCGCGGCATGGCGTGCGCATCGCGCAAGGCTGGGGCATGACCGAGACTTCGCCCCTTGCAACGCTCAGTTACATCAAGCCCGAACTTTCCGGTGCGTCGGAGGATGAGCAGTTCCGTCTCGCGGCCACCGCGGGGGTGACCGTGCCGCTGGTGGAACTGCGGCTGGTGGGCGACGACGGCATCGCGCCGCACGACGGCAAGAGCGTCGGCGAAGTGCAGGTGCGCGGTCCGTTCATCACCGGGAGCTACTACAACGTGGCAAACGATGCGAGCAAGTTCACCGACGACGGCTGGCTGCGCACGGGCGACGTGGCGAAGATGGATGCGCATGGCTACCTGCACATCACCGACCGCACCAAGGACCTGATCAAGTCGGGCGGCGAGTGGATCAGTTCGGTCGATCTCGAGAATGCCCTCATGGCGCATCCCGGCGTCGCCGAAGCCGCCGTGATCGCGGTGCCGCACGAGAAATGGGGCGAGCGGCCGCTCGCGTGCGTGGTCGCCAAGCCTGGCCAGTCGGTGAGCGCTGCCGAGCTCAACGAAGCGCTGGCGAAGAAATTCGCCAAGTGGCAGTTGCCGGACCGTTACGAATTCCTCGATGCGATCCCGCGCACCTCGACCGGGAAATTCTGGAAGATGAAATTGCGCGAGCGGTTCGCCAAGCGCGCCTAGCCGTCCCGGCACACGGGGGGCGGTCCGCTCCCGGCCCTAGTCGACCTTGGCGCCCGCAGCCTTGACGATGGCGGGCCACCGCGCGAGGTCTTCGCGCACGAACTTCGCAAACTCCGCAGGACTCGCACTCGGGGCAATCTCCATACCGGCCGCAGCCAAGCGCTCGCTCACCGCGGGCTGGCGGATGGCCTTGGTGAGTTCGGTGTACAGCTTCGCAATGACGGCCGGTGGCGTGCCGGCAGGGGCTGCCACGCCATACCACTGCAGGGTTTCGAATCCCGGGAGGCCCGATTCGGCCACTGTGGGTACATTCGGTAACAGCGCGACGCGCTGCCGGCCGGTGACCGCGAGGGCCTTGAGCTTGCCCGACTTGAGGTGCGGCAGCGCCGGTGCGAGGCCGAGGATGGCGAGCTTCACCTGTCCGCCCACCACGTCGCCGATCGCCTGGCCGCCGCCCTTGTACGGGATGTGGGTGATCTGCAGGTTGCCGGCCATGAGCTTGAGCAGTTCGACGCCCAGGTGCTGGGCGGTGCCGTTGCCGGGCGATGCGTAGCTGAGCTGCCCCGGGTCCTTTTTCGCCGCCGCGATGAGTTCCTTCACGCTGTTGATCGGCAGCGACGGATGCGCGACGAGGATGTGCGAGCCGGTCACCAGCGCGGTGATCGGCACGAAATCCTTCAGCACGTCGTGGTTGAGCTTGGAGTAGAGCGCCGGGGCGATGGTGTTGTTGTCGCCGAGCATGAGCAGCGTGTAGCCGTCCGGGGTGGCGCGCGCGACGAGGTCGGTGCCGATGTTACCGCCGCCGCCGGCGCGGTTCTCGATGATCACCGACTGCCCCACGCTCTCCTGCAGCGGTGCGGCCACCGAGCGCGCGGTGAGGTCCATGACCCCGCCGGGTGCGAACGGCGCGATCAAATGGATGGGTTTCGTGGGATAGTTCTGCGCAACCGCCACGCACGGCGCAAGCATTGCGGCGAGCAGGGCGGGGCGGACCAACTTGCGGAAGCGGCTATACATGCCGCCTATCATATGACGAAACGACCCAATATCCTCCTCATCACCTCCGACCAGCATCGCGCCGACTGCTTCGGTATCCAGAACCCGGCCGTGCGAACGCCGCACCTCGACCGCCTGGCGCAGTCGGGCACGCGTTTCTCGGCCTGCATCACGCCCAACCTCGTGTGCCAGCCTTCGCGTGCCTCGATCCTCACCGGCCAGTTGCCGCTTACGCACGGGGTGTGGGACAACGGCGTGGACCTCGACCCGCGCGTCGGTGAGAAAGGCTTCGCCGGCACGCTCGCGCAGTCGGGCTACGACACGCTGTACCTGGGCAAGGCGCACTTCGCCACCAAGGCGACCTTCCAGCCCACCGGCACGCCCGAGTGCATGCGCAGCGGCGCAAAGTTCGGCGACGCCTGGCGCGGGCCGTACATGGGCTTCGAGCACGTGGAACTCATCGTGCTGGGGCACATCAACAACCCGATGCCGCTCGAGCGCCCGCCTGTGGGCCACTATGAGCGCTGGCTCCTGTCGCGCGGGGACGAGGAATCGATGATCGCGCTGTGCACTGCAGCCACCGGCCCGGACACCGGCGGCGCGGCGCAGACCTGGCATTCGGCGTTGCCGTGCGCCTGGCATTCGAGCGCCTGGCTTGGCGACCGCACCGTGAGCTGGCTCGAGCAGCGCGATGCGTCCAAGCCGTTTTGCGCGTGGGTCTCGTTTCCCGATCCGCACCAGCCTTTCGACTGCCCGGTGCCGTGGAGCCTGCTGCACGACCCGAAGGACGTGCCCCTGCCGGCCACGCGCGGCGAAGATCCCTTCCTGCGCCCGTGGTGGTACAAGGCCACGCTCGAGGGCACGCCGCAGCTGGCCGACGCGGAATTCCGTCACCTGCGCGCCAAGGTCTCGCGCATGCCGCGCCAGACCGACGCGCAGCTCGCGCAGATGACGGCGAACTACTACGGCATGATTTCGCTCATCGACCACAACGTCGGGCGGATCCTGTCCAGGCTCGCCGACCTGGGGCTGGAGGAAGACACGCTCGTGGTGTTCACCACCGACCATGGCGAGATGCTCGGCAACCACGGGCTCTACCTCAAGGGGCCCTGGCCGCTCGAGGATCTGCTTCGGGTCAACATGCTCGCCGCGGGCCCCGGCGTGGCGAGCGGTCGCGTGGTCGACGAGCCGGTGTCCACGCTCGACCTCGCCGCCACTTTCTGCGAAATGGCCGGCGTGGAGCCGGCGCTGCCGCAGCAGGGCCGGTCGCTTGCGACACTGCTGGGCGGAGGCGAGGAAACCCGCAACGCGGCGTGGAGCGAGTGGCACGTTCACCCCTCGCGCTGCGGCGTGGCGCTGCAACTGCGCACGGTGCGCACCAAAACGCACAAGGCAACCTTCGAGTTGGGCAGCGGTGCGGGGGAACTGTACGACCTCGTGAACGACCCGGCCGAGACGGTCAACCGCTTCGGCGACCCGGCTTATGCGAGCGTGCAAAAGCGCCTGCACGACCTCATGCGCGAGCGCCCCGGGAAGGTCGCGGAAACACTCGGCGAGCCGATCGGCATGGCCTGAAACGACGCGGCGGTGCGCGCCCGGGACCGCTCTCTACCCTGAGTCACGACGCTGGAATATTCGCCTCGCTGCTAGCTTCCCAGCGTCACGATCGCCACTCCCATCGCCAACAGCGCCATGCCGGCGAGTTCGAGCCGTGAAAGCCGCTCGCGAAACAGGCGCCGCGACACGATCGAAGCGAACACCAATTCCACCAGGCCCAGCGTGCGCACATGCGCGACCGGCTCGATCGCCATCGCGGTGAACCATCCGGCCGAGGCCGCCGCGCCCATGAGGCCGGCGAACAGCGAGCGCCGCCAGGCGCGGAGCACACGCACGACCACTGGCGGGTTGCGCGCGAGCAGCCATCCGCCGAGCGCGATGGTCTGCAGCGCCTGGGCGGCGACGAGGGTTACCGCGGCCGACATCATGAAGGGGGTGTCCGCAAGCGACAGCGCCGCGCCGCGAAAGCCGATCGCCGAAAACGCGAAGAACGTTCCCGAAGCCATCCCGAGCAGCGCCGGTGTCGAAGTCCATCCGGCCAGCATGGTGCGAAGCGGCCGCTCGCGGTCGGCCGGGGACAGCAGCAGGACGCCGAGCGTGCCGCAGGCGACCGCAAGCGCGGTGGCGGCCGTGAGCGGGTCGCCGAGCACCAGCAGCCCGAACAGGGCGACCTGCAGGATCTCGGTCTTGGAATACGCCACGCCGAGGGTGAAGTTGCGCTCCGCCATCACGCGCAGCAGCAACGCGGTGGCGATGATCTGGCTGAGGGCGCCGAAGCTCACCCACGCCGCGAACATGAGGTTCGGCGCCGGCATTGCGTACCCTCCCGCGGCTTGAACGCCGACGAGCCACAGGATCGCGAAAGGCAGCCCGTACAGGAATCGCACCAACGTGGCGCCGAGCGTGCCGAGTTCCTGGACCAGGCTGCGTTGCGCGGCATTGCGCAGTGTCTGGGCAAACGCCGCCCAGACCGTGACCGGGATCCAGAGCCACTCGGGCGGGCTCATGTGAAAGCGTCCCGTGGTGTGCTCATGCCACGCCTACGGCCCTGAGCACCGGCAGCCGGATGCGCGCGAACGCGCGCGCGGCGGAGCGCAGCAGGGCAGGATCGCCTGCGCCCATGCTTTCCCACGCATGGCGGGCCCATTCGTCGTGGTCTTGCAGGCCTTGCAAGCGGGCGCGCAGGAACAGCATTTCCTCGCGCGCAACCGCCACCCCGGCGCCCAAGAGCGGCGAGGCCAGCGCGGTGATCTCGGTCGCGGTGGCGGCGCGTTTGAGGATGAGCGCGTTCAGTCCGGCGCAGCGGCGGGCCGCCAGCGCGCGGTCGGCCGGTGGCTGTGTCGGGTGCAGGCAGCCCGCGTCGGTCAGCACCAGCGCGGCCTGCGCGAGTTGTGCGCCACCCAGGTGCCGGCATTCCGGGTGGGCCGCAAGGTCGCGGAGCGACTTGGGCGCGTAGTCCTGCGCGGCCATGGCGATTGCGAACGGGCGGTACACCTCGGCGGGCAGCGCGTACCTGGTGCGCCCGATCTGGGCGCTGCCCGGCAGGTAATCGGGATGCTGGAGCAAAACGAAGCGCACATCCGCGATGTTCTCGTACGGAGCGCCGGCTGCGCGGAGGGGGCCGTTGCGCACGAAGATGTCGCTGCGAAAAGACCGGTGCGCGACCAGGTCGAGGACGGCCTCGCGCAGGGCAGGTTGCGCGATCGACTCAATGACATCGCGCGCGGCCGCGGCGAAGCCGGTGGCTTCGGCTTGTTCGGCGAGGCCGGTGCTGGTGGCGAACTCGAGGCCCGCCCCGGCCATCGCCTGCGCCACTTCGTCGGAGGTGGCCGGATGCCAGTCGCGGTTGAAGTATTCGTGCGCGAGGTAGGCGCGGTCCTGACGCTGCAGGCGTTCCAGCCATGCCCCCAGCCGCGGGTGCGCATCGAAGTAGCCTGCGCCCGCCTCGTGCAGGCACTGCACGAATCCAAGCGCCGAATCGATCCTTGCGGAGAGGGGCTGGTCCGCGGGTGCGAGCGACGCATGCAGCGTCAAGAGCCGCCGCAGCGGAATCTCCGCGGCCCATCCGGGCAGGCAGTTGTAGCTGACGAGGCACGCGCCGCCGGGAGCGAGGTGGCGGCGCAGGATCTCCACCACGAGGTGGCGGTTCGCAGCCGATATCCATGACCAGGTGCCATGCAGCGTGATGTGGTCGAACTGCACACCAACGCGACGGGCGAGGAAACTCTCGAAGGAGTCATCCGAGACACGCACTGCGGCAGTGGAGGCGGCGGCGAGCTCCCTGGCGTTCGCGGCGTGCCGTGGATTGAAGTCGACTCCCTCGAACGCGCCGGGGCAGGCTGCCGCATGGATGTTGAGCGAAACGCCCTGGCCGATGGCGAGCTCGAGGTAGCGGGGCGCCGGATTGGCGGGGGGCGCGATGCCGCGCGCGGCACACGCAAGCGCGATGCGCGCAGGCGCGAGCACGGGACAGTAGCGGTAGGTATAGTCGAGCGCCGTGACATAGCCTTCGTCCGGCGCGTGCCCGGCGGCGGTGCCGGTCATTCCTTCGTGCGCTGTTGCCTCGTCCTGCATGTGAACCGGCCCGGCGTCCTGTGCTGCCAGTGCGCATTTTAGCGGCCCGCCCGCGATGGCCTGCCGATTGCATTGCAGTTTCGGCATATCGCTTGACAGCGCCGGACCGCCTGCGAGAATGGTTTTTCATTGCGCCGCGGTGCCCGGGCGAGCCCGGCCCCGGCGCACCCTGCCGGTTCCAGGCGTCCAAGGAGAGACCACATGAACAAGGAAATGGCCGAAGTGCTGGTGCGCGTCGGGCCGGACACGCCGATGGGCAAGCTCATGCGCAGGTACTGGGTGCCCATCGTGTCCTCGTCCGAGATCGCCGAGCCCGACGGGCCCCAGGTGCGCGTAAAGATCCTCGGCGAGCGGCTGCTGGCCTTTCGCGACACCGAAGGGCGTGCCAGCCTCATCGACGAGTTCTGCGCCCACCGCGGCGTGTCGCTGTTCTTCGGGCGCAACGAGGAGCACGGCATTCGCTGCTCGTATCACGGCTGGAAATTCGACCGCACCGGCCAGTGCGTGGAACTGCCCTCGGTCCCGGCGCTCGCGGCCAAGATGAGCATCACCGCCTACCCGTGCGTGGAGCGCGGCGGGCTGGTGTGGGCCTACATGGGCCCCAAGGACAAGCAGCCGGCCCCGCCCGAAGTCGAGTGGTGCGGGCTGCCCGAGAGCCATCGCTACGCCTCCAAGCGCCTGCAGGAATGCAGCTGGCTGCAGGCCATGGAAGGGGGCATTGACACCACCCACGCCTCGTGGGTGCATCGCTACGAGCTGGACATCGACCCAATGCACCGCGAAGCGGCCGCCAACAAGTACATCAAGGCCGACCGCAACGCGGTGTTCGACGTCCACGAAATGCCGCACGGGCTGTCGATCTACGGGCGCCGCAATGGCGAGGCCGATTCCTATTACTGGCGCGTCACCCAGTTCCTGTTTCCGTGGTACACGCTGATCCCGCCGTTCGGGCCGCACCCGCTGGGCGGGCACGTGTGGGTGCCCATCGACGACGAACACTGCTGGGCGTGGAGCATCAACTTCTATCCCGACAAGCCGCTTTCCATTGAGGAGCGCCGCGACCTCGAGGAGGGCAAGGGCATCCACGTGAAATACGAGCCTGGCAGCTTCCGTCCCGCGGCCAACAAGGACAACGACTACCTCATCGACCGACGCGCGCAGAAGGAAATGCGCTCGTTCAGCGGCGTCGAAGGGTTCTCGGTACAGGACGCCTCGCTGCAGGAAAGCATGGGCCCGATCCAGGACCATTCGCGCGAGCACCTCGTCGCCACCGACAAGCCGATCGCGATGGCGCGGCGCATCCTGTTCAATGCCGCGCTCAACCTCTCGCAGGGCATCGAACCGCCGGCGCTGGACGCGGCAGCGCAGCGCGTGCGCGCCGCATCGGTGCTTCTTGACCGCAATGCGAGCGTGACGGACTGGGCGAACGAAGCACTTTACGATGAGTTGGCCCAGCCGGTATTTTCACTATGAGGAATTCGATGCGTAGAGTCATTTGTGCCTTGGGCGCGGCTGCGGTGCTGCTGCCGATGCACGCGCAGTCGCAGGAGTGGTCGCCGACCAAGCCGGTGCGCATCATCGTGCCGGTGCTCGGCGGCACCAACGACCTCGTCGCGCGCCTGGTCGCGCCCAAATTGCAGGAGGCGCTCGGCCAGCCGATCGTGGTGGAGAACAAGGGTGGCGCGGGTGGCAACATCGGCGCGGACATGGTGGCCAAGGCGGCGCCGGACGGCCACATGCTGCTGATCGGCTACAACGGGCCGATCGCGGTCAACGTCTCGTTGTTCGCGAAGATGCCGTACGACCCGGTCAAAGACCTGGCGCCGATCACGCTGGCCGTGACCGCGCCGCAGTTCCTCACCGTCCACCCGAGCGTGCCCGCGCACACGGTGGGCGAGCTGGTGGCGCTGGCCAAGGCCCAGCCGGGCAAGCTCAGCTACGCGTCGATCGCCGTGGGCAGCGCTTCGCACCTGACCATGGAGATGCTGAAGACCGCCGCCGGCGTCAATATCGTGCATGTGCCCTACAAGGGCTCGGCGCCGGCGGTGACCGACCTCCTCGGCGGCAACGTGCAGACGGCGTTCTTCGTGCCGGGCAACGTGCTGCAATACGTAAAGTCGGGTCAGATCCGACTTCTCGCATCGACCGGGCGCAAGCGCTTCGCCTCGACGCCTTCGGTGCCGACCATGATCGAGTCGGGCTTTCCCGACTTCGAGGCGGTGGCGTGGATCGGCTTCCTCACCACCGGCGGCACGCCACGGCCGATCATCGAGCGCTACAACCGCGAGATCGTGCGCATCCTCCACCTGCCCGAAGTGCGCGACAAGCTGCTCGCGGTCGAGTTCGAGATGGTGGCCGGCTCGCCCGAGCAGTTCGCCGAATGGATCCGCACCGAGATCCCGCGCTGGGGCAAGGTGATCCGGCAGACGGGTGCCAAAGTAAACTAAGCGCTCGGAACAGGGGCACCTGCGGTTCCCCCGTTACCCCCTCCCATCTCTCCCTTTTTTGGCTGAGCTTTTACTACTTATCTATGACTGATAAACCAATTCCACATCCCTCTGTTTTCGTCGACAAGCGGCGCCTCGAGCTCATCAAGGGCTATCGCGTGCACGAGTCGCGCACGCCGGCCGGGCCGGTGCGGGTGGTCACGCCCTCGCAGACGGTCGGGCCGTTCTACCCGCAGGCACTCATCGACCCGGGCGAGGACGACCTTGCCTGCAAGGTGCCAGGTGGCGCGCGGGCGCAGGGTGTGCCCATCGTGGTAAGCGGGCAGGTCTTCGATGAATCGGGCAAGCCGGTGCGCGGTGCGCTGGTGGAGGTATGGCAGGCCAACAAGTGGGGCAAGTACGAGCACCCGGTCGACCAGACGCCCGAGCCGGTCGACCCGAACTTCAAAGGCTATGGCCGGATGCTCACCGACAGCGAAGGGCGCTATCGCTTCACGACCATCAAGCCGGGCGATTACCCCAACCCCGGGTATGACGACTGGTACCGCCCGCCGCACATCCATTTTTCCATCTTCGGCGCGGGTGTCATGCAGCGGCTCATCACGCAGCTTTATTTCCCGCACGAAAAGCTGAACGACATCGACCCGATTCTCAACGGCATCGATGACCTCGAAGCGCGCGCCTCTCTGATCGCGCGCGAGCTTCCGCCCGGCGCCGACGGCACGTTGGCGTTCGGCTTCGACATCGTGTTGCGCGGCAACGGCGAGACGCCGTTCTTTGTCGATCCCTGAGCGTTCCGGGCGCGTCAACCCGGATCCCGTGATCCGCGCTTGCCTCGGCCCGCTCCCCGCGCCTTTGCGTCCGCGCCGCGCGCTGCCCGCCGGCGCATGGGACACCCACTTCCATGTGCTCGGCCCGCAGGCGCGCTTTGCCTATTCGCCCAAGCGCAAGTACACGCCACCGGATGCGCCGCTCGATGCGTGCCTGCGCATGCACCGGGCGCTCGGCATCGAGCGTGGGTTGGTGGTGCATGCCAACACCCACGGATTCGACAACGCGGTCGACCTCGACGCGGCGGCGCACTCGGAGGGGCGCTATCTCGCGGTCGTGCGCCTGGACGGCACGGCCTCCCGCGAAGGATGCGAAAAGCTCCACGCGCAAGGTGCGCGCGGGGTGCGCTTCGCTTTCAACCCGCAACATGGCGGCGCGCTTGATCCTGCGGTCTTCGATCACGTGCTCGATTGCATTGACGGCCTGGGGTGGTTCGTCGAGCTGCACTTCGAGGGCGCCGCGCTACCCGGCCTCAAGGCGTGGCTCGCGGGCATCCGCGTCCCGATTGTGATCGACCACATGGGTCGCATCGATCCCACGCTCGGCCTCGCGCAGGACTCCTTTGGCGTGCTGGCCGAACTGGCGCGGCAGGACAACGTCTGGGTCAAGCTGAGTGGTGCCGACCGCCTTACCCGGTCAGGCCCGCCGTACGCCGACGTGGTTCCGTTCGCGCAGCGCCTGATCGAAATCGCGCCCGACAGGATGTTGTGGGGCAGCGACTGGCCACACACCGGCGTGTTCGATCCGGTGCGCATGCCCGATGATGGCCGCTTGCTGGACGCGTTGTTTGAATTCGCCCCCGACGAGGCCGTGCTGCACAGGATCCTCGTCGCCAATCCGCTCCGACTGCTTGGACTGAAAGAAGGCACGCCATGGACCGCCTGAAAGGCAAGGTTGCGCTCATCACCGGTGGGGGCGCGGGCATCGGCGCGGCCACTGGGGCGGTGTTCTGCGCCGAGGGCGCCGCGGTGGTGCTGGTCGACCAGGATCCCGCGGCGCTCGAGGCCACCGCGCAGGCGCTGCGCGACAAGGCGCCGGGCGCGCGCGTCGCGCATTTTTCCGCGAACGTCTCCGACGCCGAGGCCGCGCTGCGTGCGGTCGCGCATGCCATAGCGCAGTTCGGCCAGCTCGACCTGCTGGTCAACAACGCGGCGATGCGCAACTACGCGTCGATGGCCGATGCGACGCCGCAGGAGTGGCGCGCGATGCTCGATGTCAACCTGCTCGGTGCGGCCAACTACTGCCGCGCCGCGCTCCCCCCGCTGCGCCGCTCGGGCCAGGGCAGCATCGTGAACGTGTCGTCCTGCTACGCCGTGACCGGACGCAAGGGGATGGGCATCTACGACGCTTCCAAGGCCGCGCTGCTGGCCTTCACGCGCACCCTTGCGCACGAGGAGGCGGGCAACGGCATCCGTGCCAACGCGATCTGCCCGGGCTCGACGCTGACCGATTTCCATCTCAAACGGGCCAAGGCGGCGGGCAAGTCGCTGGAGGAGACGCGCAAGGCCCGCGACGACAATTCGCTCATCGGCCGCTGGGCCTCGCCCGACGAAATCGCCTGGCCGGTGCTGTGGCTGAGCTCGGCGGAGGCCTCCTTCATCACCGGCGCGACCCTCATGGTCGACGGCGGGCTGTCGATTATTTGAGCAGCTTGCGCATCCCGGCCAGCTCGCGCGTCGCTTTGGCGTCGAGAACGGGGTAGGCCAGGCCCAGCCCGGCAAGCGTGTCGAGCACGATGCGCGACACGGCCAGGCGCGCGTTCTTCTTGTCGTCGGCGGGCACCACGTACCAGGGCGACAGGCTGGTGCTGGTCGCCGAGAGGCAGGCCTCGTAGGCGCGCTGGTAGTCGTCCCAGCAGGCGCGCTCCTCGAGGTCGGAGCGCACGAATTTCCAGTTCTTGGCCGGGTCGTCGATGCGCGCGAGGAAGCGCTTCTTCTGCTCGTCTTTCGAAATGTGCAGGAAGAACTTCACCACGCGCGTGCCGCTGCGGTGCAGGTGGGCCTCGAAATCGTTGATCGAGCGAAACCGCCCCTGCCAGGTTTCGGTTTCATCGGCGGGCAGGTCGGGCAGGTTCTGCGCGCGCAGTATCGCGGGGTGCACGCGCACGATGAGGACTTCCTCGTAGTAAGAACGGTTGAAGATGCCGATGCGGCCGCGTTCAGGGAGGGCGCGCACCGCACGCCACAGGAAGTCGTGGTCGAGCTCCTCGGCGCTGGGGTGCTTGAAGCTGAACACCTGGCAGCCCTGCGGGTTGAGGCCTGACATCACGTGCTTGATGACGCCGTCCTTGCCGGCCGCGTCCATCGCCTGCAGGATGAACAGGACCGAGTAGCCGTTGGAGGCGTACAGCCGGTCCTGCAGGTCCTGCAGCTCGGCGATGTGCTCGGCAAGCAGGTCGCGGTAACCGGATTTGGACTGGTACCAGTCCTTGACCCGTGTCGGGCGTGCCGCCAGCTTGACCTTCTCGCCCGGCCGGACGCGGAACTCACCCGTGTTGATTTTCATTGCGACTGTGCCTTTGGGGACAAATGCAGAGGATACCGTGGCGCGGGCGCACGCCATGAACTTGCGCGCGCCGTTCCCGCCGATCCTGACATCGCCTGACGCCGCCTTGCGGCGGCTCGACGCCCCCCCCCTGCGGCGGCAGCTCGACGCCCCCGCGGCATAGGTCTACCATCCAGCCAAGGTCGCATCGGAGAAGTTTATGTCCACGCTCTATCGCTACGCGCTCCCGGTCGAGGAGACCCATTGGAAAGTCAACGGCGAGGTCGAGGCCTCCTTTACCTGGGACTACGACGCGCGCAGCTCCGAGCTGCTCAACCTGTACGCCAAGGGCAAGCGCCAGCAATGGGACGCGGCCACGCGCATCGACTGGAGCCTGCCGGTCGACCCGGAAGACCCGATGCAGATGGACGAAACGGTGCTGCCGCTCTACGGCACGCCGCTGTGGGACAAGCTGTCGGCGCGGCAGAAGACCGAACTGCGCTACCACAACCAGGTGCACACGCTGTCGCAGTTCCTGCACGGCGAGCAGGGGGCGCTGGTGTGTACCGCGCGCATCGTGCAGGACGTGCCCGACATCGAATCCAAGTTTTATGCCGCCACCCAGGTCATGGACGAGGCGCGCCATGTGGAGGCGTTCAGGAAGCTGCTGACCGACAAGTACCGCATGGTGTACCCGATATCGCCGCCGTTGAAGGCGTTGCTCGAAAAGACGTTGTCGGACAAGCGCTGGGATTTCACCTATCTCGGCATGCAGGTGCTTATCGAAGGCCTTGCGCTGGTGGCTTTCCAGAGCATTCGTGACTATTCGAAGAACCTGCTGTGCCGCCAGGTGAACGCCTACGTGATGCAGGACGAGGCACGGCACGTCGCCTTCGGGCGCATGGCGCTCAAGGACTATTACCCGCAACTCACCGAGGCCGAGCGGCGCGAGCGCGAGGATTTCATCATCGAGGGCTCGATCTACCTGAGCGACCGCATGCGCGCGCGAGAGATGTGGGAAAAGCTCGGCTACGAGCCCGACGACATCCTGCCGGTGATCGAGGCCTCCGAGGCCAACATCCGCTACCGCATGCGCCTGTTCTCGCGCATCGTCCCCACGGTGCGCGACATCGGCCTGTGGAGCCCGCGCGTGCAGAAGGCGTTCACCGACCTTGGGGTGATGAAATACGCGACCACCGACGCCGACGCGATGCTCGAGAAGGACGCCCGCGTGGCGGAGGATTTCGACCGCCAGATGAAGGAAGGCTGGCAGGCCGCCGTCGAGGGCTGAAGCGGGCGGGCCGCCGCCCAATTACCCATTCGACTGCTTGCGCAACGTCCGTCGGGCACGAATCGCAACGTCACTACGCGCGCTCCGCAGCCCTTGCTTGCGGAAGCGGCAGGGACTCTACGTCCTTGACGATCCTCACCGTCACTGGCTCGGCGCGGTTGCGCACCGTGATTTCTTCGCGCGGAAACCCCGACAGGTCGATCCCAGCGCGCTCGGCAACGCGGTCGGACACGATCAGTTCGCAGGCGAATTCCTTGGTGTGGTCCTGCAGGCGGCTGGCGGTGTTGACCGTGTCGCCGACCGCGGTGAGGTAGGTGGCGACGCCGCGGCCCATGTGCCCGACGACCGCCGGCCCCACGTGCACGCCGATGCCCAGGCGCAGCGGCTCGGGCAGCGCTTCGTGCAGTTCTGCGCTCAGGTCGGTGATTGCACGGTGCATGGCGCGCGCGGCCGCCAGCGCGTCGCGCGCACCCGCCGCCGCGCCGCTTTCGACTCCGAACAGCGCCATGATGCCGTCGCCGATGAACTGGTTCGGGATGCCGCCGGCCGCCTCGATCGCGTCCCCCACCGCCTCGAAGTAGCGGTTGAGCAGGAAGACGACGTCGTAGGGCAGGCGCTTTTCGGCGATCTTGGTGAACCCGCGCAGGTCGGCGAACATGACGCAGACCTCCCTTTCGCGCCCGGCCATGATGCCGGGGTGCTCGAGGGACTCCATCGGCTTCATGCTGGGCGGAATAAGGAGCATGAGACTCAGGTCGTGGACCGGCCGCAGCTGGCAGGCGAGGCGCACGTCGGGCGGGGCATTCAGGCGCGCGAGCACGCGCGCCTCGGTCGGGCGCGGCGGTGGCAACGGGCCCGCGCCCGACAAGACGCGTACCCGGCAAGTCGAGCAGCGCCCGCGCCCGCCGCACACCGAAGCATGCGGGATGCGCTCCTGGCGGCTGGCCTCGAGGATCGAGAAGCCCACCGGGACAGTAACCACCCGCCGGCCGGGATAGGTGATGCGCACCGAGCTTCCGCGCTCGATGACCTCGCGCACCGCGCGCGCCACCAGCGTGATGGCGAGCAGGAAGGCGAACACCAATTCGATGGAGTCGCCGGTGTGCTTGAGCGCGGCAGAGGCCATGACGTCGGGCGCGCGCGCATCGGCCAGCAGCTCGCGCGCCCAGATCGGGTCGGCCGCGAGGCTGGCGACGAAGCGGCCAGCCTGCGCGAACCCAAGCAGGCCAAGCACGGGCAGCAGGACCACGATGGTGTACAGCACCATGCGGATGCGCGCATACCAGGGCTCCATGCGCAGCCAGTAGTGGATGCCCATGCAGCCATGCGCCCAGGCCACCAGCACCAGGATGCTCTGCCACAGCGCCAGTTCGGGCTTGAGCACCCAGAACACCAGCACCACCGCGGTGTACGAATCTTCGAAGCCGAATTCTTCGTGGGAAAGACGCGTCCCGATGACGTGGTCGACGAGCAGCAGCGGGATCGCCACGCCCAGCAGGATCTGGAATCCCTCCCAGAACGGCATGCGGAACTGGCGGCGCAGGTAGATCGACCAGACGGCCAGCGCGATGTGGACCACGATCGCGCCGGCAATGAGCGCCGTGCCCACGGAATTGCGCCACACGGCGAGGAACGCCCAGCGGCCGGCCTCCATCGCCGCGAGCGAGACCAGTCCGAGCGCGTGGTTGACCAGGTGCGTGGCGACGAAGATGAACAGCACCACACCCGATGCGATGCGGGCGCGGCGCGCATCCCTGGAAGGACGCCGTGGACCCCGCTGCGACGCATCCGCGGCCGTCGTCGGGGCGGAGACGGGAGCGGGCACAGGCGCTGGGGCGGGGGCAGGCAGGAGGGGCGGCATGATTCTCGAATGTCGTAATGCTAACCGGATTCGACGCTATATTCGGACATGCGAATCCTGCGCTCGGCCGAGTACGCCACGCTTGCCTGGAAGAACAGGCTGGGCGTGTCGCGCGTCATCGCTTCGCACCCGGCCATCGGCGGCCACGACACGGCCGACTGGCAGGTGAGCACCACCGACATCGGCATCGACTGCCCGTTTTCGGCCCTGTCCGGCATGGACCGGCAGTTCATGCTGCTGGCGGGGGCCGGCGTCGAACTTACGTGCATCGATATCATCAACAATGTGAACGTGCGTCGCGCGGTCGGCACGCCCTTCGTGCCTTTCGCCTTCAGCGGCGATTGGGAAACCACCTGCCGCCTGCTCGGCGAGCCCGTGCAGGTGTTCAACGTAATGACGCGGCGCAGCCGGGCCAGCGCCAGGATCGTGCTGCCGCGCTGGCGGGGGCCCCTCTTTTGCGAGCAGCGCGCGGGCGAGACCGTGGTCGCCGTGCTCCTCGAAGGCGAGGCGCAGGTCAGCGGCGACGCCCTGCCCCTGAAGCCGCTTGAATCGGTGCTTCTCGACTCGCCGCAAGGCGAACGCTGCGCCCTCGTCGCGAGCGGTGAAACGGCGCGCATCGCGATCGTGCGCCTCGGCCCGGCCCCCGAGCCGCGCAAGGCCGTGCCGCCGCGCTGAAAAGGCCGCGGCGCGCGCCCGCGCGTCCTAGCCGGTCAGCTTGCGCAGGACGTGGCGGCGGTTTTTGGTGAAAGGCCGCACGTGCGACGGCCAGCGACCCGAATCCACCGCCTTGGCCCAGCCTTCGCCCACGAGCACGTCGGCGCTCTCGAGCTCATACACGGCCATGTAGACCGGCTCGCCTTCCATGACGATGGATTTCTTCTCGCCGCCGAGGATCATGGTGAGCGGTTCCATCTTGTAGCGCTTGGCCGACACCACGCCGGGGACCTTGAGGATCAGCGGGATGTGCTCGGTGTCGTAGACCTCGTTGAAGAGGGCTTCCTTGTCGGCTTCGACATCCATGCTGACGGTGAAAATGTAGTTGGCTTTCGCGGGCATGGCGCTTCCTTTGTGGCGATGCGTGGGGATGCGCCGATCTTACCAGCCGCGCTGGGCCGGTCCGTGCGTTGTTTCAGGTGCGCGAGGCCACTGTCACCAGCCCGAGAAGCGTGGCCAGGTGGCCTCGATGCGCCCGTCGCCGTCGAGCACCGCATAGTGATCGTACTGCGCGGCGGTTGCGCAGGCGTGGTTGGGCAGGATGCGCAGGCGCGTGCCGATCGGCAGGTCCGGCATGCGCGCCGGATCGCCGCTGCGATGGCTGATGATGCCGTGCTCCTGGCTCGCATCCGACACGATGAGCCCGGGAATCGGCCGGCCCGCCGCGTCGCAGACCACGCCATAGCCCTGGTCGAGCGGCTGTTTCGCGGTGCCGCGGTCGCGCGACATGGCCATCCAGCCCGCGTCGGTGAGCGTCCATCCCTTTTCGCGCTGGTGCCCGATCACCGTGCCGAGCACCGAGACGGCGATGTCTTCCACGCGGCACACGCCGATGCCGGCCATCACCAGGTCGAAAAACACGAACACCCCGGCACGCACCTCGGTCACGCCCGTGAGGTCATCGGCGTACGTGGCGGTGGGCGTGGAGCCGACGCTCACGACCGGCGCGTCAAACCCGGCTGCGCGCAACGCATGCGCGGCGGCAATGACTGCATCGCGCTCCTGCACGGCCATCGCGCGAATCGCATCGACGCTGCGGCAGTCGTACGAACCGCCCGCGTGAGTCATGACCCCGGCCACCTGTGCGCGGCTGCCGGCCAGCGCGCGTGCGATTTCGACTATCGCCGGGTCGCCGGGCCGCAGGCCCGCGCGGTGTCCGTCGCAGTCGATCTCGACCAGCACGCGCAAGGCCGGAGCGTCCGGGCCGAGCAGGCCGGCGATCGTGCGTGCCGCCTGCAGGCTGTCGAGCACGATCGCCAGGTCCACGCCGTTGCGCGCGAGCGCAAGGGCGCGCGCGAGCTTGTCCGGCGCGAAAGCCACGCCATACAGGATGTCGCGATAGCCGTGGACGGCGAACTGCTCGGCTTCCTTGAGCGTCGACACGGTGATCGGTGCGGGCGCTTCGCCGAGCACGAGGCGCGCCACCCCAAGCGACTTGGCAGTCTTCACGTGCAGCCGCAGCCGCGAGCCGAGGGATTCGATGTGCGAGCGCAGGCGCGCGGCGTTGGCGGCGACCTTGCCGCGATCCAGCAGCAGCGCAGGGGTATCGAGTTCGGCGAGGGTCGGGTCCGGGGTCATGGAATGACTTCAGGTTGGCTGGAGCGCTGCAGGAAATCCTCGACCATCGGGCGTAGCGTCGCCGCCTCGGCCGCGGCGGCGGGGGCGCCCTGCGGCGAAGCGAGGCCGACACGGTTGTGCCACAGCGTGGTCATGCCGATGCGGGCGGTGCCGATCAGGTCGAAGCCCGAGCCGGCGACGAACAAAACGCGCTCGGCGGGCAGGCCGAGGTCGCGCAGCGCCAGAAGGTAGGGCGCGGGATCGGGTTTGTAGAAGCCGGCGCGCTCGGCGGTCACGATGCACTCGAACGGCACCTGCATGAGCGCCGCCGCGCGGCGGCCGAGGACTTCGGAGCAGTTGGTCACCACCCCGAGGCGGTAGTGCGGCGCGAGCGCGCCAAGCAGCGCGACCGCGTCGTCCCAGGGCTGCAGCGTTTCCCATTCGAGGCAGAGGCGCGCGGCATGCTCGTTCGACAGGCCGCTCGCGCGGGCCGCTTCGGCCACCAGGCTTTCGTAGGGCAGATAGGTTCCGCAGCCGTAGGTGAGGCGCAGGTACTCGGCGCGCCACCTGCGTCCTGCTTCCTCGCTGCCGGCCACGCGGTTCCACAACGCCCATGAGTCGATCAGGGCCGTGAGCAGGTCGAACAGGATCGCGTCGTAGCGCGGCGGTGCGGCGGGGGTTTGCATGCCACGGAGGATAGCGTGGCCTCGCGTCGGTTTCCTAGAATTTCGGGATCCGCAGCGTCTTGCTGATCATCAGCGTGCCCGAGAGCACGAACAGCAGGCTCAAGGGGTGCAGGTCCCAGCCCAGCGACCACACGCCGCCATACAGGGCCTCGCCGATGCGGCCGCGCCACACAGCGAAAGTGAGCAGCGCGGTGAGCACCACGCTGGAGGGAATGGGGGTGCCTTCGAAATAGGCGACCTTGCCGCTATCGGTGGCGAGGCTCTCGGCCGTGACGTTGAAGCGCGCGAGGCGGCTCACGCCGCAGCAGACAAAGTAGATCAGCGCGAACGCATCCCACCCGCCACGCATGCCCGCGGCGAAGGCGAGGGCGGCAGGGGCCACCCCGAACGAGATCACGTCGGCGAGCGACTCGAGTTCGCGTCCGAAGGCCGAGTGGGTGTGGCGCGCGCGCGCGATGCGCCCGTCGAGCACGTCGAAGAAGAACGCCAGCGGCGCCATCGCCGCGGCCCAGAGGAAATGGCGGATCCAGCCGCTGTCGATGAACAGCATGGCGAGGAACACGCCGGCCACCCCGCACGCCGCGTTGGCCAGCGTGAACAGGTCGGCGAGGTGGAAGCTGCGCACCATCGAAAGGTGTCGCGGCGCGCCTTGCTCGAGGGCGGTTTCGAGGATCGTCTTCAAGGCCATCTCCGGTGGAGGGGTTGGGCAGGTGGGTTAGGCAGGCGGGTTGGGCAAGTTCGTGCGCAGGGCCTG